>NZ_JASJHV010000084.1:0-8034 GCF_037625555.1 Lacinutrix sp.
GTGTGATGTAGGTAGCTTGCCTTTTTTTGTACCCAAAAGTCTCGTAATAGTCTTCACTTTAATTTTGTATTTTTGGTTTTAATAATTCAACACAATTATGTCTAAGGTTATATTAATTACAGGAGGATCTTCAGGAATAGGAAAATCTATTGGTGAGTACTTAAAACAACATGGTTTTACTGTTTATGGTACAAGTAGAAGTCCTAAAAAATACACTAACCATCCTTTTAAAATAGTGGGTTTAGATGTAAAAAATGTAAATTCTATTACTAACGCTGTTGCGGAAGTGATTGCTGCAGAAGGTAAATTAGATGTACTTATTAATAACGCAGGTGTTGGTATTACTGGACCAATTGAAGAAATCCCAGAAGCTGAAATTCAAAATAACTTCGATACTAATTTTTTTGGACCTATAAATGTAATCAAGGCCGTTTTACCACAAATGCGAAAGCAAAATAGCGGACTAATACTTAACATTACTTCAATAGCTGGTTTTATGGGATTGCCATATCGTGGCATTTATAGTGCAAGTAAAGGTGCTTTAGAGCTGTTAACCGAAGCTTTTAGAATTGAGATTAAAGATTTTAATATTAATATGGCAAATATTGCGCCTGGCGATTTTGCTACCAACATTGCTGCAGGAAGATTTCATGCACCTTTAGATATAAACTCTCCATACCAAAAGTATGGAAGTGTATTAAATGATATAGATGCGCATGTAAATAAAAGTAACGACCCAATTGCTGTTGCTAAAACGGTATTAAAAGTTATTAATACTAAAAAACCTAAAACACATTATAAAGTTGGTGCTTTTATGCAGAAATTTTCTATTGTATTGAAGTTTTTATTGCCAGACAAGGTTTATGAAAAGATGCTGATTAACCATTATAAGTTCTAGCATTATTTACTAATTAAGTATCTTAAGGTTAGTATTGTTTTAAAGCATTTTCTAAATGTTAATATCATTTCATATCATTTTTTCTTCTAGCTTAAGTTAAATTGTAACTTCGTATTATTATTAAAAGAATTTAAAAAATAAAACAAGCGCATGAAATTTTTTATAGACACAGCAAACCTTGCTCAAATTAAAGAAGCCGAAGATTTAGGTATCTTAGATGGTGTAACAACAAATCCATCTTTAATGGCTAAGGAAGGTATTACAGGCACAGATAATATTTTAAAACATTATTTAGATATCTGCAATTTAGTGTCTGGAGATTTGAGTGCAGAAGTTATTGCAACAGATTTTGAGGGTATGGTTAGGGAAGGTGAAGCGCTTGCAGAACTACATGAACAAATTGTTGTAAAATTACCAATGATTAAAGATGGTATTAAAGCGTGTAAATACTTTAGCGACAGAGGTATAAAAACAAATGTAACGTTAGTGTTTTCTCCTGGACAAGCTTTACTAGCAGCAAAAGCAGGTGCTACTTATGTGTCTCCATTTATTGGACGCTTAGATGATATCTCTACAGATGGTTTAAACCTGATTGCTGAAATTAGACATATTTACGATAATTACGCTTTCGAAACCCAAATTCTTGCAGCTTCTGTTCGCCATACAATGCACGTTATTGATTGTGCTAAATTAGGTGCAGATGTCATGACAGGACCCTTAAGTTCTATAGAAGGTTTACTTAAACATCCACTTACAGATATTGGTTTAGCTAAGTTTTTAGCAGATTATAAAAAAGGAATCTAAAACATTATAACTTAATCTTTAATATAAAAAAAGTTCCTGAAAATTAATTTTCAGGAGCTTTTTTTATAAACTAATATTTAATACTTATTGATTAAGTAAGCCAAGCAGCTCTTGCTCAAAAGTAATATTAAACATATTTGCTTTTGCATTTACAATTTCACCTTTTTTGTTGAGTATAATTACTTTTAATATTGGCTTTACAGAAAGTGTTTCTCTAGATTGTATTGGTGTTTTAAAGCGATATTCGTTTTCTATTCTTACATCGTAATGTTTTAAAACATTTACCTGTTCTTCGTAAGAAATAGAGTCAATATTTATTGCTACAATATGAAACTCTGGATATTTAACGTTTAGCTCTTTAGCGCGTTTATGAGAAGATATTAATTGATTCTTATTGTTTTTAGACCAGAAATATATAATGGTTGGTTTTTTTATTAACTCGTAAATACTAATTTCCTTTTCGTTTTTGTTAAGTAATTTAACAATAGGTATTTTATTTCCTGGTTTTAGTTTTTTGTATGAACTCACAAAATTCGTAGCCATTTCAATATCTTTAGTATTGGTACTTTTAGATTTAAAAGACTGAAGCATTTCATCGTAATCCTCTGTATTTTTAGAGATATTTACAAATTGGCTCATAACATATCTTAATAGGTCGTTTTTAATATCTTCATTACTTACAGTGTTATCAATTAGTTTAAGCTTATCTAAGTTGTAATGTAAGTCTAATCTATCATAAACACTATCTTTAGAGTGTTTAAAATGGTTTTGTAAAGCAAGATTATTAAAATGAAATCTTAAAAAGGAGAGATATGGGCTGCACTCCTTTAAGGCTTCATTGTTATAATCTATTTTTTCTCTATAATTATAGAAGTCTTCTGGAAGATTCTCGAAGGCATCTAATACAGATATTTTATAATTAGCTAAAGGATAAAGTTCTTTGTGTGCATAATATTCGTAGTTTATAATAGCTTCAGAAATTTCATCAAACAATTTTGTAGTTTCATATTTTAATCTAAAACGTTTTAATTTTTCCAGTTTATTATCTCTTGAAAGCCTATAAATGCTATCAAACTCTTCAGCTGTTTTTTGACCTAAACCAAGAATTTTATCATCTTCTTTTTCGTTTAGCAAATACATTTCTATTAAAAAGTTATTCTCTTTAGCACCTTTACCAGTAAATACCAAAGACTCATCAAAATCTAAAGTATTTAAACGTAACATTAAACTATCGTTAGGTTCTATTAAGAAATTTTGGTATTCTTTACCGTCAAAAAAACCAAACAAACCAGGCTCAAAATCTGTAAAAGTATATGAAAACCTATTGTTGTTATTAATGTAAATAGTGTCTATAGTAACACCAGATTTTATAATATAAAGAGTTTTACTATTTGGGTTTATAATTTCTCCTCCAAAATAGGCTTTGCCTGATGAAGTGTCTTCATTATCTTTTTTACAAGATGTTAGACATACTATTAATATTACAAAAAGAAATAAAAAATTAGATTTCATAAAAAACCAAAAACTATAGTTTAATAAACAAATTTATGTTTTGTATTCGTGCAGAGGTGTTAATGCGTTGTTAAATTGAAAATAAAATAAGTTAATTATTTAGTATTAAGGCTATTGCGCAACTATATATAACAGAGGTTTTGTTTTTTCAAACGGAAGATATTATTTACTTTTGCAAAAGCTTAAAAGCGCTTTTATGTCAAGGAGTATTAGTGCTGAGTTTATTGTTGTAAAAAACGATATTGAAAAGGATAAAAATCATCTGAGTTAAAAATAAATAAAATACATGTTATCAGTTTCAAATCTTTCGGTACAATTTGGTAAACGCGTGCTTTTCGACGAAGTAAACACAACTTTTAATAATGGAAATTGTTACGGAATTATTGGCGCCAATGGAGCAGGGAAATCAACGTTTTTAAAAATAATTTCAGGTCAGCAAGAAGCGAATTCTGGTAGTGTACATTTGGAAACAGGAAAACGTATGTCTGTTTTAACACAAGATCACAACAAGCATGATGAAGACACTGTTTTAGAAACCGTATTAAAAGGAAATAAACCTTTATATAAATTAAAATCTGAAATAGATGCTCTTTATGCAGATTATACACATGAAAATGCTGAAAAAATTGGAGAGCTTCAGGTACAATTTGAAGAAATGAATGGTTGGAATGCAGATAGTGATGCTGCAGCAATGTTGTCGAACTTAGGTATTAAAGACGATGTTCATTATAACCTAATGGGAGATCTTGATGGAAAGCAAAAGGTACGTGTACTTCTAGCACAAGCACTTTTTGGAAATCCAGATGTGTTAATTATGGATGAACCTACCAATGATTTGGATTATGAAACCATTTCTTGGTTAGAAAATTTTTTAGCTAATTACGATAACTGTGTTATAGTAGTGTCTCACGATAGACACTTTCTAGATGCTGTATGTACACATATAAGTGATATAGATTTTGGAAAAATAACACACTTCTCTGGTAACTATACGTTTTGGTATGAGTCTTCTCAATTAGCAGCAAGACAACACGCCCAGCAAAACAAGAAAACCGAAGATAAAAAGAAAGAATTAGAAGAGTTTATTCGTCGTTTTTCTGCCAACGTAGCAAAAAGTAAACAAGCTACAAGTAGAAAAAAGATGATTGATAAACTAAACATTGAAGATATTAGACGTACTAGTCGTCGTTATCCGGCTATTATTTTTGAGCGTGATAGAGAAGCAGGAGATCAAATATTAAATGTAGAAGGCTTATCGGCTTCATTAGATGGAGAAATACTATTTAAATGCATAGATTTAAACTTAAATAAAGGAGATAAAGTTGTTCTGTTCTCTAGAGACTCTAGAGCAACTACAGCTTTTTATCAAATATTAAACAAAAACTTAAAAGCAGAATCTGGTAAATTTGCTTGGGGAGTTACAACTACTCAATCTTACCTTCCATTAGACAACAGTAGCTTTTTTGAAAACGATTTAACATTAATAGATTGGTTACGTCAATGGGCTCAAACAGAAGAGGAAAGAGAAGAAGTAAACATTAGAGGTTTTTTAGGTAAAATGATTTTTAGTGGAGAGGAAGCTTTTAAGAAGTCTTCAGTTTTATCTGGAGGAGAAAAAGTGCGTTGTATGTTATCTCGAATGATGATGACAAGAGCCAACGTTTTACAATTAGATGAGCCTACAAACCATTTAGATTTAGAAAGTATTACAGCTT
This sequence comes from Lacinutrix sp., assembly GCF_037625555.1. GTDB lineage: Bacteria > Bacteroidota > Bacteroidia > Flavobacteriales > Flavobacteriaceae > Lacinutrix. Next base: position 4,930 of record NZ_JASJHV010000084.1, read on the forward strand.
TTAATAATTCTTTAAAGAATTTTAAAGGAACAGTTTTATTTACAACTCACGATCACGAGTTTGCACAAACTGTTGGTAATAGAGTAGTAGAGTTAACTCCAAACGGAGTCATAGACAGATATACTACATTTGATGAGTACATGCAAAACCCAACTATTAAAGAGCAGAGAGAGAAAATGTATGCTGTAACGGCATAAGTTGTTATTTGTATCATATAAAAGCCTCATAAAATCTATGATTTTATGAGGCTTTTAGTTTTTTAAAAAAATAAGTATCTATTAAAACAGCTTAGATTTTAAGCTTCCATTTCACTTCTTACAACTTCAACTATACGAACAGCTGTATCTGTCTCGCTTTCGTGTACATATATTTCAGGTTGCGAAATTAAAGCAGATCCAAAACCGGCTAATCGTCCAGACTCGGTTTCGTCTTTAATTACTGGATTAATTCCGGCAGCTTCTAAGCGTTGTTTTATTAATTGAACAATTATAGTTCCTCCTGTGTAAATTTTTATATAATTAGAATCTGTCATAGCTATAAGTGTTAAAGGTTATACTTAAATATACGAAATAAATAGCAATGCTTTACACGAGCTGCAGTAGTTTATGTTTATTTTAAGAGAATTAAAAACTCTACTCTGAACCAAAATAATTATAAAGCCTATAAGCTCCATAACCAACCATAGCGATAGCAAGTACAAGTCTCATAGTGCTAACAGTTTCATCTTCGAAAAAGTGTTTGTAAACAATGTAGCTTCCTAGTCCTGAAAATATTAGTCCAGAAACTAAAATAAATATACTTTTTTTAGGTGTTTGATTTTCCATGGTGAATTACAATTTATTAGATTATTATTTTAACTAGTAATAGAGGTCGTTTCTTTTAAAACTAGTAAAAGAAGAAATGTCATCAGATTCTATTTCTTCTGTGAATTTTACCTCAATATAGTATAAATCCTGAAATTTAGGGTTTTTAGTAATTAAACGATCAATAACTTCATTAGAAGTTTTCTTTAGTTTAGAATATTCTATAGTTAATATGGGATATTTATAGAATTTAACAGTAATATTATTGTTTTCTTCTTCGGTTCCCCAACTAATATTTACATTTATATCTTCATGTTCAAAATGTGTTTCAAGATCATTATCTATCTTCTTCATTTCTGCAACCTTTTCATTAAAATTACAAGAACAGCATACAATAATGACAAATAAAAGAGGTTTTAAAAACTTCATTTCATCTTAATTCAGCTCCTAGTTTATTTTCAAAATTACTTTGAAGCTTATTCATTATTTTATCTACAACTTTATCTGTAAGTGTTTTGTGCTCATCTTGAAACATAAAACTTACTGCATAACTTTTTTTGCCATTAGGTAAGTTTTTACCTTGGTAAACATCAAATAAACTCACGTTTTTTAGTAGTTGTTTCTCTGTTTGTTTTGCAATAGTGTGTATGTCCTCAAAAGTTACGTTATTATCTAATAATAAAGCAAAATCACGTCTAACCTCAGGATATTTAGGAATGGCAGTAAACTTAATTTTATTCCGTTCTGCAACTTCAATAATATTATCCCAATTAAAATCTGCAAATAAAACATCTTGGCTAATGCCAAAATGCTTTGTGATTTTTGTTTTTACAATACCAAAATCTACTAAAACCGTTTTACCTTGGTTGTATTGCATGCCTTCAGAAAACACATCGTTTTTAGTTGCAGTAGATCTGTAACGCGAAACACCTAAGCGCTCTAAGGCAGCTTTAATTGTGCCTTTTAAATAAAAGAAATCACCTTTTTGTTGAGAAGAAGTCCAACTTTCTTGGGTTTTATTTCCTGTTACAAATAAGGTAAGGTGTTTGTGTTCTTCACGAGTGCTACTATAATTGTGATATGTTTTTCCAAATTCAAAAAACTTTAAATCACTACGTCTTCTGTTAATATTATAAGAAACGGCTTCTAATCCAGAGAACAATAACGATTGTCTCATTACCGATAAGTCGTTACTTAACGGATTTAACATAGTAATGTTATGTTCTTCTTTTAATTGCTCACTTAGTGAAACATAATTTGGTGTTGTTAGTGAATTAGCCATAATCTCATAGAAACCTTGAGAAGCTAATTGGTTACCAATCACATTTTGTAATTTATAATCTTCAAATTTTGAAGAATTAGAAATAGAAGCATTAAGCTTAGTAGTAGTTTTTATATTATTGTAACCATAAACGCGAAGTATTTCTTCTATAACATCAGCTTCACGTTGTACATCGTTTCTATAAGCAGGAATTGTTAAACCTAAACCTGTTTCAGTGACGTTATTTACTTTAATTTCTAAAGAAGATAAAATGTCTTTTATTGTTTCTTTAGGTATTTCTTGACCTATAAGTTTTGCTACCTTCTCGAATGAGATATGTACTTGAAAGTCTTCAATTTTTGTAGAATATACATCTGATACGTCACTTGTAATCTCACCTCCAGCAACTTCTTTAATTAAAATAGCAGCACGTTTTAAGGCATACTCTGTAATGTTTGGATCTATACCACGCTCAAATCTAAAAGAAGCATCTGTGTTTAATGCATGACGTTTAGCAGTTTTTCTAACGCTTACTGGATTAAAGTAGGCACTTTCTATAAATATATTTGTTGTGTTTTCTGTAACTCCAGAGTCTAAACCTCCAAAAACACCTGCAATACATAGCGGTTTCTTAGTGTCGCAGATCATTAAATCGTCTTCATGTAGCTCACGTTCAACACCATCTAAAGTTGTAAATTTTGTGCCTTTGGCAACAGTTTTAACTTCAATTTTATTGTCTGTTATTTTGTTAGCATCAAAAGCATGTAATGGTTGACCTAATTCGTGTAAAACATAATTAGTAGCATCTACAATATTATTTATTGGTGCAAGTCCTATGGCTTTTAACCTGTGTTGCATCCAAGAAGGAGATTCTGCAACTTTAACTCCAGATATTGTAACACCACAGTATCTTGGTGCTAATTCTTTATTAACAACTTCTACGTTTATTTTAAGCGAGCGACTATCTACATGAAAAGCACTTACAGAAGGTGTAATGAGTTCTAAGTTAATATTTTTATGTTGTAATCCTGCTTTTAAATC
>NZ_JASJHV010000085.1:0-23442 GCF_037625555.1 Lacinutrix sp.
TGCTAGGTCTAGGTTTTAAAGAATTTGAATCAGCAAAGAGAACCATATCAGGAATAGAAGTAGTTAGAATGATAAAGAAAAATCAACTGGTGAACCCTGAAAGTTCAACCTACAAATCGTTTATATCATTAGCTTCTTAAAAAATTAAATTAGTTTAAAACTTGATGCTTAATTTTAGCAGATGCGACAGAACCTTAAGTTTTAGATATCTAAATCAACATGTTGCCACTCTGAAAACCCGCCTTTTAAATCATAGATTTTTTTAAAGCCAGCTTTTAACATTTTTTCTGCACATTTTGCACTTCTACCACCTTTTTGACAATATAAGATCACTGGTTTCTCTTTATCTAAAACAGCAATATCTTTATTGAAAGTAGGCGAATTAAAATCTATATTTTGTGAATTAGAAATATGTCCTTTAGTATGCTCTTCAGGAGTTCTAACATCTACCAACAGTACATTTTCTAAATCTATTAATGTTTCCATTTCTTCTATCGAAACTACTGTTATGCTTCCTTCTGTCTCTTTAGAACAACTAAAAACACCTAGAGCAAATATTAGAATAAATAGTATTGTTGATTTTTTCATGATAATTATTTTTGATTGATTAATTGGTTTTTATAAAGACTATCGGTCTACTTCACCTGTCCATTCTGAAAATCCACCTAGTAGATTATAAGCATTTTCAAATCCTAATTGATTCATAATTGCACAAGCTTGAGCACTTCTGCCTCCTGCTTTGCAGTATACATAGTGATTTTTGCTTTTATCAAGCGCTTCTAATTCATAAATAAAGGCCTGGCCTTTAAAAATATTAAGATTCTTAGCCTCTGGTATAAAACCATCCTTTACCTCTTCTTCTGTTCTAACGTCTAATATAAAAGCATTATCATCTGCTTTAAGTTGTTGAGCCCATTGCTCTTGTGTTAAATCTGCCATTATCTTTTTTTAGGGTACAAAGTTAATAAAATTAACGTTTCCTTAAGATATAGACGAAAAAAAACCTGAAGTGTTACAACTTCAGGTTAATTTCTTTAAAAAACTTTGTTTTTTTATGTTTTAATAGAACATCCAATTGCTTTTGTTTCGGTTACATCTATATCATTTCCATCTAACAATGCATTAACAGCATCTTCTAAATATTTATTTTTAACCTCCTCAGCATTCTGAAAATTATCGTCAATAGCACCAATATATTTAACTACATTTCCTTTTTCTGCTTTTTGTACTACATAAATATGAGGTGTTTTAGTTGCTCCAAATTGAGGATAAACATGTTGTCCTTCATCTATTAAATAAGGAAAAGTGAAGCCTTTTTCTTTAGCACGTTCTCTCATATACTTCATTCCATCCTCTGGCTTTACTTTAACATTATTAGGCATGATTGCAATTACTGGGTAACCTTTTGCAACATACATTTTATTTAAACCCTCTACTCTATCTTCATAAGCTACTGCATATGGACAAGTATTACATGTAAATGTAATTATGTAACCTTTTGCATCTTTAAAATCTGCAGAGAAACCATTTTCCCATCTATATTCTCCAACTTAAAGTCTTTTACTACATCTCCAATTTTGTAACCATTATCTACTGTTTTTTTGGCTTTTGTAAAAGACCAAACACTAAAGGTTATTGCAATAAGCAATATTAATTTTACTATTTTTTTCATAATATTTTAATTTAAAAATTTATTGACTTCAGTTTTTAATTCCTCTAAGTATAAAGATTTTTCGTAAAACGCTCTTTTATCATTTTTATAAATTAATGTTGCAGGTATAGCTCCAGACCAATCTTTACTAACCATAGGTATCCAAGTATTCGAATCTACATCGTTTAGAGCAATTACCTTAGATTTTAAGTTATTATTAATAATAAAAGGTTTTAGTTTTTTTTCGTACTGTTTTGGGAAATCTAAACTTACTAAAACAACTTCTACATTTTTAGATTGATATTCTTTATTTAAAGCTTAGAAATAAGGCAACTCCTTAACACAAGGTGCGCACCAGGTTGCCCAAAAATTAACAACATAAATTTTATCGTCATTTATATTTAATAACGGTTCAAGACCATTATAATCATATACTTTCAATATTAAATTTTCAACTGTAGTCTCATCAGTCTTAATAATTTCAGTGCTATTTTTTTCTTGTTTACAAGAAAAAAATAAGACCAATATTAGTAAAAAATATTTTTTCATTTTATAAAAATAACAACCGCCAGTTATTTACAAACTTCTTTTAACAAATATTTACGTTAAAATTAATTTGAAAGTTGAAATTTGATTTCTATATTTGAGCTTTACTATAATATTAACGCTTTCGCGGAAAAACTATGAAAACAACTTTAAATAATACTTGGTGGTGGACGTCTTGAAAAATCAATTCGTGAATTAACTCTTAAGTATATTTAATTAACATACAAAAGGCTTGTCTATCACGACAAGCCTTTTTTTTTTATCACATTATGAAAACTTTTAGCCTTTACACAAATTTTAAAAAAATCTTAGCAGATACTTTTCCTGCTGGAACTTTAAGTAGAGCACCTAAACACAGAGCCATGCAACTAATTGAAAAATACGAAAAAACAAGTCGTGCGTTTTATGGTGGAGCTATAGGTTTTATGGATTTTAATGGTAATTATAACCATGCAATAATGATAAAAACTTTTTTAAGTAAAAATCACGAACTACATTGGCAAGCTGGTGCAGGATTGGTATCTAAATCTAATCCAGAAAACGAATTACAAGAAGTATACAATAAATTAGGAGCATTAACTAAAGCTATAGAATTAGCTAAAGACATTTAATATGAAAGTATTAGTAATAGATAATTACGACAGTTTTACTTACAACTTAGTACACTATTTAGAAGACTTAAATTGTGAAGTAACCGTAAAGCGAAACGACAAACTAGATATAGAAGAGGTTAATGCGTTCCATAAAATAGTATTATCTCCAGGCCCAGGAATTCCTGATGAAGCTGGATTGCTAAAAGCAATAATAAAAAAATATGCAGCAACTAAAAGCATTCTTGGAGTTTGCCTAGGACAACAAGCTATTGCAGAAGTTTTTGGTGGCAAATTAATTAACCTCGACACTGTATTTCATGGTGTAGCTACTCATGTAAATATTACTGTTGACAATGAATATTTGTTTAATAATATGAACAAAATTATTGAGGTAGGGCGTTACCATTCTTGGGTAGTAGACACAAATCTACCAGAACAATTAGTGGCTACATCATTAGATGAAAACGGTCAAATAATGTCGCTAAGACATAGAATATACGATGTTAGAGGTGTACAATATCACCCAGAAAGTGTTTTAACACCAAAAGGAAAACAAATTTTAGAAAACTGGATTAATAATTAATATGAAACAGATACTAAATAGATTAATAAATCACAAAAACATCTCCAGTGAAGAAGCTAGAAATGTTTTAGTAAACATATCTGAAGCTAAATACAACCAAAGTCAAATTGCATCTTTTCTAACTGTTTTCATGATGAGAAGTATCACTTTAGGGGAGCTTCAAGGTTTTCGAGATGCGCTTTTAGAATTATGTATTCCAGTAGATTTATCTAGTTTTAATGCAATAGATTTATGTGGTACTAGCTACAGAATTTGCTAAAGGCGCTATTATTGGATCTGCATTTATTAAACATTTAACTAAAAATGGTTTAAATAAAATTGATTATTTTACAAAAAACATAATAAACTAAAAAGTATTGAAACTTTTAAACGATTATAAAATTATTTTACTTCTCTGTCTTACTTTGGGCTTAGCGCCATTTTTTCCAGAACCTCATCTTTGGGGAAAACTTAAATGGATTTTAGGTGGTGCAAAAAGCATGCAGCTTAAAGATTAGCTAGATGTGGTAATACATGGTTTTCCATGGATGCTTTTAATTCGTTTAATTATTATAAAACTCCTATTTAAAAATGCCTCTTAACATTGTATTAATAGAACCCGAAATACCAAACAACACAGGAAACATTGGAAGACTTGCATTAGCTTCCGGCTCTAATCTACATTTAGTAAAACCATTTGGTTTTGAGATTACAGATGTAAGGTTAAAAAGAGCTGGTTTAGATTATTGGCAACATCTTAACTTACATTATTACGAAAATATTGAAGAATTTTTTAGCAAAAATAAAACTGAAAAAATGGTTTTCTTGTCTAGCCATGGCACAAAAAAACATTGGGATATTAATTATACCGAAGACTTGTTTTTGGTCTTTGGAAAAGAATCTAAAGGATTACCAAAATCTATAACAGAAAATAATGCTGATAAATTATTTAAAATCCCTTTATATAGCGATCATGTTAGAAGTCTAAACTTAGCTAACGCAGTGAGTATTATAGTTTATGAAGGCTTAAGACAATTGGATTTATAGAATAACTATCCATTGTTTTTCTTTAAATACTCTAAATACATAGTCTCAACCTTAGTTCGAGCCCAAGGCATACGACGTAAAAATTTTAAACTAGATTTTATAGATGGATTATCTGTAAAGCACTTTATTTTTATATTATATCCCATATATTCCCAACCATAGTGCGCTTGTAAATCTGTAATGATTTTTTCTAGCTTTATACCATGAAGCGGATTATTTGGTTGAAATTCCATTATATACTTTCAATCATTTTCTTAATTTTCACTGCTTTTTCAAAGTGATCTAGTTGGTGTTTTTCTATCCACCAAGTTGCTGCTTCCATTAATAACTTTGGGTTATCGTTCTTGTTTTTAAAGAAAGCATAAAAAGAGAGTCCTACACTATCTCATTTTTTTGCAATTTTTGCATTGCACACTTCAATTATTTTATTTTTTAAAATTGAGGTCATTTGTTTAGCTTCTAGATCGTCTTTCTCCACCAGAACGTCTATCGTTACTAGAACTTCTACTCTTATTATTACTTCGGCTTCTTCCTCCATTTCTAGAATCAGTATTTCCTTTAGTTCTCTCTCCAGAGCCTTTACCAGAACTTTTAGCTTTATTTCTTGGTTGCCTGTTTTGACCTGGTTTAATTGGTTTAGTAGATGCATTTGGATCTGGTTCAAATCCTTCTAAAACCTCAACTGGTAACCTCTCTCCTATTAGCTTTTCAATATCTCTTAAAAAAGTAGTTTCATCTGCACTCACAAAAGAAATAGCAACTCCATTTGCTCCTGCTCTTCCTGTTCTTCCAATTCTATGAACGTAATCTTCAGAAACATTTGGAATTTCAAAATTAATAACATGTGGTAATAAAGGAATATCTAATCCACGTGCTGCAATATCTGTAGCAACCATAACGCGTACTGTACCCTCTTTAAAACCTTTTAAAGCTTTAGTTCTTGCACCTTGACTTTTATTTCCATGAATGGCTGCAGCAGAAATACCTGAAGCTATCATCTTTTTTGTTAAATTGTTAGCTCCATGTTTAGTTCTAGTAAACACCAAAACTTGCTTCCAATTACCTTCAGAAATTAATTTAATTATTAGTCCTGTTTTTAAACCTTTAGCGACTCTGTATACTTTTTGAGAAATTGCTTCTACAGCAGTATTTTCAGGTGTTGCTTCTACCTGTACAGGGTTTTTAAGTATTGTATATGCTAATTTTTTAATGTCTTTAGAGAACGTAGCCGAAAACATTAAATTTTGTCTTTTGTCAGGCATTAGTTTCATCACACGTTCTATATCGCGTAAAAAACCCATATCAAGCATTCTATCTGCTTCATCTAATACAAATATTTCTATACGCTTAAGTGAAATGTGTCCTTGGTTTACCAAATCTAACAAACGTCCTGGTGTTGCAACCAATATGTCTACTCCATTTCTAATATTAGATACTTGAGGCTTTTGGTTTACACCACCAAAAATAACTGCACTACGTAAATTTAAAAATTCGCTATACTCCTTAACATTAGCATACACTTGTGCTGCTAATTCTCTTGTTGGTGTTAATACCAACGCACGAATAGGTCTAAATTTTTCTTTTGGGTTTTCGCTTAAAATGTGAAGCATTGGCAAGGTAAAACCAGCGGTTTTTCCAGTACCTGTTTGTGCAGATGCCAAAACATCGTAACCATCTAAAACTGGTGGAATTGCTTTTGCTTGAATAGGAGAAGGTGTAGTATATCCTTTTTTACTAATTGCTTTTAGTATAGGCTCAGAAAGGCCCAATAATTTGAATGACATAGATTTAGTTTATGAGATAAACTCTAACTATCTAGGCTATCTCTTTTTATTAAGCTGCAAAGGTAGTGCTATTTTATGTTTTTGTAGTAAATTTGATAGATGATAGTTTATAAATTATGGTTTAGTAAATAGAACTCGATAATGCATTCTTGGTCTTTGACACTATCCATCTTGATTTTATAAAAAACAAAACACACCTATTATGACAAAAAAGAATGTTTTTTGGATTACAAATTAACGAGCTATTGCTACTATTTCAGTAATATTTCTAAATATTGCTGCTCCAATATTATACAAATACAATAAATTGCCGTTATTAACTTGGCAAACTGGAAACATTTATGATAGTATTGTTAGATTTTCTGTTCCTGTTTTTTTATGATTTCCGGAGCCCTTTTATTAGATAAAGATTATCAATTAAACGATTTCTTAAGTAAGCGTGTTCTTAGAATATTACCTCCTTTTATTTTTTGGAGCTTAATTTATGTTTTCTATGACGCTTTTATTCTTGGTAGCAAGTCTTATGAGTTTTTTGAATTTTTAAACCTTTTAATTAATAAACTCTTACACGGAAGCCAATATCATCTGTCGTTTATTTATACACTTCTTGGTTTATATCTATTTATTCCAATATTAATAAAATGGATAAAGCATGTTAATAAAAAGGAAATTCGTTATTTTTTGATCATTTGGTCTTTCACAATTCTATTTGCAACTTCTAATTTTAATAAATTCTTACCCAAAATTGAATTAATGAATTTTTCTGGGTTTCTGGGATATATGGTTTTAGGTTATTATCTATCAAAATTAAAACCAATAAAAAAATATAAGCTTATTTTTTTATTTAGTATGGGCGTGATTTTTACAATATTAATAACCTATTCTTTAACAAAAGAAGCCTCTAATTTTAATGGGAGTTATTATTGGTATTTAACACCTAATGTTTTGGTTAGCTCTGCTGCAATCTTTCTGTTTTTTAAAGATATTGTTAACGATGCACCACAAAAGTACGATTCTGCATTTGCAATTGTTTATAACACTGCAAAAAAACATAAAGAAGCGCTAAATGTTTTATCAAGACTTAGCAATATTGATGGTTACAGAGATACTGCAAGCTATAATAAACAACTTTACACAGCTTACTTAGGACTTGGAAAACCTTTAGAAGCAAAGAAATATGCTACAAAATAAGTATTAATTAAAATAATTTTTTTTAACCCTTAAGGCGTAGAATTAGAAACCTGCAATAGTTTCCCATTATAAAATTTATTACCGTTTAAAGAAAAATCTGCTATGTATTCTGCCATTTCTAATGCAGTAGTTGGTGCTTGGTAACCAGGAAAGGCTTCTTCTAGCATTTCCGTTTGTACTGCTCCTAAAGCTAACACATTAAAACTTGGTCCAGTTTCCTTATACTCTTCGGCTAAAAGCTCTGTAAGAGTTACAACAGCGCCTTTACTAGAACTGTAAGCAGACAAACCAGGAAACTTTACGCTTCCTTGAACTCCACCCATAGAACTTATAGTTATAACGTGACTTTCTTTTTTCATGAACGGTAACATACAACGTGTCATTTCGGCTACTCCAAAAACATTTGTTTTATAAACGTTCTCAAAATCCTCCATCGATGTTTCTGCAAACGGCTTATTTAATAAGGTTCCTGCATTATTAATTAAAACATCTACATGCTTCCATTCTTTAGAGACATAATCTTCTACTTTTCTATAATCCTCTTTTTTTCCTAAATCGAAAGCAAAAGACTCTATATTATCAAAATTAAGATTACTTACTTTTTGTTCGTTCCTAGAGAGCGCTAATATATTATGTCCTTGATTGGCAAATATGTGTACCAACTCAAAACCAATACCTCTACTTGTTCCTGTTATTATAATATTTTTAGCCATTTTCTTACTCGTTCATTTTAATAACTTGTGTTGGAGCATTTGCCATTTGCACTAAAACAGGTACCAATTTGTTAATTAATTTTGTCATAAATGGGTAGTCTAATTTGTCTACCTCATCGTCTACATGATGATAAAAATCAAAATTAGTTAAGTCACATGAAGATACTGTATGACATGGTGTTTTAAACGCTTGATAAAACGCATAATTATCTGAACGTTTGAATAAGCCATATTTTTTAGCCACGTCTGATGCGCCAATTAACTTTTCTCCTGCATAATCATTCATTACCTCTGCTAGGTTAGATAATTCATGACCTGTAATAAATGCTTGATAGTCTCTTCCTATAAAAGGAACACCAATCATTTCAATGTTAATCATTGTGTATAAATTAATATTATTTTCTTTTAGTTTTTCTGCTAAATGTTTAGAACCTAATAATCCTTTTTCTTCTGCAGTAAATGTTGCAAAAATGATGCTTCTTTTATTGTTTTTTTGTTCTGTAAAATACTTTGCTAAAGACAATACTCCACTTGTTCCTGCTGCATTATCGTTTGCTCCATTTGCAATAGTATCACCATTTACATCTTTTGCTGATCCAATATGATCATAATGGGCTCCTATAAGAATAAACTCATCTTTTAATTTAGGATCTGTACCTTCAAGGTAACCAACAACATTGTAGGCATCTAGTTCTCCAATAGTAAAATTATCACGATAGGTTTCGAAATATGGTTTTAATCCATAATTTTTAAACTGTGTTTCTATATAATTTGCTGCTTCGTTTATACCTTCGCTTCCTGTATCTCTTCCTTCTAAATCATCTGAAGCTAAAAAAGACACCATACCTTTTATTTCCTGTTCAGTTACAAAGTTTGTAGTATTAACTTTTGCCTCAGTTTCATCAACCGTTGTAGTAGTTGTCGTTGATTTTACGGGATTAGATTCTGTTGATGCTTGTTTAGTGGAATCGCAACTTATAAATAAGGTTAAGAAACTTAGAATTGTGAGAGTTTTCATTTGTTTTATATGTTTGTTTATAAAGATAAAAAACCTGAATCAAATTCTTGAGTCAGGCTATTAATATAGTGTAAAATAGTTTATAGTCTATTTCATTTTTTTATTCGACTTTTTTGCAAGACGTTGAACTTTTTTATTTAAGTCTTTCATTAATTTGTCGACAGCACTTTCGCACATTGGTTGTATTTTACTTGTACTCATAACAGGAATACCACCAACCATAACAGCTTTCTTTTTTAATCCTGCTATTTCACGAAATTGAAAAATACTATTGTTGTCTTTTGTAAATAAATCTATACTATATCAAGCTTGAACACTTACGTAGCCCATACTTCCTATTCCGGTTTTAACAAACCCGAAAGATAGATTAACAAACATAATAGCATCTACTCCTAAAGCCTCTGCTACTTCCTTTAAATCTTTTACATTCTTTCTATAACTTGGTATTACATTGTATTCTTCAATAGACGTTGTTGTTTCTACATCTGTTAAAAAGGTATTACCTTCTTGGTAAGTAGGCACAAAGGCTTGGTAAGTTTCATTAGATAACACTTCTGCCTCGTCGATAATTTCAAAATCGAAATTCTTTGTGTATTCTGCAAAAAAGGCTTGATGTAACTTTTTTAATGGTTCGGTTAAATTAAAATTAGGATCGTCACTTAGTTTAGTGTTTTTGGCTATTAAATCTGCCGAAGCACTTAATACTGATAAATCAATAGTTTTATCTGCATAAAAAGTAACAACAGCTACTTTCTTTTTTTGAGCATTGGATACTAACATTGATAACGTTAGAAATGCCAAAATTATAATAGACTTTGTGTTTTTTATTTTAATTTTATTTTAAGTTATTTATTGAAAATACTGAAATTAGTTTAAACCAACATGGTTACTGGATTTTCAATATAGCCTTTTAGTGTTTGTAAAAACTGAGCTCCAGTTGCACCATCTACTGTTCTATGATCGCATGCTAGAGTTAATTTCATTGTATTTCCAGCAACTACTTGTCCGTTTTTAACTACTGGCTTTTCAACAATGGCACCTACAGATAGTATTGCAGAATTTGGTTGATTGATAATTGAAGTAAAACTTTTAATACCAAACATTCCTAAATTAGAAATAGTAAAGGTACTGCCTTCCATCTCATCTAAAGATAATTTTTTATTTCTTGCTTTTCCTGCGTATTCTCTAACAGCTGCACCAATTTGTGGTAAACTTTGCTCGTTTGCAAATTTAACTACTGGTACTAATAGTCCATCTGTTACTGCTACTGCTACACCAATGTGTACATGATTATTTAATTGCATTCTATCCTCAAACCACTGTGAATTCACTTGCGGATGTTCGCGTAATGCTAAAGCACATGCTTTAACAATCATATCATTATAAGAGATTTTTACTTCTGGAATAGAATTGTATTGTCCTCTAAATGCTATTGCGTTCTCCATATCAAACTCCACATTTAAATAATAATGTGGTGCAGTAAACTTAGATTTTGCTAAATTTTTAGCAATTGTTTTACGCATGTTTGAGTTTGGTACTTCGTCGAAATCTTCTTGACCTGATGCTACAAACTTCGCAGTTGATGCAGAAGCTGTTGCAGATGGCGTAAAGTTCTCGATATCTCGTTTTACTATACGTCCATTTTCACCAGAACCTTTTACTTGGTTTAACTGAATTCCTTTCTCTTCGGCCATTTTCTTAGCTAGAGGAGACACAAAAAGTCTTCCTGCAGCCTCTGAAGTTGAAACAGTCGCTTGTATCTTCTGTTTTGGTGCTTCTTGTTTTACTTCTGCTTTAGGTACTTCTTGTTGTTTTGGTGTGTCTTGTTTTGGTGTGTCTTCTTTTTTAGCTGAATTGTTTCCAGCTGTTAAGTTTTTTGCAACAGAAGAAACATCTGTTCCTTCAGGACCTATAATTGCTAACAAAGAATCTACTTTAGCTGTATCTCCTTCCTCTAAACCTACATGTAATAAGGTTCCAGATTGAAAAGATTCAAATTCCATTGTAGCTTTATCTGTTTCAATTTCAGCAAGGATATCGCCTTCTTCTACAGTGTCGCCTATTTTTTTTAACCATGTTGCCACAGTCCCTTCTTCCATTGTATCACTTAAACGAGGCATAGTAACAACTATAACACCTTCTGGTAATTCTTGAGATGGACTAGACTCATCGCTTTTACTCTGAATGATAGTTTCTGGCTTTTCTTCTGCTTTAGTTTCTTTTGCTTCAGAAGAATTTCCGTTTAATAAACTTGAAATATCTTCATCTTCATCTCCAATAATTGCTAAAAGCGTATCTACTTTTGCAGTCTCTCCTTCTTGAATACCAATATGAAGTAGCGTTCCTTCGTTAAAAGATTCAAACTCCATTGTTGCTTTATCTGTTTCAATTTCAGCTAAAATATCGCCTTCCTCTACTTTATCACCTACTTTTTTAAGCCAACTTGCTACAGTGCCTTCTTCCATTGTGTCGCTTAAACGCGGCATATTTATTACTTCTGCCATAGCTTATTTTATTTTATGCTCGATAAATGGGTAATCTTCTTGTTCGTAAACGGCATCATACATGACGCTTTTTTCTGGATATGGAGACTCTTCTGCAAATTTCTCACATTCAGCAACTAATGCTTTAACTCGTTTATCTATTACTTTTATATCGTCTTCGCTGGCATATCCTTCTTTTAAAATAACATCTTTTACCTGCTTGATTGGATCAATTTTCTTGTATTCTGCAACTTCATCTTTTGTTCTATAATGCTGTGCATCTGACATTGAGTGCCCTCTAAAACGGTATGTTTTTACTTCTAAAAATGTTGGTCCTCCACCTGTTCTAGCTCTTGTAATAGCCTCATCAAAAGCTTCTGCTACTTTAATAGGGTTCATACCATCTACAGGACCTGAAGGCATTTCGTAACCACGACCAAGTTTCCATATGTCTGTATGATTTGCTGTACGCTCTACACTTGTTCCCATTGCATAACCGTTGTTTTCACAAACGAATACTACTGGCAAATTCCAAAGCATTGCCATATTAAATGTTTCGTGAAGCGAACCTTGTCTGGCTGCACCATCTCCAAAACAACAAATAGTTACTGCATCTTTATCGTGGTATTTATCTCCAAAAGCAATTCCTGCTCCTAGTGGAATTTGTCCTCCAACAATACCATGTCCTCCATAAAAACGGTGTTCTTTTGAAAAAATATGCATAGAACCACCTAAACCTTGAGAAGTACCAGTTGCTTTACCATAAAGCTCTGCCATTACACGTTTAGGATCAACTCCCATACCTATAGGTTGAACGTGATTACGATATGCAGTAATCATCTTATCTTTGGTTAAGTCCATAGCATGTAATGCTCCTGCTAAAACTGCTTCTTGACCATTATATAAGTGAAGAAACCCTCTAACTTTTTGTTGAATATAGACTGCAGCTAGTTTGTCTTCAAACTTTCTCCAGAATAACATATCCTCGAACCACTTAAGGTAAACTTCTTTGGTTATTTTTTGCATTTTGGTATCTGTATTCTGTAAATTTAAAACCTTTTTAAATTAAGATGTCATTTTTAAAACCGACTCTTCTTTGCTCTATCTTTTGTAGATTGATTAGATAAACTAAACAGTTAAAAAAATATTGCAATAACAAAAGTAACACTTTGAATTGGTATTGCAAAAGTGAAAATTAACTAATGTAAAACGAATTTGATGTTTTATTTTACGAAAACGTTATAGATTAGAAAAATCGAAACCAAATGGTAATAAATTTGCTAATGAATTAGATTTCATTACACTTCCAGTTTCTCCCATAAAATAAATTTCTATAGACTTGTCTTGTTTTGTTTCATACTCTGCAATAGTCTGCCTGCAAGCTCCACAAGGAGGTATTGGCTTATTGGTTTTTTGGTTTTGAGAGGCTGCAGTAATTGCCATTTTTAAAACCTTGGCTTCTGGGTATTTAGCACCTGCATAAAAAATAGCAGTTCTTTCTGCACATAATCCAGATGGATAAGAAGCGTTTTCTTGATTACTTCCCGAAACAATCTTACCATTATCTAACAAAAGAGCTGTGCCAACATGAAACTTAGAATAAGGAGCATAAGCATTATCTCTCGCTTCTATTGCAAACTGCATTAAATTTTGAATCTCTTTAGGTGTCTCTTCTAAGCTATCGAAAACATATAGTTTTGATTCTATTTTTACTTCTTTCATAGTTATTGAATATGGTAACATAAACTAATTTAGACAAAAAAACTATTGCGTAAAGCAATAGTTTTTGTTTTTTTAGGTGTCAATATAATATTAATATTCTGTATACTCTCCTTCTCCAAGATTAAACGTTAGAGAAAAACGCAGCGTACTTTCTAATGGGCTTTGCACTTTTGATGCAGAAAATAAATAAGATAAATCTACATTTATTACGTTGTATTTAAACCCTGCTCCTAAAGCAAAAAACTTACGTGCTCCTTTGGTTTCATGCTCGTTAAAATAACCTGCTCTAAAAGCAAAAGAGTCTTGATATAAATATTCTAGGCCTACAGCATAAGTAAATTCTTGTAATTCTTCTTTTCCTCCTCCTGGAGAATCACCAAAAGATTGAAAAATTCCTGAAACGAAATCTACATTTGGATCTTGTCCTGAAATTATATAGTTTTCTTCTGTACTAATAAATTCATCATCTGTAGTTGTAGGATCGTTATCTGGAAGATCGTATTGACCATTTCCATTATTGTCTACATATTCTATTCTAACTCCATATACAGGAGGAGTTGGCACTAATAATTTAGCAAATTCTGCTGTAACACCTAATTTGTTGTATTGGTCGAAAATAAAATCGAAACCACCACCTATACGTAATGTTGTAGGTTGAAAGTTTTCTTGCCCACCTTCATCGTACTTAAATTTAGGTCCTAAATTTTGAAGTGCAAAACCACCTCTCCATCGACCATTAAAATCGTTGTAAGCTTCTTCTTCACTTTGGTAATATCCTGAAATATCTACTCCAAAAGTACTTGCAGCAGTTACATCATTATCACCAAAATTTAGTTTTAAATCTGAACGCAAGTAACGCATTCCTACTGCCATACCAAACTGATCGCTTAATCGTAAAGCATAAGATATATCTACTGCTAATTCGTTTGGTTTTTGAATTAATTCTTCAGAAAACTCATCTTCTACAAACGCAATCTCACCTAATGAAAAATACCTAAAACTAGCAGCAAAAGCACTTTGTTCATTAATTCTATTAAAATAAGTAACGTTTCCTAAAAAGATATCATTTACTAATTTACTTAAATAAGGTGTGTAACTTATTGCGACACCTGACTTATCTGTTGAAAACACATATTTTGATGAATTCCACTGCTGTGAAAAGGCATCTGGAGATGTTGCAACTCCCATATCTCCCATTGCTGCAGCTCTTGCATCTGGTGCAATTAATAGAAAGGGCATTCCTGTGGTTATTACTCTAGAATCTTGATAAGGTTCAATTTGAAATGAGCTTTGGGCATTGCTTTTAAAAGCAAAAACAACTAATATTATTATTAAAATATTTCTTTTCATATATCAATTTTATTTAACAAATATAATTCTTTATTATAGTATTACAAGTTTCTCGATTTTTTCTACTGTTTTATTTGTAGCGCTAGAATGTACTTTTAGTTTATATATGTATGTACCTTTTCCAATTTTATCTCCAAAATCGTCTCTTCCATCCCAAATAATATCTCTAGATGTTGAACTTGTAGATTTTGTACCAACTCCAGTTGTTTGCCCATTTAGTGTTCTCACTAGTTTTCCAGAAACTGTAAAAACTTGAACAGACACGTCTAATATTTCTGAACTATTGTGGCTAAACCAAAACTCTGTGTAGTTTACAAATGGATTTGGATAGTTAAGAACGTTTTCGATTATTAAATGTTCGTCTTCATTAAAAACTCTAAACTGTAACTCGCTTGTTGAAGAATTATTATAAACATCCCAAGCTTTTAATGTTAAGGTATGCAATCTAGGCTCTAAGTCTCTTAATGGAAAACTTAAACTCCCTCTTGTGTAATCGTCTAATTCGGTAACATAATAATTATTTAAAACATATGGATTAACTTCGTCACCATCTAATATTCCTACAATATCATGACCAATACCACTTGCGGTATTAATTCCGTTTTCGTCTTGCAATTTTACTAATAAGGTAGGAGATTCATTAGTTATACCTCCAGAAACAAAATTTTCATCATTCATGTATAGATTAATATTTGGTCCTTGATTGTCTTCTGCTGCGTTTTGGTTTATTCCTCCTATTTGTACTGAATTTGTATTTGCTCCAGATTGATCACTAGCAGGAGCTTCTGTAAACGCATAAAAGCTTACTTTTCCGTAACCTACAGGAATACCTATATCTCTAGGCACAATAAAATCGAATTCAAATTTACCATTTGTAACTGTTGATTGCCCTCTAAATATTACCTCACCTAAAGTTTCATATTCTAATTTAATAAGCTCACTGCCTTCAAAAGTATTATCATTTGCTAATGTTTCTCTTTGTATTGGCTTATCGTATATAGTAGTAATTAATTTACCATTATAATTTGTTAAAAGATTACCAGCTTCATCTGTAACTTCTCCTTCTAGTTTTGCATAACTTAGTGCCTCTAGTATTTCTGTATTTCCAGCTATTGGAATATCGTTAATTTTAGTTAATCGCACATCTGGCTCTGGGAAAGCCAATTTTAAAGCTGGATCTCCTATGTAGAAAACTAAGTATTTTTGTCCAATTCCTGCAATACTATTATTATTTTTTGCTAACCTAAGTGCTTCTGCCATTGTTGGATATTCGTTGTCGGCATAATTATCTGTATCACTGTAAGAAAACAAATACTCTTCTAAAATGGTATTAAAAGTAACACCTACGGTTACAAAAATCTGTCGCGTTGTAGATATTAAAGAAACTGCTCCTCCACTCTTATTCCAATAGACTAGTTCTCCGGCTGTATCTCGCAATGGGTTATCAAATCTAGTATATTCACAGGTAACAGTTACAAAACAAGTTAGCTTACAATCATTTCTAAGTTCTTGAGCGTCATTTTTTTGAAAAAGCCTTTCGTATCCCCAACCATCTTCTCCTCCATGTCCAAAATAATTCATTACTAAAGCGCCATTCTCTATAGCATTAGAAACTGCAGTAGTAACTTCCGGATAGCGATCTCCACCTGCAGATGCTTCTTGTTGATAAGAATCTGTATGAATTTTTACTGCATTTAAAAAAGGCTTCTCTGTTGTAATTAAATCAGCTATCTCATCTGTGGTTTCTTGAAGCACTCTTTCCCAAGCGATATCTACATCATCTGAGATAGCAATAATATTATTTCTCCAACTACCAAATGCTTCTTTAGAATAATAGACTTCCACCTTATCTACCATTTGTTTTGCTTGTTCTGGTGTATTTGCTAATATTCTACCAACAGCAATATCTAACAAATTTGAGGTCACCATTGTGCCTTCGTTTACATCCATCATCCCATAAAAGTCATCTGAAACAAATGAGTTAGTTAGATTAAAACTATCATAAGCGTGCCATGAGGGTAAATTATATGTGTTTGAAGATATTCTACCTTTGTAATCGAATGAGCTATCACCAAATAGACATAGATATTTTAATCTATTTTCTGGAGAACTTGCATTATTATAAACATAGCGAACCATATTTCTAATTGCCGAAATATCTTTATTACCTGTATTAAACTCGTTATAAATTGATTCTTCAGTTACAACTTTTACATTTAAATTATTTTTAGTTCTATTAATTTGAGCTAACCGTTCTGCCTGAGCTAAGTGTGACTTTGGTGTTACTATTAAATAATCTACGTCTAGAAAACCGCCTTGATTGTTATTAAAAATTGTTCCTTTTATATTTTGATTTACAACTGATGAATTTCCCAAAAGCGTAGGCTCATAAAAATCTGACAACGTTAGTGCTACATATTTTTTTAAACTACCTAAATTTGCCTTAAAATTTATTGTGGATTCCGTATTCAGCTTATTGGTAATGTTATTAATATCTGTTATATCCCAGATCTCTGATACATTATTAGCATTATTTAAAGTATACATACCAACACCAGTAGCTTGGGCAGTAGACCTGTTGTAAAACTGTAACTGATTACCGCTAAAACTCAACTCTCTTGTTGCTTCTAAAGACAAATAATCTATATAACCTACAGCACTTGGCACACCTTGTTTATCGTAATTAACCTGAACAGAAACATTGTCTGATACTACTGGTACATCTCCTGTATAATTTGCACCAACTCCATAATTAAAATCTTCAAGACCAGGAGTTGTAATTGTTGTAACAGTATTACCATTAAAATTAATTGTCCATGTTGCAGAATTATCTGAAGTTGAAGCACCATTAAATACAAACTTAATAGGTTCCGTATTAACTAAATTAGGGAAACTAAAATCGAAAGTCTTAGTTGTTTCAATGTCTAATTTATCTCCAAACCATCTTCTCCCAACGAAAGCAAGATTAAATTCGTCTACCTCATGAAATTGATAGTCTTGAAAAGTGATTATAGTTGTAGTAGCATTCTCTGTTGGTTCAACCATATTTTGAATTCTCTTACCAGTTCCAAAACCAACGTTTATATAATAAAAGGTAATATCTTGATATACATTTAAGTTTGTATTAATTAAAGCATCTTCAACATTTCCTTTTGGTCCCACTCCATAAAACAAAACATAATCATTATCATTAAAAACAGCATCTTCCTCACCTACAACTTTAATTGCATTTTCTACAGGATCAATTGGGTAATTATCATCATTTAAGTAAGGAATCATTTGCCCACCATTACCATAAATTTTTAGAGACCTTGGGTCTATAGAACCTGTATTTACACCAAGATTATTTAGAAAGTTTTTAGACAATTTAAACACTCCTGATTTTTTAATTCCAAATTTATACCAGTTTCCAGTATTTAAAATAGAATTAGATATTGGTTGTTTATTATTCTTATTAAAAGATGTAATTGAATTTGAATAGTTGACAGTGAATGAGGTTACTTTTTTGTAAGTGTTATTTCCTGTTTTAACAATAGCAGAAACCGTTAATACAGACTTTATATCTTCTCGAGTCTGTGCATTTTTTAAACTAAACTTAATAGAGGTTGGTATTGTTTTTAAATCAAGATCTTTTAATTCAGATTTAGGTATTGAGGTATACTTTACATTTGATAACGACACACTGCTTTCGTTAATATAGGTATTGCTTTCCCACTGTGAGACAAAGTTAAGACCATTAATAAAACTAAAACTGTAATTTTCTTGAGGAGAAAAACTAGGCACAGTAATACTATAACCTTCTGTATTTAGGGTTTTAGCAGTATTCCAATTGAGACTAAATTTCTTTTGCTGTGAGTATACCAAAGTACTAATTAGCACCGTGATGACAAATAATATCTTTTTCATTGTATTGAATAACGTGATAATTTCAATGTTATTATTACATTTTAATTATTTTTATTAAAACGTTTCAAAATTACAATAATAAATTAAAAGAACAGACGTTATAATACCTCAAAACATTTATTGAAATACAAATAAATTATCGATGTATTGTAAATAAATAGGTTTAAACGTGATAATTTTTTAACTTAATTTTATAAAATAACTTGTAGAGTTAGGTAGAATTATTATATTGCGTATCCAATAAATAACATAATTAGCTTACCTAAACGTATCAGTATGAAAAAAGTAATTGTATCAAGGATTTTAATGTTATTAGCAGTTTCATTAACCTTGGTTGGATGTGGTAGATCTGGTGGATCGAACGTAGATAGTGCCACTGGTTGGGAAATTAATGCTAAAGAAGGCGGTTTTCAATACAACACAAAATTTAAAGAACAAGAAACTCCTCCTGGAACTGTTTTTGTAGAAGGCGGTACTTTTACTAAAGGGCGTGTTCAAGATGATGTCATGCATGATTGGAATAACACACCAAACCAACAACATGTTCAGTCTTTTTACATGGATGAAACAGAAGTAACTAATCAAAACTACTTAATGTATTTAGAATGGATTAAGCAAGTTTACCCACCAGAAGACGAAAATTTTAGAAAAATATATGAAGGTGTTGTTCCAGATACTTTAGTTTGGAGAAACCGTTTAGGTTACAATGAAGTAATGACTAACAACTACTTACGTCACCCAGGTTATGGACAATATCCTGTAGTTGGTGTTAGCTGGATACAGGCAGTTGAGTATGCTAATTGGAGATCTGATAGAGTTCAGGAAAAATCACTTCAACAAGAAGGATACCTTAAACAAGATAGCCAATACGAAGCAACAGCAGATGCTAACTTTAGTACAGACACATACATAAATGCTCCTACTCAAACTTTTGGAGGTAATGAAGATATATTAAGAGGCGGAAAGCTAAAGGCACAAACAGACGCTAATGGTGAAGAAATTAATGTATACGCTTCTAGAGAAACAGGCATTATTTCTCCAAAATACAGACTACCAACAGAGTCTGAATGGGAATATGCTGCTTTAGGATTATCTGAAATTAGAAGTTACAATTCTTACAGAGGTCGTAAAAAATATCCTTGGGATGGGCAATACACACGTTCTGGAAAGCGTAAAGTTAAAGGAGATCAATTAGCAAACTTTAAGCAAGGAAAAGGTGATTATGGCGGAATAGCAGGATGGTCTGATGATGGTGCAGATATTACTGCACAAGTAAAATCATACTCTGCTAACGATTATGGTTTATATGATATGGCTGGGAATGTTGCAGAATGGGTTGCAGATGTTTACAGACCTATTGTTGATGACGAGTTTAATGATTTTAACTACTACAGAGGAAATGTTTATACAAAAAACGTTTTAAATGATGATGGTACTGTAAAAGTTGTAACAACTGGTAACATTGTTTACGACACATTGCCTAACGGAAAAGTTATAGCTAGAGATTTACCTGGAGAAATTGCTCAAAAACCAATTGATGAAGATGAAACTTATTTAAGAACAAATTTTGATAGAAGTGACAATCGTAACTTTAGAGATGGAGATAGACGCTCTTCTAGAGTATATGATGATTTTGATGAGGAATCAACTGGTGGTGAAGAAAATTCAACTACTAACAAAATGTACAATTCTCCAAAGCATAGAACTGAAGTAGATTCTACTGGTAAAATGATAAGAGAATGGGATAAGAGTTCTAAAAGAACTTCTTTAGTAAATGATGAAGCTCGAGTTTTTAAAGGTGGATCATGGAAAGATAGAGAATATTGGTTAGATCCAGCACAAAGACGTTATTTCCCACAAAATATGGCAACAGACTATATTGGATTTAGATGTGCGCTTTCTAGAGTTGGTTCAAAATCTAAATCTACAAACAAAACGAAAAACTAATAATAGTTTTAAAATAATATTAAAAGTCCTAACGTATAGTTAGGACTTTTTTTATACTTTTATTTTATGAAAACAGAAAAACTACACAGCCTATTTTTAAAGTGTAACAGTATATCTACAGACACAAGAAAAATATCTAAAAACACAATGTTCTTTGCCTTAAAAGGAGACAATTTTAATGGTAATGTTTTTGCCGAACAAGCACTAACAGAAGGTGCTAAATATGTGATAATAGACGAGCCAGAATATAAAAAATCTGAGCAAACTATATTAGTAGATAATGTTTTAGAAACACTTCAAAATCTGGCTTCATACCACAGAACATATTTAAACACGCCAATAATTGCATTAACTGGTAGTAATGGTAAAACAACTACTAAAGAATTAATAAATACAGTACTTTCTAAAAAATATAATACAACAGCTACTATTGGCAATTTAAATAACCACATTGGAGTTCCATTAACGCTTTTAGCTATGTCTAAAGAAACTAAAATTGGAATCGTAGAAATGGGAGCAAATCACCAAAAGGAGATAGAGTTTTTATGCAACATTGCTAAACCAGACTTTGGTTATATAACAAATTTTGGAAAAGCACATTTAGAAGGATTTGGAGGTGTTGAAGGTGTTATTAAAGGGAAAAGTGAATTGTATAATTATTTAATTAAAAATAATAAACATGTATTCTTAAATGCGGATGATGATATTCAAAAAGAAAAATTAAATACTTACGAGCAAAAATTTGGGTTTTCAGAAATAGATATTGATTACTTTAATATTAAGTTTATTAGCGCTAATCCATTTGTATCATTAAAAACAGGAAAAACATTAATTACATCTAAATTAGTAGGTAAATATAATTTTACAAACCTTTGTACTGCAATAATAATTGGCAACTATTTTAATGTTTCTATAAATGAAATAAAAGAAGCGATAGAAAATTATGTTCCTACAAATAATCGTTCGCAAATTATTAAGAAAGAGAGCACCAAAATTATTCTAGATGCATATAATGCAAACCCAACTAGTATGACTGCTGCTTTAAAGCATTTTAGTGGTTTAAAAGACAAAACGAGAATAGCTTTTCTAGGTGATATGTTTGAATTAGGAAATGAAGCGAAACAAGAACATCAAACCATTGCAGATTTAGCAACTAGCCTAAAACTTGATAAGGTTTATTTAATAGGTAAAAACTTTTCTGAAACTGAAATAAATACTACTGAAATAGTACAATATGGTACTTTTGAAGAATTAAAAGAGCATTTAAAATCTACAAAGATAAAAAATGCTACACTTTTAATTAAAGGCTCTCGTGGAATGGCTTTAGAGCGCTTGTTAGAATTAATATAAAAACTTTACAAAACGTCTAAGAAAGTCTTAAACATACTTCTATAACCTTCGAATCCTTTGGTTGAATCCCAAAGTGCTCTTGAACCATGAATACACTCTTCTTTAGGTTTGTAATAAAAGAGGTTATTAGTTTCCATTTTACTAATCAAAGTAGTTAATGCTTTAGTTTCGGAAAGCGAAGCCGTTACAAATGTTGGCTTCTCTAGAGCTTTAACTTCATTTTGAATACTTATACCTTTAAAATACTCTCCAGAACTAAAAGCAGCAACTGCTTTTACTTTATCATTATCCTTTGCTATTAACATAGCTAATGTAGCTGAATAAGAACTCCCAACTACTAATATTCTCTTATTACCATTATGTTTGTAAACATAATTAATTGCTGCTATAATATCTGGCTTAGCACTTATATAATCTGTATCCATTTTATTTGTTTTAGCAAATTTTGCTGTTTCATTAACAACTCCATTAACCTTATCTCCTGACCTTTGGTCTATTGCCATTACAGAATAACCATAACTGTTTAAAAGTAAAGCTGTTTCTAGATATTCACCACGACTAAAATTAGCCTGATGACATAATAAAATAGTTATTGGGTTATTATTTACTTTATATACATCTGCAGTAATTTGTAAATTATCTTCAGATGTAAATGTTATTGTTTCTTTAATCATCTGTTTGGATTCATTTAAATCATCTTTAACAACTGCGATTTCATAATTAATGTTAGTTAATTCGTTATTCGTTATGTCTTTATTATTTTTACAAGCAAAAATTAATAAAGCTACAAAAATATAATTAATAAATTTTTCATGACTTAAATTTTATTAGAAGAGTCTTAATAAATATTTAAAATAAGATTTATAGAATAAAAAAATCCCAATGAAAACAATCATTGGGATTTTTAATTTTAAGTGGGCGACAAGGGATTCGAACCCCTGACCCCTTGGGTGTAAACCAAGTGCTCTGAACCAACTGAGCTAGTCGCCCTAATTATTAGGTGTGCAAATATACACGAGATTTTGATTACACAAAAGTTTTTTTGAAAAAATTTTTAAATTATTTCTGCAACAACAAAAGTACTGCCTCCTATATAAATAACATCATTACTATTAGCGTTAACTAAAGCTTTTTTATATGCTTCATTTACAGAATTATAGGCTTGACTAATTAAGTTTTTATCTTTAAAATGCTTTAAAAGTTTATTAGAATCTAAACCTCTTTGAATATTTGGTTTACATAGGTAATATGAAGCATTAATTGGTAAAAGATCTACAATAGTATCTAAATCTTTATCATTTACAACTCCAAAGACTATATGTAGTTTGTTAAATGTTTCTCTTTTGAGCTGGCTTATTACAATTTCTAGGCCTTCTCTATTATGTGCTGTATCACAAATAACTTTAGGTGACTGCTTTAAAATTTGCCATCTACCTAACAAACCAGTATTCTTTACAACATTTAGAAGCCCATTTTTTATACTTTCATCAGAAATATTAAATTGTTGTGATTTTAGTTGTTCTATGGATTGAATTGCTGTTTGGATATTTTTAACTTGGTAAGACCCTTTTAAATCAGA
>NZ_JASJHV010000086.1:0-4627 GCF_037625555.1 Lacinutrix sp.
ATATCAACTGTTTTGTTAGGGTTATCGCTTAGGTATGTTGCTAATCTTGCTATTTCCAATTTTAAACCTCCAAATACTGGTTCTAAAATAGAAAAAGTTGATCCTTTAAAATTTAAGTTTTCATTTGCATTAAACTTTAAACTGCTTTTCGAATCTATAATCGAAAACATGTTTTTGGTTGCGGCTTCTGGTTCTACAGCTATACTTTTGGTTTCAGCTTCATTATTTGCTGCTTCTAAACATGGCTTACAGCAAAAAAAAATAGAGAATGGTCCCAAAAATAATGGTTAGCAAAATACCAAGAAGATAACTGGTTTTTTACTCATTATAAAATTGATTTTTAAGTTAGTGCTCTTAAGTTATTAAAAATCAGTTAAATATTAACTTTATTTAAAAAATAAAACATAAAAGAGTTAAAAAATTATCAAATAGTTTGTCTTTATAATAGAACAATACCTATAAATAGTTTTTTAATATATATTAATCGTTAATTATAGGTCAAATTTTATTCCTTGAGCTAAAGGCAATTCATCCGAATAGTTTACTGTATTTGTTTGTCTTCTCATGTAAATTTTCCAAGCATCAGATCCAGACTCACGTCCACCACCTGTTTCTTTTTCTCCTCCAAAAGCACCACCTATTTCGGCACCAGATGTTCCAATGTTTACATTTGCAATTCCACAATCACTTCCTGCGAAGGATAAAAACTTTTCAGCCTCTTTTAATTCGTTAGTCATAATTGCAGAAGATAAGCCTTGTGCAACACCATTTTGCAATCCTATAGCATTCTCAACCCCTCCAGAGTATTTAATTAAATATAAAACTGGTGCAAAAGTTTCAGACTGTACAATTTCGAAACTATTTTCAGCTTCAATAATGGCTGGTTTTACGTAGCATCCAGATTCGTAACCTTCACCTTCTAAAACACCACCTTCTACTAATACATTTCCACCTTCAGCTTTTGCTTTTTCAATTGCTGCTAAATAAATGTTTACAGAGTCTTTATCAATTAATGGTCCAATATGGTTTTTCTCATCTAAAGGATTACCTATTGTTAATTGTCCATAAGCACCAATAATAGCATCTCTTACTTTATCGTAAACCGATTCGTGAATAATTAATCTTCTTGTTGAAGTACAACGTTGTCCACATGTTCCAACTGCTCCAAATACAGCACCAGGTACTACTACTTTTAAATCTGCAGTTGGTGTGATAATAATAGCGTTGTTTCCTCCTAATTCTAATAAACTTTTTCCAAAACGTTCTGCAACTGTTGCACCAACAATACGTCCCATTCTTGTAGAACCTGTGGCAGATATTAAAGGCATTCTATGGTCTGTAGTCATCATTTCGCCTACTTTGTAGTCGCCATTAATGATACAAGAAATACCTTCTGGTAAGTTGTTTTCTTTTAAAACCTCAGCAATTATATTTTGACAAGCAATTGTACATAAAGGTGCTTTTTCAGATCCTTTCCATACACAAACATCACCACAAACCCAAGCTAAAGCTGTATTCCAAGCCCAAACAGCAACTGGAAAATTAAATGCAGAAATAATACCAACAACACCTAGTGAATGCCATTGTTCTCTCATTACGTGTCCTGGACGCTCAGATGGAATGGTTTGTCCGTTTAAAGAACGTGATAATCCAACTGCGAAATCACAGATGTCAATCATTTCCTGAACCTCACCATAACCTTCTTGTAAACTTTTTCCCATCTCGTAAGACACAAGCTTACCTAATGGTTCTTTTAATTCTCTTAATTTATTACCAAACTGACGTACAATTTCACCTCTTTGTGGTGCAGGCATTGTTCTAAAAGATAAAAATGCAGACGTTGCTGCATCCATTACTTTTTCGTAATCTGCTTTTGTAGTTGTTGAAACTTTTCCAATTAATGAACCATCTGTAGGAGAATATGAAGAAATAGTTTCTCCACTTCCAAAGTTATTAGAACCTGAAGATGTTCCATTATTTACATCTTTTACACCTAATTGTTGTAAGGCTTCTTTTATTCCGAAATCAGCTGAAATTGCCATATATATCTTTATTTTTTACTAATTATTTAATTTTGATGCGAATATACTAATAAATATGTGTTTTATAAGTTATAGCTTTCTTAAAAATAGTAACTTTAATGTACCCCTAATCAAACTTAAAGATGAAAAAAACAGCCACTTTAATTACACTATTTTTTATAATGTTGAGCTGCGGAGAACTTGTCTCAAATTCAGATAGTAATCTAGAAAAAATTACTAGCGAAAATCTGAGTTCGAATACTAATTCTGAAAAAGTAAATGACTTTGCTATTGTAATTCTGATAAGCCAAGAAGTACTGGTAGTATTTTAAAACCATTTTTATATACAGCGATGCTTGATGCTGGCGATTTATTACCCAATACCTTGGTGGCAGATGTACCAACACAATTTAGTAATTATGTTCCAGAAAATTACCCTAAAGAATTTGATGGTGCTGTATCTGCAAGTCGTGCCTTATCTCGCTCTTTAAATGTTACTGCTGTTAGAATGCTTAAAGATTTTGGTTTAGATAGGTTTCATCATTATTTAAAATACTTAGAGCTTAAAGATGTAAAATATAATGCCAACCACTATGGTTTATCTTTAATTCTTGGAGGTGCAGAAAGCAATTTATGGGATTTGTGTAAAAGCTATGCAAACTTTTCATCAACTTTAAATCACTATAACGAGACTTCAAGCGAATATTTTTCAAACGAATTTTGTGAGCCTACTTTTTTTGCTTCAGAAAACATCGATTTTGGAAAAAAGTCAACCGAAAAAACAGTCTTTGATGCAGCTTCAATTTATCTCACATACGAGAGCCTTAAAGAAGTAAATAGACCTGAAGGAGATGAAAATTGGGAGTTTTTTGACGATTCTAAACAAATAGCGTGGAAAACTGGAACAAGTTTTGGTTTTAGAGATGCTTAGGCAATTGGTACAACAAAAGATTATGTGGTAGGCGTATGGGTTGGTAATGCCGATGGAGAAGGACGACCTGGTTTGGTTGGTGTACAGGCTGCTGCTCCTATACTTTTTGATGTGTTCGATTTACTACCAAATAGCAATTAGTTTTCAAAACCTTTTGACGAAATGACTGAAATTAGTATATGTAAAGAAAGTGGTTTTAGAGCAGGACCAAATTGCAAAAACAAAATCGAGCAATTTGTTCAAAATAGTGGCCTTAAAACAAAACCTTGCCCTTATCATGTTTTAGTACATTTGGATGCTTCAAAAAGTTATCGTGTAAATACTTCTTGCGAAAACTTAACCGCTATTTCAAATACTTCGTGGTTTGTTCTTCCTCCTCTAATGGAATTTTACTACAAATCTAAAAACCCATTCTACAAATCTTTACCTTCATTTAGAAATGATTGTACAGGAAAAGAAGAAATTAATATGGAATTTATTTACCCTAAAGACAATAATATTATCTTTTTACCAAAAGGTTTAGATGGTAAAATTAATGACCTTGTTTTAAAAATTGCACACTCAAAACCTAAGAGTATAATCTATTGGTATTTAAACAAGCATTTTATTGGCAAAACTACTGATATTCTATACTTAGCAATTATTCCTAAAGAGGGAAAACATATAATTACAGCGGTAGATGAGATTGGAAACGAGATAAAAAGAACCATATAAATCACGAACTAAAACCAAAAAAAAGAGTTAGTCAATTAGGCACTTTATCGAAAAAAATATACATTAAGTCTATTGCTAACCATTAATCGATAAAAAATGTATTTAATCTATAATCCTTAACTTAGTTTTAATAAGATTGTTATTTTTTCTAGCTTAGAAAACTTTTTAAAACCAATTGAAAATAGCGAAGATGAAAAAAATTACACTTTTTTTGATAATTGTGACTTTATTTTTAAGTCAAAATATCAATGCGCAAATCACAGTATATCCTTATTCTGAAGATTTTGAAGCAGGAGCAGGAGACTGGATTGAAGACAACGCAACCAATGGTTCATGGGCTTTAGGAACACCAGCAGCTGGTGTTATAAATAGTGCCGCTTCAGGAACTAATTCTTGGGCTACAAATTTAACTGGAAATTATAATAACGTAGATGCTTCTTCTGTTACTAGTCCTATTTTTGACTTTTCAGCTTTAGCTGCGCCAGCGATAACGTTTAATATTTGGTGGGAATCAGAATTTAGTTGGGATGGTACAGTATTACAATCTTCAATAGATGGAGGAGCAACTTGGAATAATGTTGGTGCTGTAGGAGATCCTGGTAATTGGTATACAGATAATACAATTGGAGGTGCTCCAGGAGGCCAACAAGAAGGTTGGACAGGTCGTGATGGAACTGGATCTAACGGTTGGGTTCTCGCAAGTCATTCACTGGATGGTCTAGCAGGTCAATCAAATGTATTGTTACGTTTTGCTTTTGGTTCAGATGGCTCTGTTCAAGATGAAGGAGTTGCTTTCGATGATATTACAGTTTTTGATGTAACTTGTCCTAACCCAGATAATTTAACTTTTATTAGTTCTACTTCTACAACAGCTAACTTATCATGGACATTAGGTGGTACAGAAACAGCTTGGGAAATAGCAGTACAAACTCAAGGAACAGGTTTACCAACTGGAGCAGGA
>NZ_JASJHV010000087.1:0-17140 GCF_037625555.1 Lacinutrix sp.
AGAAGACTCAGAGATGAAATATCCTCTCTGATCTGTGATGTGTGCCGCTAACTCTCTTGGAGATAATTCAGGTCTTTCTAATGCAACTTTAACCGTTTTATCAATTAGTTTATCGGGTATTTTATTCCAGAACTTACTTCATTTTCTCTCTTTAGTGCTTTCACCTCTGAAGTATTTGCCTCTCTCAAAGTATCTCCTTACAATCTATGTTTTCCAGCTTCCATAAAGTCCTTACTTCACTTGTAGTATGTTGCAGGGGTTATCCCATGATTCCTGCAAATCTGAGCAATAGAATCCTCTTGTTTAAACCCAGCCAATACAACTGCTATTTTTTCCTTAGAGTTATAACGCTTTCGGGTTTTCCTTTTTAGTTCTTTTATGAACTTTATTGCACTTGTTTTTTCTTCCATTTTTATTAAATTTAAAAGGTTAAAATTAACAAAAACTATATACTAGAATTTTACACTAAACAGTCCACTTTGGTTTGACGGATTATAATATTTATATTGGAAACTTCTTTCCATTTCATTTGTTTCAGTAATTATCTTGCCAATTTTAACTTTATCAAAGCTATTTAATTTGGATATTTTTTCTTTTGCTTTTCTAGCAAAAAGCTCTGTGATTTTGAAGTGGTATTTTTCATGTTTTAACAGTCCTTTACTATTTGTTTATTGTAAACAGAGGAGCGAGAAGGATGAAATAAAGATTCTACAGTAACGGAGTTTTTATTAATATCTGCTTTAATTGTTGTTACAACATAAGCAAATCTCTCATTTCTATATAAAGATTTTTTAAGAAACTCTATGCCTCTAAAATTTTCAAATGTAATAGTGTCAAACTTATCAAAAGTAATTGGCTTTTCATAGTCTAAATAGTTTGTATGACTTAGAGTTGCAAATATTGTAACTGTGACAATTAATAATAGAAAACGGTACTTTAAAAATTTCCAGAATTTTTTTAAAAGTATTTTGTTTTCTTCTTTTCTCTCCTTAGACAAAAGCCACATATGATAAAATACAAGAGAGAAATAAACTAAAAAAATTAGTACTAATATTAATTTGTCATTCATTCATTTATAAAAGCCTTTTAGGTCGAATAGAGTTTTTTATTTACTTCTTCTTAGGATGCACCAATTTCATCTCATCAATCAAACGAGTTGCACCAGCAAATTTATCTACAATAAACAATACATAACGTGCATCTACCATTATGTTTCGGCAAATTTCTGGATCGTAGTTCATGTCGCTCATTGTACCTTCCCAAACACGGTCAAAGTTTAATCCAACTAAGTTTCCATGCGCATCAATTGCTGGACTTCCAGAGTTTCCTCCTGTAGTGTGGTTTGTACCTAAAAAGCAAACAGGTACTTTTCCGTTTTTGTCTGCATATTGTCCGTAATCTTTAGCTTCGTAAAGCTCAATTAATTTTTTTGGTACATCAAACTCGTAATCTCCTGGAACAAATTTTTCAATTGCACCATCAAGATAACTTACAGGATTATAATACACAGCGTCTCTAGGCTCATAACCTCTAACTTGGCCATAAGTAACACGAAGTGTACTATTAGCATCTGGAAAATAACGTGCATTTGGTAATGCTTCCATTAAGGCAGTCATGTATTTTGTTTGTAAAGCTGTAATAGGTTCGTTTTTATTTATGTACTCTGCATTTATAGAATTAAAAAACTCCTCAATCATTGGTTTTGCATAACTGTATGCAGCATCTTCATTAAGTTTTTTAAGTACTTCTGTTGCATTACCATCTAATAATTGTAAAGCAGAATCTAGATTTGTAAATGCTGTGTAATCGTAAATAGTAGCATCTGTATTTTTGTTGTAAAAAGGCATCACATTACTAAAAACACCTCTATCTACTGTTACATCATAGTTTTTGTGAATTCCATTAAGAGTGCCGATTAAACGTTGCTTTGCTCCATCTAAATTATCTGGATTTGCAGTGATTGCTTGTTCCATTTGGTACGCTCTAAACGTCATTTGCATTAACTCATTAGTCACTAAAAAGACTTCAATAAAGTTTCTGCGTTTAATATTTATTGGAGCAAAATCTTTGTAAAGCGCATCAAATTGTGGTAAAATACTTCCATATTTATCAACCAAGTTATTTTCTTTTAAAGCTTTAGTAAAAGAGGCTTCAAAATCACGTCTTTTTGCAACAGCATCACTTTTATCTATTCCAAGGTTTTCTCCTATCCATTTTTTCCAGGCGTTTGCAATACGTGCTTGTTTAGACGCGTATTTAATTCTTACATCATCGCTAGTTTTCATTTTTGCATCTATTACTTTTAATGCAGCTTCACGAATAGCAATGTTTGTAGGATTAAACTCTTTTGTAATATGCTCGATTGCTACAGCAGGTAAATACTCGCTTGTAGTTCCAGGAAAACCAAAAACAAGCGTAAAATCACCTTCTTCTACACCATCTAAAGATATTGGTAAAAAGTGCTTTGGTTTGTATGGCTTATTGTCTTTACTATATTTTGCAGGTCTGTTGTTTTCGTCGGCATAAATACGAAACATAGAAAAATCTCCTGTATGTCTTGGGAAAACCCAATTATCTGTATCGCTACCAAATTTACCAATACTTGTTGGTGGTGCACCAACTAAACGAATATCTTCAAAACGTTCTGTAACAAATAAAAAGTACTGATTACCGTTGTAAAAAGACTTCACTTTTGTGTCTTGCCATGCTTCTTTTGTAGTTGAGCCTTCAACAGCATTACTGTTTTTACTAATTTGAGATTGCTTCTCTTTTTCTTTCATTGTATCGTTTACATTAGCTAAAACTTGAGCTGTTACGTCTTCAATTCTAACTATAAACTCTATATATAACCCTTCATTTGGCAATTCATTTTCAAGATTCTTTGCCCAAAAACCATCTTTTAAATAATCATTTTCTAAAGATGAATGTGATTGAATTTGGCCAAAACCACAATGATGGTTTGTTAAAATTAAACCTTGATCACTTATTATTTCACTAGTACAACCACCATTAAAGTGGCCAATGGCATCTTTAAGGCTAGAATTATTAACATCGTAAATATCTTTAGCAGATAATTTACTTCCTAGATTTGTCATTTCTTCCTCGTTCATGCCTTCTAATAGAGAAGGTATCCACATACCACCTTGTTGTGCAGAAACGTTAATAGTAATAAAAAAGACAATAAATTTTAAGTATTTCATAATAGTTTTGAGTTTTTTCAAGAATAGTATCAAATATAAAAAAATGAGTGCTAAATGTTGTTAAAATGAATCAAATTTATTGAAGACTAAATCTTCATTAATTTTCTAGCTATATTTAGAACATCAAACTTGCATAATATAGAAGTGCGTGACCATTAAAAAACATTAAAATTAACACATGAAACACCAATCTAAATTGCTAAATGTTGGTACTACTATTTTTTCGGTAATGAGCGCATTTTCGAACAAGCACAATGCTATTAATATGTCTCAAGGTTTTCCTAATTTTAAAAGCGACCAGAAATTAATTGATTTAGTGTCTCTTGATTATAATATGCAAGAGGATTTAAAAATAGTAATAATACAATCTAATTTGGTTTGGGAGAATCCTTTCCAAAATAGAGTTAATCTTAATAGAAAGATAGAATCTATTTCACAATCTGTAGATTTAATAATTCTTCCAGAAATGTTCACTTCTGGTTTTACAATTAACCCAGAAACTGTTGCTGAAACTCTTAATGGTGAAACTGTACATTGGATGATTTCTGTATCAAAAAGAAAAAACGCTGCAATTGTTGGAAGTATTGTTATTGCAGAAAACAACAACTTTTATAATCGATTACTTTTTGTTTCTCCAAATGGGCAAATATCACAATACAATAAAAGGCATGGATTTTCTTTAGCAGGTGAAGATAAAGTCTATACTTCTGGAACAGAAAAAGTAATAATAGAGTACAAAGGCTGGAAAATTTGTCCGCAAATATGCTACGATCTTCGCTTTCCAGTTTGGGCAAGAAACACAGAAAATTACGATGTTTTGCTTTATGTTGCAAACTGGCCAAAGCCAAGAATAGCAGCTTGGGACACCTTATTAAAAGCTAGAGCTATAGAAAACATGAGTTATTGTATAGGTGTAAATAGAGTAGGACTAGA
This sequence comes from Lacinutrix sp., assembly GCF_037625555.1. GTDB lineage: Bacteria > Bacteroidota > Bacteroidia > Flavobacteriales > Flavobacteriaceae > Lacinutrix. The sequence continues at coordinate 4,134 of NZ_JASJHV010000087.1, forward strand.
TGCTAATAATTATGAATATCCAGGACATTCTGCTGTTTACGATGTTTTAGGTGGAAAACTCACTTTAGAAAATACCAATAAAGAGTCTGTAGAAATAGTAACACTTACTAAAACTCACATAGAAAAAAAACGAAAACATTTAGGCTTTTTAAACGACAGAGATACTTTTAGTCTAACAGTATAAGCATTGTAACTTCATCGAATCCTGCCGTTCCTTCTATTATATCTGGATGATAACTAACACGTTCTGGTTGTATACCTTTTAGGTAATCTCCAGTATCGTATTTTCCGTTTTTATTACTATCGTAAATAACACGTAAATAGAATTTTTTAGGCTCTAGAAATCTAAAATCCACAGGTTGTGGTTTATCTATGTATTGTTCTGCCATGACTTCAAAATTAGAATCTGTAAGTTGAACAATAACAGGATATTTTGCATTTTCAAGTATAATTCTAGAATTAAAAAACTGATATTCTGTTTGTGTTTTTAGGCTATAATTAAGCGTGTCGTTTGTGTTTTCAAACAAATCTGTTAATGCGTTTGGAAGCATTTGTATTCTATATTGGTTGTCTTGAGTTTTTTTAAACTTAAAAGCATAACTGTTTTTTAAACTATCGTATTCTGTTTTAAAGGCTACTAACGAAGAATCTTTATCTCTAATAGATATTTTTGTTTTATCAATGTTTTCAAATGGAATATTTGCAGATAAATATAGGTCTTTTTCAATACCAATATTACCTTTAGGACTCGAGTTTACAACTAAAGAATCACGTTCTTTATCTTTTATTCTAACAGTAAAAGTATCTACTACTTTTTGGTTAGTGATTTTAAAAATAAGAGAGTCGACCTTTAATCGTGGATTATAGAAATAGTAAAGAGAATCGGTTTTATTATTTTTATAATAGCGTCCTTTAAAGCTATCTGTAACCTTAGAGAAGAGTTCTATTTTGGTGTTTTTATAATCGCCTTCATATCCAAAAATAATTTTTTCTCCAGCAACTAAACTTGGTTTTGAAGCTCTATAATTAGGTTCTTCGGCAAATAACTCCAGCTCAAAAGTTTTAGAGGTATCTTGAGGAAGTGTAATAGGTGTTTCGTAAAACGCTATTTTTTCTGTCTTTTGCTGAAACTTATTATCGCTATTATTATCCTTTAAAGCACGAAGCATGTATTTACCAGCTTTTACATTTTCTATTCTAAAATTTGTAGTGCTATCCAACGTATTGGTGATATAATTGGGTTGGGTTTTGTAAATTAAAGAATCTGTATAGGTCGAGTCTAGTTCATATAATCCTACAGAAACAAAATCGTCTACATCAAATCTTAAAGCGTCCTTAATACCTCCTTTTACAGAAAGAGAATCTATAAAATCTCCAGTAGAGAAAACATATCTGAAATATTTAAAAGGGTTTTCTTCGTTATTATCTACAATACTATTTCCAAAATTAAAAGCATAAGTGGTGTTTGGTTGTAGCGTATCGAAAATTTTAATGGTAATGTGTTTACTTGCAGAACCTAAAGGTGTAATATTTGGCTGTGTATTCATTGGAGGAGAAATTACCAATTGCCTACTAAGATTTTTTGTTTTAATATACTCATCAAAGTAAATTCTAATTTCGTCTCCTTTAAAATTTGTGGTATAATTTTCTGGAACAGATTTTAAAATTACCGGTGGTAAAACATCTTTTTCTCCACCACTAGGAGAGCCTCTATTGGCACAACTAGCAATAATAAGTGCTATTGCAATAAAAAATAAAGTATTATAAAACTTGTTTTGCATGCTTCTAATTAATTGTTCGCAAAATAACAACATATTTGTAAAGTAACATAAATAGAAAGGTATTAAACAGTCTATTTATAAAGAATTTAACACACAGAACATAATTAGCAAACTACAAATCAAGCTATTGCTATGGTGGCAATACTAATTTTTATATTTTCGGCTTTTACTAATTCTTGTATACAAGCCTCTAAAGTGGCTCCTGTAGTTATAATATCGTCTACTAGCAGAATATGTTTTCCTGCAATTTTGTGTGTATTAGCTAGAGCAAATAAATCGTTTTTACCAGTCCAACGTGAAAATCTATTTTTTGTAACTTGAGAAGAAGTATTTGTTACTTTTATTAATACATCATCCATATATTCTACCTTAAGACTTTTAGCTATTTCTTTACCAAATTTAGAGACTTGATTGTAACCTCTACTTTTTAGTTTCTTTTTATGTAATGGTACAGGAATTACAATATCTATAGTTGTATAATCTACACAATGGCTTAATTCTGTACCTAACCAAGCACCTAAAAAACTACCAATTTGTTGTTGCTCTCTATATTTTAGTTGATGGATTAATTGTTGTGTGATGCTTTTTTTTTCAAAATGAAGTAAAGCAGTACCATTTTCAATTTTAGCTCTTCCAAAAAACAGTTTAGATATAAAATTACTTTTATCTAAATGATAATTAGTTAATGGAAGCTTATGTCTGCAAGTTGTACACAAGTATTTTTCGTTATCAATAAGTTGTAATTGACACGTTAAACAAACCTTTGGGAAGAATATATTTAAAAGCGCTTTAAGCATTTACCTTCTAAAATACGTTAAGTATTTGTTTTTTATATACATTTTCTAAATTTAAATAGAATTTAAAATAGAATTTAAAATAGAAGAAATAATAATCTTATATTCGTTTAAAATTTTTTAAACCACTTGTTTTTTGAATAAAATAAATTTTTTAAAAGAATCGCTAAAAAACATTAGAACATCTGGAACTTTATTTCCAAGCTCAAGATTTTTGGTTTCTAAACTATTGAAAGGTGTAGATTTTAAAACAGCAAAATTAATAGTAGAATTTGGACCAGGAAATGGTATAATAACTAACAATATATTAAACTCTTTACAGCCAGATGCAAAACTTATAATTTTTGAAATAAACGATAATTTTTACAATGCACTTTTAAAAATAGACGATAATAGGTTAGTTGTTGTAAAGCAATCTGCAGATACTGTAATAGAAGTAATTAAAGCACACAATTTTGAAAACGCAGATTATATTATTTCAAGTCTTCCATTAACAAATATGCCAAAAACAATTACAACATCTATTTTGAATAATGCTTATAATTGTTTAAAATCTAAAGGTTGTTTTTTTCAATACCAATATAGCTTAACCTATTATTCTAATTTAAAAGAGACTTTTAAAGGTAAAATATCTTTAAGTTTCGAGTCTTTAAACATTCCTCCAGCATTTATCTATACTTGCCAAAAAGACTAAACGTTTTTGGTTGCACACTTTTATTTATGTTTTATCTTTGCGAACTATGGCAAATCAAGAGGACAAATTTAAAAAAGTAATCTCTCACGCAAAAGAGTATGGTTACGTATTCCAGAGTAGTGAAATTTACGATGGACTAAGTGCAGTTTACGATTACGCACAAAATGGTGTGGAATTAAAAAAGAATATTCGAGACTATTGGTGGAAAGCCATGGTGCAAATGCATGATAATATTGTAGGTTTAGATGCTGCTATATTTATGCATCCAAAGACATGGAAAGCCTCTGGTCACGTAGATGCGTTTAGCGATCCATTAATAGATAATAAAGATTCTAAAAAACGCTACAGAGCAGATGTTCTAGTTGAAGATTATTGCGCTAAAATTGAAACCAAAATAGAAAAAGAAGTCAAAAAAGCCGAAAAACGTTTTGGAGACGTCTTTAATAAAGAAGAGTTTTTAGCAACTAACGGAAGAGTTTTAGCAAATCAAGAAAAAATAAATACTATTTTAAAACGTTTAGGAAAATCTCTTGAAGCAGAAGATTTAGTAGATGTAAAAGCGTTAATAGAAGAATTAGAAATAGCAGACCCATTAACAGGAAGTAGAAACTGGACAGAAGTTAAGCAGTTTAATTTAATGTTTGGTACTAAATTAGGTGCTAGTGCAGAAAGTGCTATGGACTTGTATTTAAGACCAGAAACTGCACAAGGTATTTTTGTAAACTTTTTAAACGTACAGAAAACTGGTCGAATGAAAATTCCTTTTGGCATTGCACAAACATGAAAAGCCTTTAGAAACGAAATTGTTGCCAGACAATTTATTTTTAGAATGCGTGAGTTTGAGCAAATGGAAATGCAATTTTTTATAAAACCAGGCACACAAAAAGAATGGTTTAATTACTGGAAAGAAACCAGAATGAAATGGCATAATTCTTTAGGTTTAGGAGATGATAATTATCGTTTTCATGACCATGAAAAATTAGCTCATTATGCAGATGCAGCAACAGATATTGAGTTTAAATTTCCATTTGGTTTTAAAGAACTAGAAGGCATACACTCGCGTACAGATTTCGATTTAAAAGCACACGAAGAAGCTTCAGGAAAGAAATTACAATATTTCGATCATGAAGACAATGCTAACTACACACCATACGTTTTAGAAACCTCTATTGGTTTAGATCGTATGTTTTTAGCAGTGTTTTCTAATGCCTTAGAAGAAGAAGAATTAGATAATAATACAACTAGAACCGTTTTAAAATTACCAGCAGTTTTAGCACCTTTTAAAGCAGCCGTTTTACCATTGGTTAAAAAGGATGGTTTACCAGATATTGCACAAAAAATTGTAGACGATTTAAAATGGGATTTTAATATAGCTTACGACGAAAAAGACGCAGTAGGTAGACGTTATAGAAGGCAAGATGCAAACGGAACACCTTTTTGTATAACAGTAGATCACGACACTTTAGAAGATAATACAGTAACTATTAGACATAGAGACACCATGGAGCAATCTCGTGTTAAAATTGAAGATTTAAGAGACATTATCAAGAAGGAGGTTGATGTAAAAACTTGGTTAATTAAGATGTAATAACAAATTCCTTTTTAGTGAGATAACATCATAATAAAAAACGCTCGATTATTTAATAACCGAGCGTTTTTTTTATTTGAAGACTTTTTTTTAAAACCCATAACCAACAGTAACTCCAATTTTCCCAACTAAATCATCGCCATTCTCGTTACCATTAAACAAATTTCTACCTATACCTCCATTTAGTTCACCAATAAAACTACTACTAGTTACCCACTTTCCACCAAGACCAATACCTAAAGCAAAATCGGTTGTGTTTTTTTCTTCGGTAACAAATATTGGATCTGGACCAGTTAAAAAAGAAGTTTCATACCTCTTAATAGAACTTAATAAACAAAAGCCTTCAACAAAAAATCCTGATGCATATTTATCTCCAAAATATATTCTATAGTAAGGCGAGATATAGAAATTGATGTCTTCATTTATCTCTTCGTCTATTGGTACAAAAAGCGATACACCAACTCCAGATTCTTCGGTTAAAGTAAGTTCAAAAGTAACTTCTAAAGCACCAAAAACCAGGTATAAACCATTAACTTTTAATTCGTTAAAGTTTACAGGCGTGTTTTCCTCCTTTGTGGTTTCTTGTGCAATTACAGTTATAACACTAAACAATATTGCAGATATTATTAATATTTTTTTATGGCTATTTTTATTTAATTGCTTTCACAAATAGAGTAGCAATATAATACAGTTTAAAGATTTTACTTACTTAAAACTGTACGTCTTCATACCAAAGTGCTAAATTTTGAAATATCCTCAGAAGTTATATTGAAACTTTGAAAAAGAATCAAAAAAAAATACGATATGACAATTAATTTACTCATTAAGTGTCAAATTTACAAATTTTAAAACACTAGTAGGTAACAAGTGTTACAATCTGCTTAAAAATAAGCTTTTAATTGCACATTTCCAGTGTGAATAGTTTTGCTGGTCTCTGTTTTTCGACCAAAATAAGTAAGATTTAAATCTAAAAATTTAGTTATTTTTTGCTGTGCTAATACACTCCAAGTTAAGTTTTTTCCTGGTTGTAAACCTTCTAACATTTGGTAGCCAACAGGAGAGTTAGCATTTCCTGTAAACGAATTGGAAAAGATGTTTAATTCACCAGATATAGCAGATTTCACGTTTTTGGTAAACGCAAAAGAGAATCCGTATTTTTGCTGGTTTAAGGTCTCAAAATCACCAATAGTATTTTCTTTATTTGTGTATTGATAAAATAGATCGAAACGAATATTATCACTTAGTAAATAAGACAATTTTGGATTGAAGCGTTCTTCGTTTATTTTAAAATTTTTAGTCACAAAATTTTCGCTTTCGCTTTCATTTTTATCTAAACCTGTTAGCATATTAATAAGCCAGCTTGTAGCAAATTTATGATTGAAATTTAATTGATGACTACTTAAACTGTTAGCAATAAAACCTACTGTTAATACATTTCTAGTTTGGTTATTTAAGTAAGTATAAGAAGTGGTATACTTTTGTTTTCCACGATTGTAAAAGAGTACATTTCTAAAATTAAGTTGCAACCCTAACTCTGTTTCTTCATCATTTTTAAAAGGATTAATATTAAAAGCATTGCCTTCTCGTTTAATTTTACGGTCTAATAAATAACTACTTTGGTTATAAAAATGAGACCAAAATTTTTTGCTTTTCCTCTCTTCGTTTACCCAAGTTCCTGGATTTAATGTAATCGATTGGCTTAGTCTATTTTGATGTGTTTTTATAAAAACTTGATTAGGTAGCAGGACTCTTATATACTGTCCTTGATCTTGAAATTGAGCAATTTCAAATTCTTCTAATTCTTGAATACCATTGCCATTATAATCTATCCAAGTGTACGCTCCTTGTCCTGGTTCAACTTCCACATATGTAAAATCTTGTTGTGCTAAGGTTCCAGAATTAGTCTCGAAAACCGTATTCCAATTTATTATATTATTAAAAAATTGTTGACTATAAGTCAACCTAGAGTTTAAAGACTGCTCGTCTTCTAAATCTTCATCTGTATTGTTTAGGGTTCTATAATTAGCGTATAGTGATAAATTGGTACGTTCGTTTTTAATAATTCGATAGTTTAGATAGTAGGTGTTAGATTTATTTACACGTTGTAAATTGTTATTTCTTAAACTATCGTTAACTCTATATTTATAGCCAATTTCTGCAAAAACACCTGTGCTGTCTCCAACTCCTGTAAAAATCTCGTAGGCTTTAAAGCGCTGACTTAAATCGGTAAAGTTATTTGTAACCACTTCTTTTTGCTCGTTGTTCTCTGCAGAAAATCCACCACCAGCCCAACTTTTAGAAAAACTATAACGTGCTCTATTATTTGTGCGCAGGAAAGTAGAAGTTGCTAATGTAGCATTACTGTTTAGTATACTTGTGTTTGTAGAAAAAGATAGTTTATTGTTTAAAAACAGCCTAGCATTTACAGTATGTTTATTTCCTGAAAAATTTTCTGAAAAGCCAAGATGCTCAAATAAATAATTAGCAGTCCCTTTTTTATTATGAAACGCTTTTGTTCCTGCAATAAATAAAACTTGATCACCAAAGTTAGAGTTTAGTCCATTAGTGGTAGTTGCATTAATATTCCAGTCTCTATTAAATTCTGGATTATATAAACCTTGAATATTCCTAAATTCTTGTTGAATAAAATCTGTATCTACAAAAGCATCCAAATTCCACAAACTACCCTGTTTAATAAGAGATTGTTTTACGTTTATTTTTGCAGCAAAGCCATTATTATCATTATCGTTTAAACTAGAAAATAAGTTTAAGTCATTTTTACTTCCAGCTAATTCAAAAGTTATTGCTGTTTTCTCCGTTGGTATATAACTACCATTAACAACTGCTATTTGGAGTTTTACAGGAGCCACTAATTGTACAATAGGTTCAAAGTTACCTTGCTTAACGCCTAAAACTGGTGCAACATACTCATAAATGGTATTTATAGCATTAATATTACTAATTATATAATCACCTAAATTAGCGCCAACATTAGTAAAACGAACACTAAAAAGAGTGTCGTCTGGATTATTAGAGAAGACAAAGGTTTCCTCTCCATTAATAATTTCTTTTTTATAGAGAATTCTATTTTCGTTAAAGGCCTCTTCTATACTTGAAGGTGCTACCATTTGAGCTCTATTATCACCAGCTTCACCAAGAATGCCTACTTGTTCGGGAGATAAGTTTTGCTGTAATGGATTGTTTTTAGCATCGTTTTCAGAATAAACAGAAGCTCCAATTTTTAATTTTTCAGAACTATAGCTTCCTCCTGCATAAGCAACCAAACGCGAGTAATTTCTATCGCTAAACTGGTAGTCTACAGTAATTCTCATCTCACTTGTTATTGGAAATGTTGAATTAAAAACAATCTCACCAGCATTATAGTCTATAATATAATCTTCGTTTTCACCTCTTTCAACTATAATTCCATTAACATAAACAATTTCACTCCCTGATACTATAAGCACAAATAACTCACCATTTTGGCCTTGTAACTTATAAGGACCTTGGTTTCCTTCTTGTGCTGTAAACTGGCTAGTTGTAAATTGTCCACGCACCAAAGCTCCTGCTGCAAAAAGGTTAGTCTCATTATCCTCATCTCCTAATCTTGCTTTTAACGATAGTCCTTGAACGCGTTTAGAATACTCTGCAAAGTAAGAGTCTTTGTTTTCTAAGTCTACATCACCAGCTCTAATATTCCATCTGTCACTAAAAATTTCAACAAAAACTTGATCAAATTCATCTAATCTTTGAGAGTAACCACTTTCTTGTAAAGGAATATTTGCATCTTGAATAGAAGCACGAAGCGATACATTATCGTTAAGTTTTCCTGTAATTTGGAGGTCTAATTCACTATTTAGTACAGAGTTTTGGTTGTTACCAATGGTTACTCCTCTAGATATACTTCCACTGGTGGTTAGTCCATCAAAAGGAGTAAAAATATCGCCTGTGTTAGATTGCTTTATTCTATAAAGTTTATTTGTTTTATTGTTGTTTTCAACAATAATAGCTTCATCAAATTGCTGGTAAGTTTTTGTTAAATACTCTGGATATTTAAGGTAATTTATAACAATTGAATCTTCTTGGATATTTTTTTTAAAAGTTAAAATAGATTTTGAGAAATCTACAGAATAAAAGGTAGTATCAATTACAGAGTTATCTTTTCGTTTTATTGAAAATAAATTTGGGTTAATACTTACACTATCTATTACAATGGTTTTATTTACAGTTACTGTTTTTTGTTTCAAATTTGTGCTACGCTCTTGAGCATGCGAAACAATTCCGAAGAAAAAAACAAAAAGAGTTATTGTAAACTTCATATAGTACTTAAACTAAAAACATAACGAATTATTTTGTTAATAGTTTGTGTTTAATTTAAATGTTATTTAATGTTGTAAAAGTAACGCATTATTTATTTTTGCAGAAATTACAAATACAAATTATGAAAATCATCTCTTACAACGTGAATGGAATACGTGCTGCAATAAAAAAAGGCTTTATAGATTGGCTAATTAGTAGCAATGCAGATGTGGTATGTTTGCAAGAAATTAAGGCCATGGAAGAACAGTTAGATTTATCGCTTTTTGAGGAAGCAGGTTACAAATTTAACTATTGGTATAGTGCGCAAAAAAAAGGATATAGTGGTGTTGCTATTTTAAGTAAAATAGAGCCAAACCATGTGGAATATGGAACAGGAATAGAAACTATGGATTTTGAAGGACGAAATATTCGTGCAGATTATGATGATGTTTCATTAATGAGTATGTATTTGCCATCTGGTACAAATATGGATAGATTAGAGTTTAAGCTGAATTATATGGCAGAAATTCAAAACTATATAAACGATTTAAAAGTAACGATTCCAAATCTTGTAGTTTGTGGAGATTATAATATTTGTCATGAAGCAATAGATATTCATAATCCTAAAATGAAAAATGTTTCAGGTTTCTTACCTGTTGAAAGAGAATGGCTTGCCGATTTTATTGAAAGTGGTCTATTAGATTCTTTTCGTTATTTAAATCCAGAACGCGTAGAGTATAGTTGGTGGAGTTATCGAGCAAACTCAAGGGCAAATAATAAAGGATGGCGTTTAGATTATGCAATGGTAACAAAACCACTACAAGATAAAATAAAAAGAGCCGTTATACTTACTGAAGCAAAACATAGCGACCATTGTCCTATATTACTTGAATTAGAAAATTAAAAAAACTAAAAATGAAAAATAAATTTATAGTTACGGCCATATTATTAGCAACGTTAACATCATGTGTTTCTCCAAAAGTCTATAAAAATTTAGAAGATAAATACGCCACCTTAAAAAAGGAGAATAGGAGTTTACAGGATGAATATGATGCTTTATTGAAAGAAAAAAACAAAGCAGATAATGAGTTAAAACAAGCTAGTGATAATTATGATGCAGCTGTAGATGATAAATATATTTTAAAAGGCCAATATGAAGCATTGTTGAATGAGCATGAGAATCTAAAAAACTCTTATGAAGCTCTAGAGGCTAACAGCTCTTCGGCTATTGCTGCCAATTCAAAAAAGAATCGTGAGTTATTAGCACAATTGGAAGCTAAAGAACAAGCATTAGCCTCAGAAAACGATAGATTAGAAAATTTAAAAAAGGAATTAGAAGTAAGATCCAATAGAGTTGCAGAGTTAGAAAATGTAATTGCAGCTAAAGATGCAGCAATGACAAATCTAAAAAACGCAATTTCAAATGCATTAACAGATTTTGAAGGAAAAGGGTTAACAGTAGAACAAAGAAATGGAAAAGTTTACGTATCTATGGAGAACAAATTGTTATTTAACTCCGGAAGCTGGGCAGTTGGTGTGGAAGGTAAGAAGGCAGTAAAACAATTAGGAATCGTATTAGGTGAAAACCCTGAAATAGCTGTTTTGATAGAAGGTCATACAGATAATGCGCCTTACACAGGAACAGCACAAATTAAAGGAAATTGGGATTTATCTACAAAAAGAGCGACAACAATAGTAGAAATTTTACAAGAGAATGAAAGTATTAATCCAGAAAATCTTACTGCAGCAGGTAGAGGAGAATTTTCGCCAATTGCTGGTAATGATTCCGCTGAAGGGAAAGCCAAAAACAGACGTATTGAGGTTATACTAACACCCAAGCTTGATGAGATTTCAAAGTTGTTAGGCGATAATTAAATCATTAATAATTAACAAATATTTAGACCTTTCTTCATGTAAAACGTTGAAAGGTCTTTTTATATTTATAAAAAATTTAAGATCCATTTTTCATGAAATATACAACACTACCAAATACAGATATAAAAGTAAGTAAAATTTGTCTAGGCTCTATGACTTGGGGAAATCAAAACACAGAAGCTCAAAGTCATTTACAATTAGATTATGCATTAGATCAAGGTGTAAATTTTATTGATACAGCAGAGTTGTATCCAGTTCCTGCAACAAAAGAAACACAAGGAGCGACTAGTAAAATTATTGGAACGTGGCTTAAAAAAACAGGAAAAAGAGATAAAGTGATTTTAGCGTCAAAAATTGCAGGAGGAGGAGACTATACAGCACATATTCGAACTACAGGTTTTAGTAAACAAAGTATTAAAGATGCAGTAAACAATGAATTAATTAGATTACAAACAGACTACATAGATTTATTTCAATTACACTGGCCAGAAAGAACTACAAATACTTTTGGCGTTAGAGATTATCAACACAGTCCAAAGGATGTCTGGCAAGATAATTTTAAAGAAGTTTTAGAGAGCTTGAATGAAGTAATCAAGGAAGGTAAAGTTCGTAACATAGGCTTGTCTAATGAAAAAGCTTGGGGAACTATGCGCTATCTTGAAGAATCAAGAAAAAATAAACTGCCAAGACCGCTAACCATTCAAAATGCTTACTCACTTATAAATCGTGTATACGAAGGTGATATGGCAGAAATATCTATGAGAGAAAATATTGGTTTATTAGTGTATTCTCCGATGGCATTTGGTGTGCTCTCAGGAAAGTATATAAATAATACGGCTACCGAAGATTCGAGACTAAAGTTATTTCCAAGATTTGCAAGGTATAGTAGTGAACAAGCGACAAAAGCAACTAAAAAATATTTAGATTTAGCTGAAGCAAATAATATGTCCTTAGCACAAATGTCTTTAGCTTTTGTAAATCAAAGAGAATTTGTAACTAGTAACATTATTGGAGCTACAAATTTAGTGCAACTCAAAGAAAATATTGATAGTATAAATCTTGATTTAAATGAAGCTATTTTAAATAGTATAAATGAGATTCATAATGTAATTCCTAACCCTGCACCTTAAAAGCTGATTTCTCTTTTAAATTTTAACAAATTAAGAAACATTTCTCATATTAAGTTTTTAAACGTTGATATTAGTATTTAGTCTATAATATTAAGCTAATAGATATTTAAATTATTTTTTTATTTAGTTTAGTAAATTAATTAAACGAATTGAAAATTAGCAACAATGAGAAAAATCACATCTTTATTGGTTTTGTTGACTCTATTAATAGGTCTTAATACCAACGCGCAAACGTATTTAACAGAAAATTTTGATGCAGACATCCCAGCAACTTGGACAGTAACTGATGCTGGTGGAGCGACAGGAGATTCATGGGTTTCAGGACAGCAAGGAGGCGCAAACAGTTTAGATGGCACCAATGTTGCCATTGTAGATAGTGATGCCAATGGAAATGGTACATTACTTATAGAAACCTTAACTTCTCCTGCATTCGATACTAATGGAGCAACAGAAATTTTTTTAGATTTCGATCAGTTCTACAATAATATTGGTACAGATACTGCAGTTGTAGAGGTTTGGGATGGAGCAGCTTGGGTTGCAGTTTTAACGCAAACAGCAGATATTGGTGCTTTTAATGCTCCAGATGAGCAACATATTAATATTACAGCCTTTTCTAATCCAGCAATGCAAGTTCGTTTTGTATATAATGATGCAGATTCTTGGGCTTGGTATTGGTTAATAGATAATGTCGCTATATACAATGCCACTTGTCCTAACCCAGATAATTTAACTTTTATTAGTTCTACTTCTACAACAGCTAACTTATCATGGACATTAGGTGGTACAGAAACAGCTTGGGAAATAGCAGTACAAACTCAAGGAACAGGTTTACCAACTGGAGCAGGA
>NZ_JASJHV010000088.1:0-6851 GCF_037625555.1 Lacinutrix sp.
ACACACGCCATTAACACATCTTCAAAAAATATTTCCGCAGTTTGTGGTCTAGCAATGTATTCTAAAAAAAACTCATTAGTTGGCCCTTCATCCATATGGAATTTTGTCATACCATGTAATGCACCATTTGAACCTCCACCACCAACAGTACCTGATATATCATAACTGTCACAACCAAAAGCTCCCATGTGTTCATTACCAGGATATTTAATTCCGTTTTTAAAATAGTATTGATTTTGTAATTGTTTATTTGGAGTCCATGTAACATAAAATCTACCCCTATCATTTGGAGAAAAAATAACTTCTGTATCTTGTATTCCATTTTTCCAAGAAAAAGAACCTCTTGTTACAAATCTGTCTTTTATTAAAGAATCATTGTAATCTATTTGTTGATATAACTTCTGTAAATTAAATAAAGATTGTTTGCTTTCATCTCTAAAAGCATGTGATTCTGTTCTTGGAAATTGTCTGTAGTATTCGTTTAATCCATCAGGGTCAGACTTGAGTCCTTCAACTTCATTATTCCAATGATCAACAACTCCTTGGTCTATAACCTCTCCTAAAGGGCCTTCTAATTCTTTTGAAGGTTCATCAAATACAGGATGCCCATATATATCAATAAATCCTTCATAATTCCATTCCATAGGGATGAAAAGTGAATATAGTCCACTTTTAGTTTGACCATTCTTGTTTCGTTTTCCCACATCGGAATCTGAATATAATTTTTTAAAATTACCCCCTCCTTTTTCAAGAGAATTTGAGGTACTTCCCATCATACATTTTCCAATAATTCTAGAACCCAATCTAAGACAGGTTTTAGTAACCCTCCAGTTATTTAATATATTATCAGGTCTTTCCCATTTCCCACTTTCATCGTGAGCAAGTATTTTTAATTTTTCCCCATCGTATGAGTTGTCCCCTGTGTTTTTCCAGTCAATGGTGGTATCGAGACCTTCGAGTTCCTCAACGGCTTGATTTTGATCAAGTTTCTTTCTGGTAAGTTTGGATGCTGGGACTCTATACGCAAGCTCCGTCTTCGGCCTGTCCATTCCGTCTTGGATTGGTTTGAAGAAGAACGGATAGTTGAGGGATATGGGTACGACTTTATCGGTGAACATCTTCTTAGCATCCGACCCTGTTTTTGACAATATACCAAAACGTGAGTCACGTGAGGTGGTTGCTGTATGCACGAGTTCTGATGAGGACATAAACGAAAAGCCTGAACGCCTGTTTTTAAGATAGCACATTCCGTATGAACGAACGTCCGCTTTGCATGCCTCCCAAAATATATAGAATAATCTATTGGACTCTCTAAAGTCTGGCTGCCCAATATCAATTTTGGTCCAGCGCAAGTACATGTAATGAGAACCAGTAATATAAGTAGAAACGCCTTTGTTATTAAACCAAAAACCTTCTTCCCTTCTTTCAAACTCTTTGTCAATATAGTCATACCATTATTCTTTAAAAGTATCAGGATATTTTTCCCAATCAAATACATTTTTAATTTTACTTAATTCTTTAGGATATTCTAATTTATCCCAATAATTACCTTCAAAATTATAAACATCTTTTTTTTGAGGTAAAGCAATTTTTAAGTTTTGTATTTCATATACTTCATCAATCGTGCCATCTTTAGAAATAACAACTATATCAAACTCCTTGTTATATCCATACTTCCATTTCTTAGATTTATTGTAAGACTTTAATACCTTTTGAGGTATAACATTTTCAAGTATTTTATATAAAGTTTGTTTATACATTATTTTGACCTTCCTTCAGCAAACCCTTTAAACGATGAAGCTTTATTATCTATATTATTAGTATCAAGCATATTGTTTTCTTCTTCAATTTTTGTTAAAATTTCAAAAGCATCAAATATAGCTAACTTCTTAGAAGCTGCTGCATTTTTTAATCTATCGGCTGCAATATCAGGAGATAACCCATCTAAGTCTTTTTTTAAAATACCTTCATTAGCAACTTTAATAAGTTCTTGTACAGCTTTTTTACCTGCTTTTATAATTTCTAATTTTAATTGAGTATTGTTCATAAAACCATTGTTATATTTTTATCAAACATTCTGTATAGTTTTTCACCATCTACATTAAATTCATATTCACTATCTGGCTGAAAAGAAACTTTATCTCCTTTATTAATGCCCTTACTAATTAAGTATTTATTAGGATACTTAACTAAGCCAATTAATGGCTCTTCCTCTGTGTGAGTTTTAAGGTAATGATTCCCACCTTTTTCAATAGGTTTAATCATGCAGTATTTAGAATGAGCTTTCCATTCTCCATTTTGCTTATACATAAAAAACTGATCGTTGTCTATAAAAAACAAATCGTCCTTAAAGAAGCTTTTTCCGCTCTTTTCTCTACCCTGCATATCATTGTAGTACTTAAATACATTATGATGCACTAAAAGGGTGTCTCCTGGCTTTATAGGGCCTGTGTAGTTTATTGGAGTTTCAACAACTATTGCGTATCGATTAGATACGGTATGATCTTCTTTAGATGAACTTGTTATTAAATTAACATTTCCAATCTTTATAGTGTTATCATACCTTTTGTTATTGCTCGGTTTTACAATAAAATTAAAAGGTGATTTCATTCAAAATTTATATTATATTCAATTGATATTGGCATATTAGAATTAAACTCTTTCCAAAGGAATATTTCTCCTTTTTTGTTTTCAATCCAAATTTTTATAGAATTGTTTTCTTCTATATGCTTTATCAAATGTATACAATAATTTCCATTTAAAATATCTTGACCTAAAATATAGTGCATAGCACTAGACTTGTAATCTGCTCCTACTGAAATTTTTCTTATATCCATTTAATTTAATTATTTAATTATACCATGTAAAAACTAAGTCTTCATTAATAGGTGTAATTTGAGATTGTATATTTGCTAATATTTTAGTTTGCATTGTTGGTATATCTAAAGATCCTTCCAACCATCCTACAACTATATTTTGAAATTCTTCAGTATTTGAATACGGTGTAAAAGGATCTCCTTCTAAATATGTGTAATTTTCAGTTCCGATAATAGTTCCTGTGTAAGTAATGTCGTCAGACTCTTCCGTTCCTACATATCTATAATGTACTGTGTAAATTACATTTTCTTGCCCTTCTGATTGAATGTGAGCGTTCATTGTGGGGATTTCCCAAGTGTAAATAACTGCCATTTTTTTTTATTTTAATTTTAGAAACAAGGCCCTATAGATGTTACTTCTCCTGTATCTGGGCCTGTTATTGGTATTTCTATAGTAAATTTACCTGAACCTGACCCATTAGAGTTAAATTGTCTTCTTCCTCCACCAAATAAAGGAGTAGTTCCAGCAGAATCTGAATAAACAATATCTCCTACAGCTGGGAAAGCACCACTACCATCATGGTAAAAAGTAGTATTAGAACTTGTAATAGTACAAGGATCTCTTGGAGAAGAAGTATTACTAAGAAAAGACGTAAGAGCATTTTGCGATCCATAATCTCTAAAGTTTAGTAATTGATTCTTACTTCCTTCGTATGCTGAATTAAAATAACTAGCATCAGCATCAGAAAAACAATCGTTTAAATCATCTGTTGTTGGGTTAACTTCTGTAACCACATCCTGTAATGTAAAAGTTGTAGTATTTGGAACACCCATTATATCCCTGCTTTTTCTAATCTAGCTTCTAATTCAGCTATTTTAGCTATTAATAAATCTATGTAATTAACTGTTTTGTATCCTTCTGCATCATCTCCAACAAACTCAGGATGAGATTTTTCTAACTCTTGCGCTATAACACCTGTTCTATATAAGCCCTTTTCTTCTTTCATTTCAAAAGACTTCCAAGCAACATCTATTTTATTAGGCGTTAATGACTTTACTTTTGTTTTTAATCTTTCGTCAGAAGACAATATAAAGTTAGTAGCAGTAACTGTAGAGGTAAACCTACCTGTACCTGATACATCTAATTTATAACTAGGTGCTACCGTTCCAACACCTAAGTTACCCCCAGTTGGCTGTAGAGCCATACCAAAATTCTCACCAGCATTTGACTCTCTTTCACATTGTATTGTAAACAATCCATTGGAATATGCTCTGGTTACTAATCCATAAGGAGCAAGATTATATGTTAATGTTCTAGCTATAACTGTTCCTCCAGTTGCTCCAGCTGCTGCGTTTATCTGCCTGTAAGTACCTAACACGTCAAGCGTAGTTGCAGGACCAGTCGTTCCGATACCTACATTACCTGATGAGTTAATACGCATTCTCTCACCTCCAGAAGTAGCCCAACTAATAGTGTCGTTAGCAGGAAATCTCATATAAGTATTTGTGTCTGCTGTGTGATAAATATACTGTGAAGCATATATAGATCCGTTTACTTGTAAATTATTGGCAGCTGTTACCTGACTATTGTTGACCTCTAATCTTTCAGTACCACCAGTTACAACTCTCCATTGGTTATCCGCATGGAATTGCATGTATGTATCAGAATCTCCATCATGAGATATTTTTTGACCTATAATAACATCAAGACCAAATGTTTTAGTTCCTCCAAAAACTTGAGTTCCTGATGCTGTAACAATACCTGATGCAGAAGCATCTGCAGGAGGTAAAGGTGTGTCTGCACCAGTAGAGGAATATAAGGTAAAAGTAGATGGGCCTCTAGCATAGGTTAAATTAGTTCCAGTTGCATTTAAAGTAACAGCTCCTGATGTTCCTCCACCTGTCATATTTGTTCCTGCAGTTACCGATGTTATATCACCTGTATTTGAGGTGTAACCTGCACCATTTGTAATGGCGTTATTATTTAATGAGATGTTAGCAGTTCCATTAAAAGATACTCCTGCAATAGTTCTAGCATTTAATAACTTAGTTGCACTACCTGCGTTACCTGATACTGTTGTTTGTACAATGTTAGGCGCTGTGTTTGTTATAGTCAACGTACCACCACTTGCAGTAGAAGTAAGTTCAGATTGTATACCAGTCCCTTCTGCAATAGTTACTGTTTCTCCATTGGATACTGTGCTTGTTTCTGTGCCATTACCTTCTTTTAAAATCCAAGTAGACATTGAACCACCTGAAGATGTTACATACCCAGAGTCATTAGTCCATTGAGAAATGTTACCAGATTTGTTTGTAAACGTCTGGGTGTTAGAAGCTGTTGTTGTACCTGTATTTGAGGTGTAACCTGCTCCATTAGTAATAGCATTGTTGTTTAGAGAAATGTTAGCAGTACCATTAAAAGATACTCCTGCTATTGTTCTTGCGGTTAATAATTTGGTAGCAGATCCTGCGTTACCTGTAATAGTAGTCTGTACAACATTATTTACAACACCTAAGTTTGTTCTAGCTGCTGACGCTGTACTTGCTCCTGTTCCACCATTAGCAACTGATAAATCAGTACCTGACCAATCTGCGTTGTTAATAGCTAAGTTACCTCCAAGTGTTAAGTTACCTGAAGTTGTAACTGTACCTGTAAGAGTTAATCCATTTTGTGTACCTGTTCCACCAACGCTTGTTACTGTTCCTGATGTACTTGTAAAACCAGCGTCATTATTAAATATGCTTAATCCTATTTCACCTGCACGTTTTCTTCTTTCAGCACCACTATCTAATACTATGAACTCGTCATTAGTATTCATACCTGCTGTCATATCTGTAAATTCAGATAAATCTAAAGTTAATCCTGTTGTTGTTGAATCTAAACCAGCACCTAAGCTTATTTCAGTTAAATCTAATGTAACAGCAAATGTAGAGTTACCAGATTGATTAGCTGTAAATGTAGCACCACCGTCAAGACCCGTACTTGTGGTCATTGTAAGTGTACCATTACCAACTGATGGTATTGAAGATGAAGTTATATAACCTGAGTTATTAGTCCATTGACTAATATTACCAGATTTATTTGTAAACGTCTGTGTGTTAGAAGCTGTTGTTGTACCCGTGTTAGTTGTGTATCCCGCAGGGTTAGTTGCATTATAAGGAGTAAATCCTAACCCACCTGTAACATTTGCACTTGTAAGTGAAAGTGTTCCTCCTAAAGTAAGATTTCCTGAAGTAGTAACTGTACCAGTTAATGTTAATCCGCTAACTGTACCTGTAGTTCCTACTGAAGTAACTGTACCTGTGCTAGAACTTGTACCTGCCCCAATTAAAGACCTTACTTCAGCCGCAGATATACCTGAGTTTAAAGATGGTGTTGTACCATTTGATAAAATTGCTGGAGTACCTGTATCTGTAACCTTAGCAGTGTTAGCCGTAATAGCATTAGCTTGTGCTGTAGTAATTGTTGTAGTATTACCAGCTTTTGCTGTAGACGCTGTTGTACCAATTGCTAAATTAGATGTGCCTGTTGCACCAGTAGCTACAGCAGTAATTCTACCATAAGCATCTATTGTTATAGTATCAATTTTGGTTCCATTTGCACTAGAGCCGTATGCTCCAGCACCTGCACCTCCCGTAGCCATATTTAATGTTACAGACCCACTTGTGCCACCACCAGTTAAATTAGTTCCAGCAACTACTGCAGTAATGTCTCCTTGTGGTATTGTAGGAAAAGATGTAACATCACCTTGACCATTAATGTAATCTGTGCTGCCTCCTGTCCATAAAAAAGCTAAAGTACCAGATGTTGTAATTGGAGTTCCACTTAAAGACAAACCATCACCATCAATACTTGCCGCAACAGATGTAACAGTACCTGTATTTGTAGTATACCCAGAATTATTAGTCCATTGAGATATGTTATTGCTTGCAAGTCCTAAAGTTACAGAACCGGAAGTTCCACCTCCTGTTAATTTGTTTCCTGCTATAACATTGGTAATATCTCCTTGAGGAATACTAAAAGATGTAGTTAAA
>NZ_JASJHV010000089.1:0-3365 GCF_037625555.1 Lacinutrix sp.
ACCTACATTTTTTAATCCAAAAAATTTACTGGAGTATGCTGGTATTGTTAAAAAATCTCTAAAAGAGACACTCTTTTCTTTAATTGCTTCTAATGCTTCTTTTGTGAAAATTTGAGCATTACTAGTAATGAATGAAGCTAAAAAAAAAGTGAGTATTAATGTTGTTTTTAATTTCATTCTAACCAATAACCTCCAACTTAGCAAACCTTAATAGTAGCTTTTTTAAACCTCCAAATTCAAAGTTAATTTCAGCTTTTTTATCTCCTCCTTTACCTTCAATTTTTAATACTTCTCCTCTACCAAATTTTAGGTGCTTTACTCTGTTTCCAACTGTAAGTTCTCCATCAAACAGATTAGCATCTGCAGGAACTTCAACTTCTGAAGCTTTTTTCATTTTCTTTGGAGCACTTATTTCAAAGTTTACTGGTTCTTTCTTTTTTGCCACTTTCTTTATAAATTTAGGTTGTAGTGCTTTTTTAAATCTTATTTTATTTGGTTCTAAATCACCAAAAATATCTGCTGATAACATAGGATTTATAAGACGTTCTTCTATTGGAGTAACTATGTCTAAAAATTGATCTTCTATCTCTTCTATAAAACGACTAGGTTCAGAATCTACTAATTTTCCCCAACGGTGACGAGATAACGCATAGGTTAAGTGCGCTTTTTTCTCTGCTCTTGTCAAAGCTACGTAAAATAATCGTCTTTCTTCTTCTAGTTCACTTCGAGTATTCATACTCATTGCACTTGGAAACAAATCTTCTTCTAAACCTACTACAAATACATGATTGAATTCTAAGCCTTTAGAAGAGTGAATTGTCATTAAAGCCACATGATTTGGGTCTCCTTTATCTCCATCTAAATCTGTAGCTAAAGCCACATCTTCTAAAAATTCTGCTAAATCATCTTTAGAATCTGCTATTTCTAATTGGCCTTCTACAAAATCCTTAATACCATTTAAAAGTTCTTCTACGTTTTCAAGCCTCATGACACTTTCTGGTGTACCATCTTTATTAAACTCTCTAATTAAACCACTTGTTTTTGTAACATGTTCAGACAAATCAAAAGCATTGGCTGTTTGGTTCATTACCTGATAACTTTCTATTAAAGTTACAAAGTCTCTAAGTTTATTTTTTGTGCCATTGTTTATGTTAATTGAAATAGTGTCTATCTCTTTTAGTAAACCAAAAATTGTTTTACCTGTAGCATTGGCTGCTACCACCAACCTATCTATTGTTGTTTGACCAATACCACGAGCAGGAAAATTAATAACGCGTTTTAGAGCTTCTTCATCTGAAGAATTTAATATTAAACGCAGATATGCAGTAACATCTTTAATTTCTTTACGTTGGTAAAAGGAGGTGCCTCCATAAATACGATATGGTATGTCTCGTTTACGTAAAGCGTCTTCCATTGCACGTGATTGTGAATTGGTACGATATAAGATAGCAAAATCACTGTTTAGTAATTGGTTGTTCATCTTTTCTTCCCAAATGGTACTTGCAACATAACGTCCTTCGTCTCCATCTGTTAAAGAGCGATGAACTTTCACCTTATCACCTTCATCATTAGCAGTCCAAACTATTTTATCTAACTTCGTTTTATTGTGCTCTATTACTGAGTTTGCTGCACCAACTATATTTTTTGTAGAACGATAGTTTTGTTCTAATCGGTACATTTTAACATTATCGTAATCCTTTTGAAAATTCAAAATATTGTTAATGTTAGCGCCTCGAAAAGCGTAAATACTTTGGGCATCGTCTCCTACAACACATATATTTTGAAACCTATCTGCTAATGCCCTAACTATAAGGTATTGAGAGTGGTTTGTATCTTGATACTCGTCTACTAATATATAACGAAACTTGTTTTGGTATTTTGCTAAAACGGCTGGAAAACGTGTTAACAATTCGTTAGTTCTTAATAACAAATCATCAAAATCCATTGCGCCTGCTTTAAAACATCGGTTTACATATTCTGCGTAAATATCACCCATTTTTGGTCTGCGTGCCATAGCATCTGCTTCCAATAATTCTGGGTTTTTAAAATAAGCCTTAACAGTAATCAAACTGTTTTTATATGATGAAATCCTACTGTAAACTTGCTTGGTTTTATAGATGTCTTTCTCTAAACCCATTTCTTTAATAATAGAACTTAGAAGTTTTTGAGAATCTTGAGTATCGTAAATTGTAAAATTACTTGGAAAACCTAAGTGGTGACCTTCAAAACGTAAAATCTTAGCAAAAACAGAGTGAAATGTTCCCATCCATAGATTTTTTGCCTCTCCATCGCCTACAATATCCGCAATTCTGCCTTTCATCTCTTTAGCAGCTTTATTTGTAAAAGTAAGAGCCAAAATATTAAAGGCATCTATACCTTGACTCATTAAGTAAGCTATTCTATAAGTTAACACACGAGTTTTACCAGATCCTGCACCAGCAATAATAATCATTGGTCCCTCTTTCTGGACTGTTGGCTCGTATTGCGCTTCGTTTAACTGACTTAAGTACTTCTCCAATTTCTATACGTTTTTAAAGACCAAAAATAACTATTGTTATGGTTTAAACCCATTGGTTTTATTAATAATTATAAACAATTATAAAGATTTTAGAGGTTTGTTTTTTGTTCTTTGCAATCTAGATTAAAGTTTAAACCTATTTTTGTAAAAATTTTTAAAATTATGGAAACCGTTACAACCTTTTTATAAAGTATAGCATGGTGGCTTTGGATTATTATCGCCTCAGTAATTGTAGCCTTGCGAGATATAATACAACGCAGACATACTATTAGCCATAACTACCCAATTGTTGGTCACTTACGTTATTTATTTGAAAGCATAGGACCAGAAATAAGACAATACTTTGTAGCTAATAATAGAGGGGAATTACCATATAATTGTATTGAACGTGGTTGGGTTTACGCTTCTGCAAAAGGTGAAAACAATTATGAAGGTTTTGGTACAGATCGCGATATTTATGCACACCAGCATATCTTTATTAATAATGTGTAATCCGTCAAACCAAAGTGAACTGTTTAGTATAAAACTCTAGTATATAGTTTTTATTAATTTTAACCTTTTAAATTTAATAAAAATGGAAGAAAAAACAAGTGCAATACAGTTCATAAAAGAACTAAAAAGGAAAACTCGAAAGCGTTACAACTCTGAGGAAAAAATAGCAGTTGTATTGGCTGGGTTTAAACAAGAAGATTCTATTGCTCAGATTTCAGGAATCACGGGATAACCCCTGCAACATACTACAAGTGGAGTAAGGACTTTATGGAAGCTGGAAAACATAGATTGCAAGGAGATACTTTGAGAGAGGCAAATACTTCAGAGGTGAAAGCCCTAAAAAGAGAAAATGAAG
>NZ_JASJHV010000090.1:0-5949 GCF_037625555.1 Lacinutrix sp.
TTGCAGGAATCACGGGATAACCCCTGCAACATACTACATGTAAAATTTTTGCAGTAAAAGCTTGAGGAGAGTCAATTTCTTTTGAAATTTCTTTTGGACTTACTCTTCTTCCTTCTGTAGAGTTACAGGCTATAAAAATTGAAGCTTTTATAGCGTATTCACAAGCTTTTGAAAACATTATTTAACTATTATTATAATCATTATAAAGATACAAAACAACATAATTAATGACAATAATATCCCATACTAAGAATAGGTGTTTTTAAACCAAACCTTCTGCCATTCGCGTTTTAAAATTAAAAACGAAACTTTAGCAGCTAACTCAACAGTATCATCAACGTTTAAAGCTTTAACTTTATGTTCTGGAACATCAATTATATAGAGAAGATTAAGATACTCTGTAAATTTTTCTTGAATTAATTTATAAACAGTCTCGTGCAGTAACAACTTTAAACTAGATGGTAAAATATCCTCATTAAAATCTAAATCTATATTTGCGTACAAAAAATCTTTATTTAACTGTAGTATTAATTTTTTGTATAAATCTAATGTATTTGCTTCTTCTATTAAAGCATCAAAAGTTTCGGGTAATTTCATAGTATACATTACTGTAAATTACACTTTACGTGTCATTAAGGCATTACCAAACGCCTCTAATTGGCTTTTCTTTTCTTTATTAATACTTAGTGTTTCAAGAACAGAAAATGCCTTTTTTGTGTAATTTTCGATTTCCTTTTGAGTTGCTTCGGCAGATCCACTTGAGATAAAAAACTGTTTTACAGTAGAGATTTTTTCTTCATTATCTTTTAAGTTTACAGAAAACAGATGTTGAAGTTGCTTATTGTCTTGATTGTTTAAAAACTCTAACGCTTTCAAGTATAAATAGGTCTTTTTGTTTTCAATAATGTCGCCTCCTACTTGCTTACCAAACGTTTCTGGATTTCCAAAAGCATCTAAATAATCGTCTTGAAGCTGGAAAGCAATACCTAATAAACGTCCAAATTCATAAATACCATTTTGATCACTTTTTGAAGCATTTGCCACAATAGCACCCATTTTCATAGCTGCACCAACCAAGACTGCTGTTTTATATTCAATCATTTTTAAATACTGGGGTATGGTAACATCGTCTCGAGTCTCAAAATCTACATCGTATTGTTGCCCTTCGCAAACCTCAAGGGCTGTTTTACTAAATAGTTTTGCTAATGCTTGAAAAGTTTCTGACTCATAATTCTCAAATAATTGATATGCCATAATTAACATCGCATCTCCAGACAAAATACCAGTATTAGCATCCCATTTTTCGTGTACAGTTTGCTGTCCTCTTCTTAAAGGCGCTGCATCCATAATATCATCATGCACCAAAGAGAAATTATGAAACACCTCGATACTTAATGCAGCATCCATTGCCTTTTTATAATCGGTATTAAAAACCTCAGCACTCATTAATGTTAAAACAGGACGCAAACGCTTACCACCTAACCTAAGGATGTAATTAATAGGCTCATATAAATTTTTAGGTTCACGAACTTTAGAAAAAATTTCTAAATAATCTAAAAATGCGGTTTGGTAGTCTTGAGTGTTATGCATTTGGCAAAAATAATGTAAAAAGCTAAATAAATTGATTCATTAAAAAAATCTATGTTAATAAATTACTAAAACTTTGGAAACTTATATTGTTTTTAAAGTTTCCTTGTGTACATTTGCAGCAAATTATGAGAGAAAAAATTATACATAAGTCAAGAGAACTCTTTTTAAATCTTGGGTTTAAAAGTGTGACAATGGATGATATTGCTTCAGAAATGGCAATTTCTAAAAAAACCATATATGTTCATTTTAAAAATAAAACAAAATTAGTTGAGGCTGTAACGTTTCATCTTTTTGACACTATTTGTACCGGAATAGACTGTATTTGTAATACTTCTAAAAATCCTATTGAAGAATTGTATGCTATTAAAATGTTTGTAATGAAGCATTTAAATAACGAAAAAACATCACCTCAATATCAACTTAAAAAATATTATCCACAAATTCATGACTCATTAAAGGTTAAGCAATTTGAAAAAATGGATGACTCAGTAAGAGATAGTTTAAAACATGGTGTTGATACTGGTGTCTTTAGAAACAGTATCGATGTAGACTTTATCTCACGTATGTACTTTACTGGTATGACTGGAATTAAGGACAATATGTTTTTTCCAGCAGAACAATACACTATGGATTATTTAATGGAAAGCTATCTAGAATACCATTTACGTGCTATTGTAACAGAAAAAGGTATGACTGTATTAAACAACTTTATAACAAAAAATCAATCTTAAAATAATGACCAATAAAATTTTATTAATCCTTGTTTTGCTATCCACTTCTATAGGGTTTTCACAAGATGAAAAAACCAGCTTCACATTGCAAGAAGCAATCGATTATGCACTAGAAAACAACAGACAAGCAAAAAATGCAACCTTAGATATTGATGCTGCAGAACAACAAAAATGGGAAACTACAGCTACAGGATTACCACAGCTAAATGCAGCAGTAGACTACCAAAACGCACTTAAACGAAATGTTTTTGTAATAGGTAACGAATTTCTTGAAGTAGGACCTAAACAATCGCTATCTGCTACAGCTACTCTATCACAATTATTATTTGACGGCTCATATTTGGTTGGTTTACAATCTGCCAAAGTTTTTCTAGAAATCTCTAAAAACGCAAAAGAAAAAACAGATTTAGAAGTTAGAAAAGCTGTAATTAATGCCTATGGAAACATTTTATTAGCTGAAGAAAGTTTAGAGATATTAAAACGAAATATTTCAGTATTAGAAAAAAATCTAAATGACATTACTAAAATTTACGAAAACGGTCTAGAAGAAGAAGAAAGTGTAGAACAGCTTAAAATTACATTATCTGGTGTAAAAAGCAATCTTAATAATGTAATAAGACTTCGAGATTTATCATATCAGATGTTTAATATTACTATAGGAAAACCTATTGATGCTGTAACAACACTCTCAGAAAATTTACAACTTTTAACCGAACAAAATATAGTATTAAGTCTTCTTGAAGCAAATAATGATGTTACTAATACTATAGATTATAGAATTTCTGAAAATGACAAAAACGCTAAAGCACTTTTAGTGAAACTTGAAAAAAGCAAAGGTTTACCAAGCCTAAATGCTTCTTTAAATGGTGGATATATTGCAAATAGAGAAAATTTTAACTTTACTAATACAGGTGAAAAATGGTTTGGCTCTTCACTATTTGGTGTAGGTTTAAACATCCCGATTTTTAGTTCAGGGATGAGGAATGCAGCTATGGAACGTGCTAAAATTAATTTAGAAAAAGCTGAAATTGCATTAACAGAAACTGAACAAAAACTAAAATTACAAATTGCCTCTTCTAAAAGTAACTACCAATTTGCAATTGAAGATTATCAAAATAAAAAAGAAAACTTAAAACTTGCAGAACGTATTGAGAAAAAAAATCAAACCAAATTTTTTGAAGGTCTAAGCTCTAGTTTCGATTTACGTCAAGCACAAACACAATTGTATACAGCACAAGATGAATTATTACAAACTATGCTTGATGTCATTAACAAAAAAGCAGAACTAGAAACTGTTTTAAACGAAATATCAAAAAATTAATTCAATCAAAAAAAACTATAAAATGAAACATATATTTTCAGTAATAATCTTAACTCTACTTTTAGCTTCTTGTGGACAGAATAAAAAAAATACGGTTGAAAGCGTATTAGAAACCAATAACTTAGAAAACATTCGTGCTAAACGTGCAGAATTAGTAACACAGGAAGATGCTATTCATTCTAAAATAAAATTATTAGACGCAAAAATTAAAACATTAGATACTACACAAAACGTTCCTTTAATTACAACTTTTACTGCAAAGGAAGAAGTTTTTAAACACGTCTTAGAATTACAAGGTAATGTAACCACTAAAAACCTTCTTGTTATAACACCAGAATATAATGGAATTCTAACACACATATACGTAAAAGAAGGACAACGCGTCTCTAAAGGACAAGTTCTGGCAAAAATTGACGATGGTGGATTAAGCCAACAATTAGCACAATTTAAAATACAATCTAACTTAGCAAAAACTACCTTTGAGCGTCAAGAACGCTTATGGAACCAAAAAATTGGTAGTGAAATTCAATATCTACAAGCAAAATCAGCTTACGAATCTCAACAAGAAGCAATTAATCAATTACAACAACAAATCAATAAAACTACGGTTAGAGCTCCTTTTACTGGCACAATAGACGATGTTATTACAGAAAAAGGAAATGTTGTTGGAGCAGGACAAACACCGCTTATACAGATTGTAAATTTAGACAACATGTACATTGAAACAGATGTACCAGAAAGCTATGTGTCAAACATAACAAAAGGTAAGTCTGTTAGAGTAGAATTTCCTGTTTTAGGTAAAAATATCAATACTAAAATACGTCAAGCTGGTGATGTTATTAATCCTGTTAATAGAACTTTTAAGGTAGAGATAGATGTGCCAAATAAAGACAAAAGCATCAAACCAAACCTTACTGCAAGACTTAAGATTAACGATTACACAAACGAAAAGGCCATACTTGTTCCACAAAGTATTATTTCGGAAAATGCAGAAGGCGAACAATACGTTTACGTTGTAATTAACAAAAAAGACAATAATGAAGGTGTAGTAAATAAAATTATTATTAAAACAGGTAGAACTCAAGGTGATGTTATCGAGGTTTTAGAGGGTATCACAAATAAAGCCGAACTAATCTTGGAAGGTGCACGTAGTGTTAAGGATGGACAAACAGTTAAAGTAATAAACTACTAAACCAAAAAAATGACTAAAAAGAAAAAACAAGGCGATAAAGAATTTGGTTTATCATCGTGGGCAATTAATAACAAAACCAAAATGTATGTGCTTATTGCAGTTATCTTTTATTTAGGTATTGCAGCATTTTTTAGCATGCCAAGAGAAAATTTCCCAGAAGTAAACGAAACTAAAATTTATGTTAGTTCAATCTATCCTGGAAATACAGCAGAAGATATTGAAAAACTTATTACAGACCCTTTAGAAGACAAACTAAAAACGGTAAGTAATGTTGTAGAAATAACATCAACATCTCAAGAAGATTATTCTATGCTTGTTGTTGAGTTTGATGAAGGTATTACTGTAGATCAAGCAAAACAAAAAGTAAAAGATGAGATAGATACAGAAACAGCTAACGAAGATTGGCCGACTTTTAATGGTGCAAAAGTAAGTCCAGATGTTTTTGAATTAAGCCTTTCTGAAGAAATGCCAATTATAAACATTAATATATCTGGAGATTACCCAATTCAGAAACTAAAAGAATTTGCAGAATATCTTCAAGATGAAATTGAAGATTTGCCAGAAATTAAAAAGGCAGATATTCGTGGTGCTCAAGATAAAGAAGTTGAAGTCGCTGTAGATATTTATAAAATGATGGCTGCCGAAGTCACTTTTAACGATGTTACAGGAGCAATAGGCAATGGTAATTTAACCATGTCTGCAGGTAATTTAAAAGCTAGTGGACAAAGACGAACGATTAGAATTATTGGTGAAATTGAAAAGCCCTCAGAATTAGAAAAATTCGTTGTAAAATCTGAAAAAGAAAAATCTATTTACCTAAAAGATATTGCAGAAGTATCTTTTAAAGAAGAAGATAAAACAACTTTTGCTAGAGAATATGGTGAACCTGTAGTAATGCTAGATGTTAAAAAACGTGCAGGTAAAAACATGGTTGCTGCAGCAGAGCAAATACAAGTTATTGTAAAAAATGCTATAGATAATGTATTCCCAAAAGATCTATCTGTAACTGTAACTAACGATCAATCTTCTGTAACCATTGGACAAGTAGATGATTTAGTAAACAACATCATATTTGGTGTTATTTTGGTAGTCACAGTTTTAATGTTCTTTTTAGG
>NZ_JASJHV010000091.1:0-13122 GCF_037625555.1 Lacinutrix sp.
ATGTAGGTATTGAGTTTTAAAAAAAACAAAACAAATGGGCTTTAGTAGATACTAATAAGGACAAACTTATTATTCCTTTCGAAATAGATTCTGTACTTACCTCATACAAAATAACAGGAATTTTAAGTTATATTATTAAAAAAAATAATAAATGGAAACCTGTAGCTTTCGATAAAAAACACAAAATAAAAGAGAGTGAACCATCTTCCGGTTTAATTAAAAAAGAATTAGATAAAGACTTCCGTAAAATGTACGATTATGGCTGGAGACGATTTCCAGTGGTATTTAATGGTAAACATGGTGTAATGAATAAAAACTACGAAACCATTGTACCTGTAAAGTACGATTATGTTCTAGATTTATTTGATGCGTTATCAAAATACAAAAATGATACAATCTCGTATTTAATATACAACAATAATAAGGTTGGTATAATAACAAATACGCTAATTATAGAGCCAAAATTTGAAGACATTGGTTTAAAGTACCCTACATATTATGGAGATTTTGGAAAGCATAAATTATTATATAACAAAGACTTTTTCGGATTTAAATTAGATGGAAAATATGGTGTTATGAACTACGATTTAGAGATGGTTGTTCCAAACGAGTACGACTCTATAGTGTATTGTTAATCTAATTTAGACGAAGACGATGTTAAAAAAGGAAAATTTATTGTTAGTAAGAACAGTAAATTTGGTGTTATTAATGCTAAGAATGAAGTTCTTGTTCCTTTTCAATATTTAAGTATCGATTATAAAGGATTGAGTTACGATGATGGTGAAATTTTTATGGTTAGAAAAAAACGAAAATACAGAATAGTAAACGCACAGCAAAAAATTTTAAAACCACTTGAATTTACTAAAGATGAGTTAAAATATTTTTAATCTTTTTTAATGATGCGTTTCAATAAAAGCTTTAAGTTTAGTCCATGTGTCTAATAAATTAATACCAATCCAACCATGTCCTTCGTTTGGATAAAACGAGAATTCATGATCTATGTTTAATACTGTTAATCTAGCATCCATTTCTTCACCTTGAGAATTTGGTATTAATGGATCCATACCTCCATAAAATAGAGTGGTAGGAGGAGAAATAACTTTAACTTGATGATAAGGACTATATAGTTCTGCAAATTCTACAGATGGAGTAACACCATAAAACAAAAATACAGGATTAACTATAGATGCGTAAGCAGGATCTGTAAAATTTGTTGGACCAACAATACTGGCTACCATATTAACATTGTTTTCTGTATCATAATTATAGCTCCATAACATAGATAAATGTGCACCAGCACTTACACCTACAAACCCATATTCTTGAGAAATAATATAATTACTTTGATTTGTTTTTAAATGATTGATAACAGAAGTAATATCATTAAGTTGCATTGGAAAAGGCGAAATACCTTGAGATGCCAAACGGTAATTAATATTTACAATAACATAGCTTGGTAATTCTTCTTGAGCAATAGTTTTGTAAGGATCCATCTCTGCTTTATCGCCAGAAGTCCAACCACCACCATGAACTAAAATAAGAACCTTAGTGTTTTCGTCTCGGTTTTCTGGTAAATAAATATCATAAACTTGATCATTATGATTACCATAAGATACCTCTAGAAATTGAGCAGCAGCTATGTTGGTATTTGTGTCTATAGGAGTTGGAGACGTGTCAGAATCTTCAGAACAAGAAAAAAAGACCGTTAATATTAAAATTACAAATAAATAATGTTGAGATATTTTTTTCATAAACAAATTAGTATTTACTTTAGTAAAGTAGTTAAAGATACTTATTATGGCAGACTTTATTAAAATATACGAAGAAAATCCTAATCCTAAGGAGATTAAAAAAGTACTTGAGGTTTTAAAAAAAGGAGGATTAGTAATCTATCCAACAGATACTGTTTATGGTTTAGGTTGCGATATAAACAACGCTAAATCCTTAGAGCGTATAGCAAGAATTAAAGGTGTAAAACTTGAAAAGGCTAAATTATCTTTAATTTGTTATGACTTAAGTAATTTAAGCGACTATGTAAAGCAAATAAACTCAAGTACTTTTAAAATATTAAAACGGGCTTTACCAGGACCTTATACTTTTATTTTGCCAGGTTCGAAATCTCTACCATCTGTTTTTAAAAAGAAAAAAGAAGTAGGAATAAGAATACCAGATAATAATATAACTCTAGAAATAGTAAAAGCATTAGGTAATCCATTAGTATCTACTTCTATAAGAGATGAAGATGAAATTTTAGAATATACTACAGATCCAGAACTAATTTTTGAGAAATGGGATAACCTTGTAGATCTTGTAATAAATGGAGGTTATGGTGGAAATGAAGGCTCTACTATTGTAGATTTATCTAAAGATGAGCCAGAGATAATTAGAGAAGGTAAAGGGAGTTTAGATATTTTTTAGTTTTGTTAAAAGTTGCGTCATTTCGGGTAATTTATGAAGAATGAGAAAATTGTATCGAGAAGTATTTAATTTTTAAAATAGAACTTATGAAACCAACTAATAATCATATTAATTATATAGAATTTAAAGCACAGGATTTAGAAGTAATAAAGGCTTTTTATATTAAAGTATTCAATTAGAAATTTATAGATTATGGTGAGAGTTACTGTTCCTTTTCTAATAAAGAATCTTGACTAGATAGAGGATTCGAAAAAACTAACAAGGCTATTTTTAATGGAGCACTAGTAGTGCTTTACCATGAAGATTTAGAAAAAACAAAAGCAACAGTTATAGCTACAGGAGGAAAAATCTCTGTAGATATTTTTACTTTTCCAGGAGGAAAACGCTTTCAGTTTTTAGATCCATCTGGAAACGAATTAGCCGTTTGGTGCTATATAGATTAAACATAAAAAAGCCCAATCGTAAGATTGAGCTTTTTAGTTTTTATAATTATCTAAAGATTATTCTTCTTGAGATAAATTTTTCATTTCCGTTTCAATCATTTCATAGAATTGATCAATTTTTGGAAGAATATATATTTTAGTTCTTCTGTTAATTGCTCTGTTTGTTGGAGAGTTGTTAGCTACTAAAGGCAAATGGTCTCCACGACCTGCTGCTATTAACTGCTCTGGCTTAACACCTAATTCTTGTAATGCTCTAACAATTGCTGTACTACGTTTAACACTTAAATCCCAGTTGTCTAATAAAACGCCTTTACTGTATGCTACATTATCTGTATGGCCTTCTACCATAGCTTCAAAGTTTGGTTTACCGTTAATTACTGTAGCAACTTTTCCTAAAATAACGTTTGCTCTTGGCGAAATGTTATAGCTTCCTGTTGTAAATAGTAACTTATCAGATAGAGAAATAAAAACAACGCTTTTTTCAACGTTAATTTCAATGTCTTCATCATTTAATCCAACTTCTTTCTTTAAGCTCGTTACCAAAGCAAGAGTTACACTATCTTTTTTAGTTAAAGCATCTTGTAAACGAGATATTTTTAATTCTTTTTCTCTAATGCTTTCTAAAGATTTTTCTAAGTTTTTTGCACCTTGAGTTGTTAAAACCGTCATGCCTTGACTGGTTTCAATAAGTGCTTTGTTACTAGATTTTAAATCTGTTAAAGCG
The DNA here is from genome assembly GCF_037625555.1 of Lacinutrix sp. Taxonomy (GTDB): domain Bacteria; phylum Bacteroidota; class Bacteroidia; order Flavobacteriales; family Flavobacteriaceae; genus Lacinutrix. The sequence continues at coordinate 3,586 of NZ_JASJHV010000091.1, forward strand.
TCTTTGGCATCTTTTAAACGTTGATTTATCTCTAAAATTCTAGCAGAAGCTGCTGCTTCGTCTGCTAAACATTTGTTTAGTTTAACAGTTGCGCTATTTAAAAGATCTTGAGTAGATTTTTGTTTTTCTTCTAGTGCTAAAAAGTCTTTTTTAGACACACATGAACTTAATGTTAATAGTGCTACAGCACTAAGTACTAATAGTTTTTTCATGATTATTTATAAGATAAAATTAATTCTAAATTTCAAAAGTAACTATTTTAAATATGTTAAAACAAGTATTAACAAAATTTTTACTAAAACTTTTATAAGTCTGTAAAATGTTTCTTGTTACTAGCAAAATAAGACCACAAAATAGATTTTGTTTTGTAATATTCTGTGTTGTTTTGAGTAAGTTCTTTTCGTTGTTTTAACAACTTAGGTAACCTAGCATAAAAGCTAAAGTGAGCATTAAATATAGCAAAAATATGAGAGAATTGCAAGCGTATTAAAAATTTAAAAGCAGCCAAGCCATCTAAGCTTAGTCTTGCAAAAAGTAGAAAGAAAATATTACCATTGGCATTTTTTGTTAGAGTGGCTAGACTATTTCTAAAATTTAAATACGTTTTTTTAGGGTTGCTTGCATTTAAGGTTGCACCACCAACATGATATACGACAGCGCTTGAAACATATTTTGATATGTAGCCTAAATTAAAAGCTCTCCAACATAAATCTACTTCTTCCATATGTGCAAAAAACGTTTCATCAAAACCATTTAAGGTATTAAAAGTGTCTTTTCTTATAAAAAAGCAAGCTCCAGAAGCCCAAAAAATCTCAGTAATTGTATTATATTGTCCTTCGTCTTCTTCTACAGTGTTAAAAAGACGACCTTTACAAAACGGATAACCATATTTATCTATAAAACCACCAGCTGCTCCAGCATATTCAAAATGTGTTTTTTTCTTGAAGTCTAATATTTTAGGTTGAATAACAGCGGTGTTTTCTTCAGCTTTAAAGGTTTCAATAACAGGTGTTAACCAATTTTTAGTAACTTCAATATCACTATTTACCAAACAGAATATGTCTTCTTCCAAATGTTTTAAAGCGTCGTTGTAGCCTTTAGCATAACCACCATTAGTAGTGTTTTGTATTATTTTTACGTGTGGAAATTCGGCTTTTAAAAAAGAAACAGAATCATCTGTAGAGGCATTATCAGCAACATAAACTGTTGCTTCTGGAGAATTGGCAATAACAGATGGTAAAAACGCTTCTAAAAGTGTTTTTCCGTTCCAATTTAATATTACTACTGCTATTCTCATTTTTTATAATCTGGTATCTCTTTTAAAAACGTATACTTTTCTGCTTTAAAATCCATTACACAATAATAATGATTTAAGCCATTTGTCACCATAAGGTAAGTGGCATTTAATGCTAAATTATAACGTGCAACTTGATCGAAAGTGTCTTGTTTAATTTTTATTTTTGGTGCTTTACACTCAACAATAAGGTGTATACTACCATCTTTATTAAAAATAACAATATCGTAACGTTTTTTTAAATTGTTAACTTTTAGTTCCTTTTCAACGTTGATTAATGATTTTGGATAATGTTTTTCTTCAATTAAATATTGTACACAATGTTGCCTAACCCATTCTTCGGGTTGTAAAATCACAAATTTTTTACGAATAGCATCGAATATAGATACTTTATTTTCGCTATTTTTGAATCGGAACGAATATTTAGGGAAATTTAATTTTTTCACTGCACAAATTTATAACTATAACGTTACTTCCAGTTATTTTTGCTAAAAAATTTATCGAACAGTACGCGATATTTTTACAAAAAGTCTTTAAAGTGCGCTAATAAAATATTGAAATTACAATTTTGGACGATATTAAAAAACTAGTTACAGACATAAATAATAAAAATCTTGCACCTATTTATTTGCTAATGGGTGAGGAGGCTTATTATATAGATAAAATTTCAGATTATATAGAAGCAAATGTTTTAGCCGAAGAAGAGAAAGGTTTTAACCAAATGGTTTTATATGGTAGAGATGTAACCATAGAAGATGTTGTTAGTAATGCTAAGCGCTATCCTATGATGGCAGATAAACAAGTGGTAATTGTAAAAGAAGCCCAAGATTTATCGCGTACTATAGAAAAGTTAGCAGACTATGCAAAAAATCCGCAACCATCCACAGTTTTAGTGCTTTGCTATAAATATAAAACGGTAGATAAACGTAAAACTGTTTATAAAAACATAAAAAAAGTAGGTGTTGTTTTCGAAAGCAAAAAGTTTTACGATAATCAAGTTCCAGATTGGATTAGAAGAACCTTAGCTACAAAAGGTTATAAAATCACACCAAAAGCATCACAAATGTTATTGGAGTTTTTAGGTACTAGTTTAAGTAAAATTAATAATGAGTTAGAAAAACTTCAGATTGTTTTACCTCAAAGCACAGAAATTTCACCATTGCATATTGAAGAAAATATAGGAATTAGTAAAGACTATAATAATTTCGAATTACGAAAAGCCATAGGCTCTAGAGATGATGCTAAGGCTTTTAAAATTGTTAATTATTTTGGAGATAACCCAAAAGACAACCCAATGGTTGTAACGGTTTCATTGCTTTTTAACTTTTTCTCACAATTATTGCAATTGCATGGAATGAGCGATAAATCGCCAAGAAGTATTACCTCTGCTTTACGTGTAAACCCTTATTTTGTTAACGAGTATTTAGATGCTGCAAGACATTTTCCAATGCGAAAAGTGAGTGGTGTTATTGCAACTATTAGAGAGTTCGATTTAAAAAGTAAAGGCGTTAATGCTAATGCAGTACCTCAAAAAGACTTACTAAAAGAGTTACTAGTTAGAATTTTAAATTAGTATTTACTTTTTAACCTCAATCTTATAAAACATTACAAACTATATATAAAATGAAACTATTAAAATACACATTTTTATGCGCAATCCTTTTAACAATGTCTTGTAAAGACTCGCAAAAAGAAGCTATTACTGAAAAAACAGAATATAAAAAAGAAAGCGCTACAAAAACAGTTGCTTTAGAGTCTGTTTGGAAAACAAATACAACGCTAACCACTAGTGAAGGTGTGTGTTATGATGCTACTAAAAATGTTATTTATGTATCTAATATTGGTGCAGTGCCACCAAATACTAAAGATGGAGATGGTACATTATCTATTATAGATACAGATGGAAAAATAATGACACAAAATTGGATAACAGGCTTAAATGCACCAAAAGGAATTACTATTTATAATGGTAAACTTTATGTGGCAGATATCAACGAAGTTATAAAAGTAGATATTGAAACAGGAATAATAGACAAGCGTATTAAAATTGAAGCCTCACTTTTTTTAAACGATGTAGATGTAGATGCTAGTGGTACAGTTTAGGTTTCTGATACTTATGGAAACAAAATTCATACCATTACTAACGATGAAGTTTCTGTATGGAAAACCTTTACAGATTTTAATCCTAATGGTGTTTTAGTAGAAGACAATCACATTGTTGTAGTGTCTTACAGTAACGGAAATTTAATTGCAATAGATAAAGAATCTAAAGAGGAAACACTTTTAGCAAAAGGAATAAATGGAGGAGATGGTATTGTTACTATTCCAGATGGTTATTTAGTTTCTAATTGGTCTGGAGAGGTTTATTTTGCTGCAAACAATCTAAAAGGAGAAGCAGCTGCTTTAATTTTAGACACTAAAGAAGCCAAAGTAAATGCTGCAGATATAGCTATAATTCCTGAGCTTAATTTGTTATTGGCACCTACGTTTTTTGCAAACACAGTAGAAGCTTATAAGATTACAGTAAATTAATAGCCTTTAAAATGAAGTACACTCTGTTATTACTTGTTTTAGTAGTCTTTTCATGTAAACCTACCCAAAAACTTCCAGACCCTTTACAAGCAGGTTGGGAAGGTGAAAAAGTATGTGAGGTTTTAAGTGAAACAAAAAAACAGCGTGTTTTAAAATGTACGTTTCCACCAAAAGTTGGGTACGAGAAACATTACCACAAACCACATTTTGGTTATACAATTGCAGGAAGCACCTTCCAGATTACAGATAATAAAGGCACTCGCAATGTTCCTGTTACAACCGGAACAAATTGGGTTAAAACCGATTTAACTGAACACGAAGTGTTAAATGTTGGAGATAGCATAGCAGTGTTTTTAATAATTGAGCCTAAGTAATAATAATTTGCTTTAACCATTTTTAAAAAGTAGCATAAACTACAAATGACACAAGAACAAGAAGAAATATGGAATAACATTCGAAATTTTGAAATAGACGACATAGATTCTTCTTTTATATTTACTGCTAGATTAGCTAGAGAAAACGATTGGTCTTTAGAATATGCATTGAGTGCTATACTTGAATACAAAAAATTTATTTTTCTAATTACTATTTCCGATTTCCCGCAAACACCTTCAGACCAAATAGACCAAGTTTGGCATCTTCACTTGCTTTACACAGAGTCTTATTGGATAGAACTTTGTAAACATACCATAAATAAAAACATACATCACGGACCAACAAAAGGTGCAGGAAAGAGGTTTGTTTAAAGAACAGTATTTAAAAACACTTGGTTTCTACGAGTTAATGTTCAATAAAAAACCACCAAAAGACATTTGGTTAAATGTTAATACAAGGTTTAAGGATATAAATTTTATAATAGTAAATAGAAAAAAAATTGGGTAATACCAAAACTACGCTTTAAAAAATAATAAAAATATTATCTAAAATAACTTCTGCAGAAACTATGCTAATTTTATATTCTACGTATGTAGAATTAAAAAATTTAATGAAATACACTTTCATGGATTTACTTCTAAAAAAAGTAATTGAAATTAAAGAAATAAGTAAAAAACCGCATCCCAAAGATAAGTATACAAGAACATATACTTATGTGGTTTCAGGAAAGAATTTTAGAAAATACAGACCAAAAAATCATGAATCCATTTTTTTAAGCCCATTCAACAAAGAGCAAGACTTTGAGATATTATTTAATAATTTTATTAAAATGGTTTATGATGCGTCTAAAGGGAGTTGGAATTTTAAAAAGCTAAATAAAAGTAATCTAGAAGTAACAACATTTTTTAAATCATCTGTTTTACTAAGTCTTTTTAAATTATATAAATTAACAGATAAAGGAATTTTAGTAAGAACAGATATTGATAATTATTTAAATGGCATCGATAAAAGCATTGATAATCTATTACATAACGATAAGAAAAAAGGCATAGAGCTTTTATTAAATATTGGCGGAAATATTTTTTTACTTAAAAATTTAGATTTTCAATTGCTTAAAAAAATTGATAAAGAAATACTTAATCAACATCGCGTACTAAATACAGATACTTACGATTCTACCAGTAATTCATGGTTGTACATGGACTTTTATGAGGATGATTATATGTTCGATTCTTATTTTGATAGTTTTGACGACACTTTAGATTCTTTTGATACAGAATTTGATGCTTCAGGATGCTATAGTGGTTGCTATAGTGGAGGAAGTAGTTGTGGAGGTTGTGGAGGCTGCCATTAAAAATTCTTAAAATATTTAATCTAAAATCTATTTGGTACAACATCTGATTGACCTTTTAAAGTGTCTAGATGAAAAAAAATAATGACTAATACATAAAAAAACTTAAAAATAGTGAGACTTTACATTATTAGTTTAATCTGTATTGTCTGCTATTTTTATTAGAGAATTCTACCAACATAACTTAACTCGTTCAAATATCTGAAAAAGGTCGTTCTGGAAGTTTTCCGACCTTTTTTTCTAACAGGATTATTCAAATACTGATTATTAGTAGTCGGAATAGGAATTATTATAATTCTAACTTTTTTATTAATCCGAGAAAGAAAAAACCAATTGAATAAATAAAAACATCTAGTAATCACGTATAAAAAAAATGTAATTAATACTTAATTAAAGTTCTTTTCATGTTTGTAACGTCTGATTTTACTTCGGAAAATTCTGGCAAAAAAATCCGCAAATATTATTTTTCATCAACGTATATCAAATTACCTAAATTTTTAATTTAAACCATTTTATAAAACGTAGTTACAATTACGCCTTTGTTATTGTTTAAATTAACAGCAAATAATTGAGTTTCTTCTTTAAACTTAAAATTAAAAGGTGAAGCTAAAAGATTAATACCACTTTGTTTTTTTAGCCTTATACCTTGTCCAGAAATAATATCTTTATTAGGTGTAAAATGGCCTTCTGGTAGATGCTCTGTTAAAACAACATAGTTGTATTGGGTTAGTTTACTAAGTATTTGTTGTATTTCTTTATTAGATAGGTGTTGTAATACTTGCCTTAGTATTGCGCAATCTCCAGGTGGTAAATTATCTACTGCAATGTCTAAGCATATAAATTGTAGTTGTTCTGCTTTAAAAGTATTGTTATTATATGTAATTAAATCGGGCACTATATCTACACCAATATATTTTTTGGTATTCTGTAGTAGTTTGCTTCCTATATTAAAATCGCCACAACCTAAATCGCAAACCACAAGAGGTATCTTAAAAGATTTTAAAAAACTACTAACACTATCTATATATGGCTTTACTAATTCTGGAGCATGAGAACCTTCTCCAGAGTAAAAAAGAGTATTATTATTTCCCCAAAGGTAATTTGAATACACTTGAGCCATTGCAGCTTTTGTAGGCCAAGGTTTTTTTGTCTTGTTTTCTTTTTTACTCATTAATGTTAAAGCAACAATTTGCTAAATTTAGTATCATGTTTTTAGTCTTCTGCTTCAACAATAATTACAACGGTATTTGCTATTAAATCATGAATTGCTTTTTTCTTTATATCACCACTTATTGTTAATAAAGAAATCCAGTCTAAAAAGCTTTCAATAAGAAACCTAATAATAGCTATAGGTAAGCTTATGTTTTCTCCTTTTTCGCTATCTTTTTGAACGAGTAAATTACAAAATATATGTCCTAAACTTGCACCAAAAAAACTCACGAATAAGGGTTCGTAAAGCAGGAAGATAAGCGTATAAACTATTCCTCTTGTATTGCCACTTATGGTTTCAAACCCATCTAATAGTAATGTAACAGAATAAATAATCATCATGATTAAAATGGCATCTATAATAGCTGCTTTTACTCTTTTAAAAACACTTGCATGATTTAATTCGCTCATAAAATCTAGTTATAAATTGTCTAATTCGTTAGTGTAATCGTACTGTAAATCTTCATGCAAGGCTAATACTTTTTTTGTGATGGCTTCTATATTACGCTCGTAAATATTTGTTAGTGTAGTGTTTCTAGATATAGAAGGTTTCATTGCCTTTAACTGTTTGCAAAAGTAGAGTAGGAGTTCTACTTCTGTTTCTTTATTAAGCGAATAACGAATGTACTTTTTAGTGTTTCTAAGAATCTTACGAACACTTTTTTTAATATAGAAATAGCTATCTGTATTAATAAGTTCGAACTGTTCGTCTATTTCTTGTTTTACGGTTTCTATATAACCAGTTTCGCTATCTGCTTCAAAAAGCAAATAAGTAAGTAATTCTTTATTCTCTTTTTTAAAACGTGATAGCCTCAAACAAAGCTCAGCAAGCTCTTGGTTAGACTTATGTTTTAATTCTTTTCTTATGGTAACTACAGATACTGCTTTCATATAAAATAATAGTGCTCTTAGTTTTGTAAATTATAATGCTTTTTAATAGTGCTTTTCACCCTAAACAAACGCACAATACCTATTATTAATATTATTGGTGAAATAATGGTTAAAACAATGCCAAAGATTTTAAGGTCTGTTAAAAATTTTAATTTCAGTATTGTTTTACCAGAACCTAAAAACACTACAAACGTTCTAAAATAGGCTAAGAAAGTACGTTCGTCAGCTAGTTTAGTTCGCTCGATGGCTAACCAGTCTCGTGTTGTTAAATCGTTTTCTTCTATCATAAAACAAGGTGGACTTTGTTGCTTCCTAATAAATAGTTTTTTCAGATTAATTATTAATTAAAAATGAAAGTATCTTTTCTATAAAATTAATGAATTGAAATGCATTTTAATATAAAAACTCTAAAAAAAATAAAAAGCTAGTAAGAAGAATAATCTCACTAGCTTTTTTTAATCTATAACTATTGGTAATAGTGTTACCAGGTCATTTTATTAAACCAATAACGATCACCATAGTTTGTAATGTAATATACCATTGCATAGTCTTTTACTGCTCTAACTGTTTTAGGTAGTACAAATGGAATGGTAGACGATCCATTTTGATATGGTATAACAGTTGGTCTATTAAAAGTGGTTTTTGTTATCTGTAAAAAAGGTGCTTAAGGTAATGTGTCTATCATTATTTGAAAACACGCATACACCATTTTCTAAAAATAATGTAGATATGGATCCTTTCTCTTTTGCTTGATTTTTTAATTTTTCAGAAGAAAATAAAGGTGAAAAGCTTTTTAAAGTGCCTTTAGTATCAAAATTTACAATAACACTAGAACCATATGTATAAAAATAATCTAAATCTTTAGTTGTCGTGTTTCCACTTTTTCTAAACTCACTATCGTATAGATACTTTTCACCAATCATGAAAATATCGTCGCCTTGAACTTTGACATCTACAACTTGTAAACTTTTTAGGTCTTTAGCATCTAATGTGTCGCTCCATTCATGAATTCCAATAAGCTTATTTGTAACTAAGTCTTACAGGAATCCGCCATCGTTATTATCTCCTTCTTTACTGTTTATTCTAATAACCGATTTTTTACCATTCCAGAAAAAACCTGTTAGCATTGGTTGCCCATTTACTAAATTTACTTAAAAATATTCCACTTTGGTATGAAGACGTACATTTATACTAAGCAATCGTTAAAAATTTAATTATTATAAAGCTAATTAATTTACTCTTATTTTTATGTTTATGTCACGTAAAGTGTCATCAAATTATAAATTTTTAAAATAAAAAAGAACGCTAAAGCGCTCTTTCAAAAAACATCTAATTGTTTTTTATCAACTAACAGGTGTGAATTAAGCCACGGTCTTAAAAAATTACAAATCCAATGTAGGCGGATATATTAGTCATTGAATTCTCCGATAAACTTTTATCAGAACCAAGGAAAGCTCTAGCACCAAACCTTAGATTATCGTAATAATAAGTCAAGTCAATGATAGGTCCAAACCCTTTCAATGTGATTAAAAATAAGGACATTATGAAAGCATTTAAATACATTCTCATTTTAGCAGTAATTTCTCTAGTATTTGCTTGTAGCAAAGATGATGATAATGATCAGAAACAAGATTTACAGCAATACAATTCTCAAATTTGCAATGGATTAGCTGGTCCTGAGGCCATCTATTGGGATAGCAGTCATAGTTTAATGACTTCTTTGTCGCAAATCCCAACCATTGCAAATCCCGGACAACAGTTTATTCATTTGCAATATCCAGCATTGGATTTTATAAAGCCTCAAGGTTACACTGCTCAAGAAATTACAGATCAACAAACAGGTACTATTGGAGTTAATGTATTCAGAACTGATAATAATGTGGTT
>NZ_JASJHV010000092.1:0-3126 GCF_037625555.1 Lacinutrix sp.
TAAATATTTTAGATTTAACAGGAAAGCTAATTTATAACTCTATTCTTGAGAGAAATAACGCCAATATAGACACTTCTTATTTAGTAAATGGTGTCTATATAATTCAATTAGAAGATGAAAATACTACTACTAACAAGAAGATGATTATTAATCATTAATAGGCTCATTATATACAAAAAAAGACACTCGGTTAGAGTGTCTTTTTTGTGTAAATCTAAATTTTAATTACATTTCTAAAGAGTTAAATAACTCTACTAGTTTAGTACTTGAAGGTCTTGGAGCATCTGCATTAACAACATTTCCTGCAGGATCAATTAAAATAAAACGAGGTATCCCATTAATTTTAAAACCTTCTACAAACTCAGTTTGCCATCCATTATCCGAAATAACTTGAATACCACCTAATTCTTTTTCAGCGACCATTTTTTTCCAACCTGCATAAGCTAATTTTGCAGACTCCTCTTTTGTATCGGCTTTAAATCCTCTACCATCATCTACAGATATACTTACAAACTCAATATTTTTATCATGAAATTCTTTTTCAACTTCCTTTAAAGAAGGAATCTCTCTTAGGCATGGTCCACACCAAGTAGCCCAAACATCTATATATACATACTTACCTTTTAAATCTTTAAGTGATGTTTTTCCACCTTTTATGTTTTCAAAATCAAAATTTGGAGAAGGTTTACCAATGAAAGATGCAAATTGCCCAGCTCTTCCTTGTTGCAGCTTATAAGCTTTAGTAATACCTGGCTTAAATTGCGCGATTTGTGCTTTTTCGTTAACTATAAAAGTAGAATCTAATGTTTTCGAATTCTCTTCTAAAAAAGTATTCATTTGCTTTTCAATTTCTAAAACTTTTGCATTAAATTCTGCTTCTTCTAAATCAAAAACACTAGGATCAATCAAGTTTTCTTGCATCTTTGTTTTATCAACAATAAAGTTATTAGAATCGGAACCTTCACCTGTAAACTTTAATGTTTCTTTTATTTCTTTTGTGTCTAAAGCTAAATTTAAATCATAACCATTTTTAAGAAATAATTGAGTAGCTTGGTTACCATCATAAACAACATACATTCCAGTAGTTACTTTTAAAGTATCGCTAAAAGTACCATCTTCTGCGACTTTTATTGTTTTAGAGAAATTTCTTCCTTGATAAACAAACAGAGAGTCACTATTTTGGTTTCCAATTTTACCAGATAACGTAACATAATCTTTAGGTGCTTCTTCTTTACAAGCTACAATAGCTAAAACAGATAAGCACAATAGTATTTTTTTCATTTTTAAATAAATATTATTGAGCTCAAAAATAACTAATAAATGTTAATTTTTTACATTTTAATTAATTATTAACAATAGTTGCATAACTTGTTTTGAATTCAGATTTTTGAGTCACTTAAAACTAACCATGAGCACATACCACTATATTTCTTCAGAAAAATTAGATATTGTAACTATTTACAATATTTTTAAAGACGATAAAAAATTAAAATTATCTAAAGAATCTACTGAAAAAATTAAAGATTGTAAGGCATTTTTAGACAAGAAACTAAGTGAAGCAGATAAGCCATTTTATGGAATTAATACAGGTTTTGGCTCTTTGTATAATGTTCAAATTTCTAAAAATGAGTTAACTCAACTTCAAGAAAATTTAGTGATGTCTCATGCTTGTGGAACAGGAGAACGTGTTCCAGAAAGTATAGTAAAAGTAATGTTGCTTTTAAAAATACAATCTTTAATTTATGGACACAGTGGTGTACAGTTAGCAACTGTAAACCGTTTAATAGACTTTTTTAATAACGATGTGTTTCCTTTTGTTTTTACTCAAGGATCTCTTGGAGCTTCTGGAGATTTAGCACCTTTGGCTCATTTGGCTCTACCATTACTTGGAAAAGGAAAAGTGGTACACAATAAAAAAGAAGTAAATGCAAATACTATACTTAAAAAGTTTGATTGGGAACCAATAAAACTAGAAGCAAAAGAAGGTTTAGCATTGTTAAACGGAACACAATTTATGAGTGCATATGGTGTGTACTTATTGTTAATGTCTCACAAGACATCCTATTTAGCAGATGTAATTGCTAGTATCTCTTTAGATGCTTTTGATGGTAGAATAGAACCTTTTCACGATTTAGTGCACCAAGTTCGTCCTCATCCAGGACAATTAAAAGTGGCAAGACGTTTTAACGAGTTTTTAAAAGGAAGCGAATTAATTACTAGAGAAAAGGCTCATGTTCAAGATCCATATTCTTTTAGATGTATTCCTCAAGTGCATGGAGCAACAAAAGATACTTTAGATTTTGTTGAAAAAGTTGTTTTAACAGAAATTAATTCGGTTACAGATAACCCTACTATATTTCCTGAAGAAGATTTAATTATCTCTGGAGGTAATTTTCATGGTCAGCCTTTAGCTTTAGCTATAGACTATTTAAAAATTGCAATGGCAGAAATAGGTAATATTTCTGAACGTCGTGTGTTTCAATTAGTATCTGGATTAAGAGGTTTACCAGCATTTTTAGTAGATAATCCAGGACTAAATTCTGGTTTTATGATTCCGCAATACACAGCAGCAAGTATTGTTAGTGCTAATAAGCAATTGGCTACTCCTGCAAGTGTAGATAGTATTGTGTCTAGTAATGGCCAAGAAGACCATGTTAGTATGGGAGCAAATGCAGCAACACAGGCTTATAGATTAATAAGAAATGTAGAACGCATTATTGCTATAGAGTTAATGAATGCGAGTCAAGCTATAGCGTTTAGAAATCCATTAAAAACATCTCCATTTTTAGAATCGTTTTTAGAGAATTATAGAAAAGAAGTTTCTTTTGTTAAAAAAGATCGCGTTTTACATGATGATATTCAAGCCTCAATTCAGTTTTTAAGTGATGTGGATATAGAAATAGAGGAGTTGTTTTTAAATAACTACAATATTAAATAACAAATATAAAACTAAGGTTTATTAATTTGAAATTGATGTGCTAGTTATAAAACACTAAACGTTTTAAAGTATTATATAGATTCAATTTTGTCTTCTTTAGGTTTAAGAGGAAGAATTTCTGTAAAGTAATAAACTACAGAACCTATAGTAGAGGTGAAAATTAATACTAAAGTCCACATTAATTTTTT
>NZ_JASJHV010000093.1:0-36337 GCF_037625555.1 Lacinutrix sp.
TTGGCAATTAGAGAAACCTTTAGCTAACATAGAAAAGGCAGACCATAAGTATGGTATGCTTTTCGAAGGCATAAATGCATTTTATGATATTTCAAAAGAAGATCGTTACAAAAATGAATTACTAAACATCTATCAATATGAAGAAGAAGTAGAGTCTGAAGCACTATCGTTAGAAAACCTTATTTGGCATTTTAACTTAGGAGACGATCGTACGGTATTAAGTAGACTAAACGCATTAGGAACTGAAGATTTAGAAAAAATTAATGCAGAAATTAAAGTAGTCACGCTATCTAAGCTCTTAACTTTAATTAATGAAGATGATAATATAGAGAAAAAAAAACTTAACCAATTATATCTAAAACATGCAGATCAAGTTTTAAAAGAAAAAAGAGAGTATAAAGATTTTAGCCAGATATACACGAATGCGCTTTCTGTTTATACAATTGCTAAAGGAATTAATGATGGTATTATTATAATAGATCACAAAGAAAAAACAATTAAATCCTGGCAACTTTTAACAAAACACCTACTAGATAAAAAATATAGAAACTCTGAATGGAATATTGGTATTACTGGAGCCTTATTACTTGCTAGTAATGAAATTTATAATTTATTAGATTAATTTATATTTAAAATTCATATTTCTACTATCTTGTGGGAAATCAAAAAAAATAGCGCTATTAATATGATTAAAGTTGAAAGAATTGTAAGCTTTATTCTTTTTGCAATTGCATTTATTGTTTATGCAATTTCTGCACCAAGTAATATTACTTTTTGGGATAGTCCAGAATTTATAACAAGTAGCTACAATTTACAAGCCACGCATCCACCAGGTTCTCCATTTTACACCATGCTTTCTAGTGTTGTTTTGCAATTTTTTCCAGCTACGAAAGCTGCTTTTATTTCCTGTTTAATCTCTTCTTTTTTTGGAGCGCTAGCTGTTACCTTTTTATTTAAAACAACATACTATATTACTACTAAAATACAAGTAAGCAAATCTAAATTCGAAGTTAAATACTTACCATTTTTTACTGGTATTACAAGCGCACTAACATTGGCTTTTTCAAATAGTTTTTGGGTTGCTGCAACAGAAGCAGAAGTCTACACACTGTCATTTGCATTAATGATAATAATGGTTTATGTAATGCTAAAGTGGGAAAACGCTTCAAATAAAAAACAAGAGACAAAACTAATTTTATTATTTGCATTACTATTAGGAATAGCATCTGGAGTCCATTTAATAACCATTTCTATTATTATACCATTATCACTGTTATTTACACATAAAAAATATGGATTAAGTATAAAGAATATTGTGGTTTCTCTAATTATTGGGTGCCTCTTATTTTTTGGCATATACTTTTTCGCTATTCAAGGTATTATAAAACTAACTACTGTTCTAGATGTTTGGGCAGTAAATTCTTTTAAACTAAGTGTAAACACTGGTGCAATAATTATGGTATGCTTGCTAAGTACATTCTTTTCGGTTTTACTTTGGTTTACTCATAAAAAACAAAAATTTAACTTACACTACATTACTTTAGCTTGTCTCTTTTTTTTAATTGGATTTAGTGCCTATATAATGCCTTTACAAAGAGCAAACGCAAATACACAAATTGCAAATGGAGTAAGTACAAGTAATAGAATGTTACAGTACATAAAAGGAGATCAATTTGGAATTGGCAACATCCCACTTTTTAAAGGATATGCCTACAATGCACCTTTAGATAAAGACACGCCTTTTACAAAAGGAAAACCGATTATAACTTATGATGCGAATACGCAACAATATCTTACAATAGACAATGGTGATTATTACAATGTTAACTATGCAAGTGAGTTCTCAATGTATTTTCCAAGACTTTTTGATGCTGGAAATGAAGCAAACTACAAGTCTTGGACAACCATAACAGGAGATCCAATTAATTACCCAGTAAAAGGTGAAAATAAAACCATTTATAAGCCAACTTATAAAGAGAGTCTTAGTTTTTTTATGGACTACCAAGTTTCATGGCTTTACCTACGCTATTTATATTGGAACTTTATTGGAAGACAAAACAATAATCAAGGTTTAGGTTATATAAAAGATGGTAATTGGATTAGCGGAATAAATAGTATAGACAAATCTAGAGTTGGAGATTTTTCTATAATGCCAGAACGTTATAAAAACGATAAAAGCCGAAACGCTTATTACTTTATTCCTTTTATTTTAGGGCTTTTAGGCTTATTCTCATTACTAAAATACAAACAATACTTTTTAACTACACTCTTTCTGTTTTTAGCCTTTGGCTTAGGAATAACCTTATACATTAATCCAGTACCATCTAGTATTTTAGTTAGAGAACGCGATTATATTTTTATTGGCTCTTTTGTTATTTTTTCACTTTGGGTAGGCTTATCTATTATTCCAATTCTCAAAGCCTTTAGGTTTATATCATCAAGCAAAACAAGACTAATTATTATTTCTATACTAGTCTTTATTGGTTCTCCTGTTCAGCTATTAGCAAAAGGATGGAATAGTCACCAACGTAGTGATGATACTTTTGCTTATGATTTTGCAAAAGCATATTTAGATGCTTGCCCACAACAAACCATACTTATTACAAATGGTGATAATATGACGTTTCCAATATGGTATTTACAAGAAGTCGAAAACTATAGAACAGATGTTAGAGTTCTAAATTTTGATCAAATGAGTTTAGATACACATATAGAAAAACTAAAACAAAAAATAGGCACATCTAATCCTATAAGCTTTAATTTAAAAAAGGATTTTTATAATAATGGCGTAGATAAGTTAATTCCGTTAAATGAAGAAATAAAAGAAGCTGCACTCCTACCTGTTTTATTCGAATTTTTTAAAGACAGTACCACTCGAATTAACTGGAATGGAAGATTAAAACATTATATACCTTCTACAAAATTTGCAATTCCAATAGACACCATAAAAATAAAAAAGAAAGGCTTGAATGCCAAAGAACTAAATGCGGCTTACTTTAATGAAATTAATTGGAGTTACCCTAAAAAATTCTATGGCTTAAACGAAATTGTTTTATTAAATGTAATTACAAACAATATACATAACAGACCAATTTGTTTTGCCATTAATGGAAAAAGCGGGCATTATTTAGGATTAAAAAATTACTTCGTTCAAAATGGAATGGTCGAAGAGTTGTCTCCAATTCAAAGAAAAGATGCTTCAGTAAATCCAAAAATTGTAAATACAAAAGCAATGTATCCTTATGTAATGAATACCCTAAAATTTGAAGGCTTAAATGATGACACAAAGTTTTTAACTTACGAAAACAGAGCCTACGTCCAAGATATATTAAGACGCAATTATTATTTTCTCGCTCAAGCATTATTAGAAGAAGGAAAAACAGAGCAAGCAATTAAAGTTTTAGACAAATCTTTTTATCTCTTTCCTAATAAAACCATAGCCTATAAACAATATGCCTATGCTTTAGGTAAACTCTATTTTAGAGCTGGCTTGCATAAAAAAGGTTCAGAAATATGTGCAACTGCAATGGATAATATTTGGGGGGAACTACAATGGATGACATCTTATAACCCACCACATCCAACTATAAATGTAAGACATGCCGAAAAGCTAAAAAACATATACTTACAAATGATGAAGCAGTTTCCAGGAGACAAGACTACTTTAAAAATCTACGAGCAACAATATATTAATTTTGAGCCTGGTTTTATAAACTGGAAAAAAGTAAACTGGCCTTACTAAACTAGATAGTATTATATTTTTATTTTCAATATGAAAGAAGAATACATAGATATTGTTACTAAAACTGGAAAACCAACTGGGAAATCTGCTTTAAAAAGTGAGATTCATGTAAAAGGCCATTACCACAACACAGCACACATTTGGTTTTATACTAATAAAGGTGAAATATTGCTACAACAACGTGCAGCTTCAAAAGTAATTTGCCCATTACTTTGGGATGTTAGTGTTGCTGGACATGTAGATGCTGGTGAAATTTTAGAATCTGGAGCAGTTAGAGAAATTGAGGAAGAAATTGGTTTAACTATTTCTGAAGATGAACTTAATAAAATCGGTATTTTTGAGTGTTTTACAACCTATCCAAACGGAATTATTGATAATGAATTCCATCATACTTTTATAGCTGAATTGAAAGTAGACATCAATAAATTAACACCTCAAAAAGAAGAAGTTGAAGCATTAAAATTGGTTTCAACTGAGGTTTTTAAACAACTTTTAAAGAATTCAGAAACTAATGGACATTTTGTAGCAAGTAACAGAAAGTATTATGAGTTTGTACTTGATAGTATTCAAAAAACACTTTAATTTTTCTAAATTCGTTTCATGGAACTAATTTTATACGCACTTGCTCCTGTTGCAGTTGTTATTTTTTACATTTATTTAAAAGATAAATATGAGAAAGAACCTAAACGACTCTTAATTATTTCTTTTTTACTTGGTGCAATTGTAAGTATTATTATTACCACAATTCTATAAGGCTTATTTGATTTCGCCTTGCCTTTAACCAACAGTTTAAGCGTACTACAACAATTTGTTCAAGCCTTTTTTGTTGTTGGTTTTACTGAGGAGTTAAGCAAATATCTTATTGTTTTATTATTTGCACAAAGGCTAAAAGAGTTCAACGAGCCTTTTGATGGCATTGTCTATGCAGTTATGGTTTCTATGGGTTTTGCAGCAACAGAAAACATATTCTACGTTATGGAGAGTGGTCCAACAACTGCTTTATTAAGTGCCTTTACAGCTATTCCAGCACATGCTACTTTTGGAATACTAATGGGGTATTTTATGGGAAAATCAAAATTCTCAGACAAAAGAATATTACTTAATCTTACAGGATTAGGTTTAGCAATTCTGTTCCATGGCGCTTACGATTTCTTCTTATTCATCGATTTTATTCCTGGTATTTGGGTTGGTGCTTTTGTATCACTTATTATTGGCATTATACTCTCACGAAAAGCAATAAAAAGACACCAAGTAGCTTCTCATTTTAAAGATTAAATCTTAGCTTGATACGTATATAAATCGTAATACCTTCCTTGTGAAGCTATCAACTCATCATGGTTTCCACGCTCAGCAATTTTACCAGCTTCTATTACCAAAATTTGGTCTGCTCTACGAATAGTACTTAATCTATGTGCAATAACTATTGTGGTTCTGTTTTTAGTTAACTCTGCTAAACTCTTCTGAATTAATGCTTCGCTTTCTGTATCTAAATTCGAAGTTGCTTCATCTAAAATAATAATTTTAGGATCTGCTAAAATTGCTCTTGCAATAGTAATACGCTGTCTTTGTCCTCCAGAGAGCTTCACTCCTCTTTCACCAATTAAAGTCTCTAAACCTTCATCAAAACGGTCTGTAAACTCATTAACATAAGCTGCTTTTACTGCTGCTTGTAATTGTGCTTCTGTAGCGTTTGGTCTTGGAAATAGTATGTTTTCACGAATGGAACCTTCAAACAAAAATTCATCTTGCAATACAACTCCTAAATGTTTTCTAAAGCTTTTTAGTTTTACTTTAGATAAGTCTTTTCCATCTATAGTAATTTGTCCAGATTTAGGATTTAAAAACGTAGCAGATAATCCAGCAATAGTCGATTTTCCTGAACCAGAGCTACCAACTAAAGCAATTACAGAACCAGCAGCTGCTTTAAAATCTATATTATGTAATACAGATTTGCCTTCTTCATATTCAAAAGACACATTATTAAATTCAATTTCTCCTTTAAAGTTTTCAAGCTCAACAGTTCGGTTTTCGTCATCTTCTTCGGCAGCCATATTCATAAGCTCTTCAGTTCTATCTAAACCTGCTAAAGCTTCGGTTAACTGACTTCCAATGTTACTCATTTGAATAATTGGAGCAACCATAAACGCTAATAGAAACATAAACTGCAAAAATTGCCCTTGTGTTATTTCGCCTTGCATCATATAGTGACCACCAATTCCAAAAATTCCTGCAGAAGCTAAACCAATTAAAAAAGTTGAAGAACTCGTCATTATAGCAGTTGCTGTTAAACTCTTTTTTACGTTGATAAAAATATCATTCACACCTTTTTCAAAAACCTTAGACTCCTGATCTTCAGCATTAAAAGCTTTAATGACGCGAACACCAGCTAATGTTTCGGTTAAACGTCCTTTTACTTCTGCATTAATTTTTCCTCTTGCTCTAAAAATAGGGCGAATGTATTTGAATGATTTTAAGGCAATAATTCCAAAAATTGATAATGGTACAAATGTATAAACTGTCATCCAAATATTAATATCTAATAAATAAACTAAGCTTATTATGGCTGTAAATGAACCACCAACTAATTGTACCAATCCTGTACCAATTAAGTTTTTAACCCCATCTACATCGCTCATGATTCTTGACACTAAGGCTCCAGACTTTGTATTATCAAAAAAACTAATAGGCAAAGACAATATTTTTTTTTGCACTTGCGCACGCAATTCACTTATTAAATATTGTGCTTGAATACTAAGGACTTTAGTCAATAAAAAAGAAGTGATAGCTTGTACTAAAATGGCAGTAACAACAATGGCTATTAATGTGTATAATTGACTGTAATCTTTTCCAGGTACAACCTCATCTAATAACACTTTACTTTGTAGTGGTAAAACGAAACCTGCTAAACTTCGAATGATAATTAATATCAAGCCTAAGAAAACAAGTTTACGTCTTGGCCAAATAATGGTTTTAAACGCTTGTTTTAAGGTGACTTTTGGTTTCTTCTTGTCTTTAGAAGGTTCTTTTAAATGCTGCATGCTTCAATTTTGTTTTACAAAGATACGTCTGAAATTAGGATTCATTTCAACTATAAAATTAATGTTTTGTTAATTCAAAATAGAAGAAGAATGCTCTTAACTTTTAGTGTATTTTTGCACGATGAAAGAAAACCAACCTGTTAAAATAGAATTTGTAGTTTTAATGGCATCGCTAATGGCAATTGTAGCCTTAGCTATTGATGCATTATTACCTGCTATTTCTACAATTAGCGCAGAGCTTAACAGCGTTAATTCTAACGATAACAAACTACTAATTACCATGATTTTCTTGGGATTAGGTGTTGGACAACTTGTGTTTGGACCACTGTCTGATAGTTTTGGAAGAAAACCAATAGTTTATATTGGGTTTTTAATATTTATTATTGCTAGTATTATTTGTGTGCTTTCACCTTCTATTGAATGGATGATTTTTGGTCGTGTACTTCAAGGTATTGGTTTAGCTGCTGCAAGAACTATAGCTATTACTATTATTAGAGACACTTATAAAGGAGATTTTATGGCAAAAATTATGTCTTTTATAACTACTATTTTTATTATTGTTCCTGTTGTTGCACCTGTAATGGGAAAATTTATTTTAAATCATTACGATTGGAAAGGTATCTTTTATGCGCAATTAATAATTGCTATTATTGTATGTGTTTGGTTTTGGAAAAGACAACCAGAAACCTTAAAACCTGAATATAAAATTAAGTTTAATAAACACGTTTTTATTGATGGCTTAAAAGAGCTTTTAAAACATAAAATACCTCTTGGGTTTACACTAGTTTCAGGTTTTATATCAGGTGCATTTATTGTCTATTTAAGTGCAGCACAAACCATTTTTGAAATTCAATATGGTTTGGTAGATGAGTTTCCTTATGTTTTTGCAGGTTTAGCTATAGGTGTTGGCTTGGCTACTTTTTTAAATGGTAATTTAGTAATGCGTTTAGGGATGTGGAAACTATCCTTTTTAGCCATAACCGTTTTTAGTTTAAATGCGCTAATATATGTTTTGCTATTTTGGAATACTGATAATCCTACATTACCAATACTACTTGTTTTTATGGCCATTCAGTTTTTTACTATCGGCTTCATTTTTGGTAATGTAAGAGCCATAACGATGGAGCCTATTGGACATATTGCTGGAATAGGTGCAGCAATTACTGGTTTTGTTTCTACAATGATGGCAGTACCCATTGCTAATTATATTGGTGGTTTTGTAACCACTACTGCTCTACCTCTATTTATTGGCTTTACCGTTTTCGGCTCTTTATCGTTTGTTATTTTTATTTATATGAAACGTTTACGTAAAGCACTTTAAGTTAATTAAGCTGTTTAAAGTTTTTGTTATTTTCAGCAGTTGAATTGATAGTCCTAAAAATGATTTTATTGATTAAAACTGCCATCATCTACACTTTTAATAAAACTAATTAAGCCTTTAAAAAACACTTTCTGGTCGTCAAATTGAGATAAATGACTACCATTAGGACACAACAAAAAATCTCCATTTTTAACCTCTGTACTAATCCATTCCATATGTTTTGGATCCATAGTATCATAAGTTGCTCCAATAGTTAAAGTTGGCACTGTAATTTCTTTTAATCTGTCTTTTACATCCCAATTTTTAAGAATTGCATCGCCTTTAATACCAAACTCACTTGGTCCTTGCATAGTAATATATACGTCTGGATTTACATGTTTAAAACTCCTGTTTATAGGTTCCGGCCAGTCTTCAATAGGCATTCTAATTACATGTTCAGTATAGTAGTTATTTACTATTAACTCAATGTATCTAGGGTTACTATAATCTTCTGCATCTTCAAAAGCCATAATTTCTTTTAAAACTTCAGGATTCATTTTTGGCGCTAAAACAGTATCGCTGTACTCTTGATATTCTGGTATAGAAGCTACCATATTCGAGATTATTAAACCCTTTAAATGCTCTTGGTATTTTAAAGCATATTGCATACCCAAAATACCTCCCCAACTTTGTCCGTAGAGATAGAAATTATCTTTATTTAAATTTAAAGCTACACGTACTTGCTCTACTTCTTCTACAAAACGATCTAAATCCCAAAGGCTTAAATCTTTTGGCTGGTCGCTGTAATAGGAACCCAATTGATCGTAATAATAATATTCTATGTTTTCCTGCGGAAAGTACCCATCGAAACATTCATAAATTTCATGTGTCATTCCTGGTCCACCATGTAACAATAAGACTTTCATTGTAGGATTATTACCAACACGTTTTGTCCAAACTTTAAAAGTGCCTTTTGGTGTTGTAATAGGAATCATTTTTATGCCACCTAAAAATTGATCTTGCTCTTTTGGTTTTAGATAGTTTTCAGCTGAAATGTTTTCTTTAGAAATAACAACTTCTGAAGTTTCTGTTTTACAACTGAAACACAAAACTATACATAAACAACTGATTAATAATTTTATTTTCATGATAATTAAGGGTTTGATTATTTTTTTCGGCCTCTAGATTTTTTCTCTTTTATTTTTACATAAACCAGTTTCGTGCGTCCTTTGTTATCTTCACGTCTTTCAATTTCGAATTTAGTAATAGAATTAATTAAAGGTGTTAATTTTTGAAAACCATAATTTCTAGAATCAAAATTAGGTTGTTTTTTTTGCATTAAACTACCAACATCTCCTAAAAAAGCCCAACCATCATCGTCTGAAAGGTCATCTATAGTAGAGGCTATAAACTTAATGTCCTTTTGTGTAATTTTATCGTACTTACTAGGTTTAATGGTCGCTTTCTCTAAAGACCCAGAATCACTTTCTTCTGCTTGATTTCTAAGTATTTCTATATAAATAAACTTATCGCATGCCACAATAAACGGATTTGGTGTTTTCTTCTCTCCTATCCCATAAACTTGCATTCCAGCTTCTCGTAAGCGCGTTGCCAAACGTGTAAAATCACTGTCGCTAGAGACTAAGCAAAAACCATCTACTTTTTCAGAATATAAAATATCCATAGCATCTATAATCATTGCAGAATCTGTTGCATTTTTACCTAAGGTATAAGCATATTGCTGTATAGGTGTAATGGCATTTTCTAATAATAATGCTTTCCATTTATTTAAGTGTGGCTTGGTCCAATCACCATAAATACGTTTTATTGTTGGGTTACCATACTTGGCAATTTCCTCCATCATTTCTTTTACATGTGCAGATGGTATATTATCACCATCTATAAGTACTGCTAATTTTATATCTATCACTGTATGATTGTTTTATTTGTTTTAATCCTTTAAATTTAGTGGATTTTTAACAAAAAAACCACTCAAAATGGAGTGGGTTTTAAATTTTATAATTAGTAAATTACTTTCTACTTGCTTTTTTAGCCTGTTTAGCAGCCCTTTTCTCTTTAGTAGATAAAGTTGCTTCTTTTTTTACATTTTTTCTTGAATCTTGAGACTTTGCCATAATTTTATTTTTTAATACTTAATATTAATAGTATAAATATAATCCTTTTTTAATTAGTTAAAATTCTTAGGACACAAACTCAAGTATTAATTTTAAATAATTGCAATAGTTTATCGTTATAGCTAATTGAGTTAAAGCAAAGCATTACACTTTTAAAATTTAAAGACAAATTTTAAACCTTTACAAATCCCTATCTAAATGTATTGTAGTTATTCTTAACTTAGCATTAAAAAGAAATGCCTTCAAAACTATCCTATATTACCATAATTTGTCTAATATTTTTTAATTGTGCTTCTCGTAAAATAAAAGACGTTCCGTATTTAACAAAAGTAGAAGGCAAAGCTCAAATACAACCCACATTAAACGTTTTTAAGCCTAGAAATACAGAAACAGATAAAAATCCTGTAGTCATTTTTGTTCATGGTGGTTATTGGAGCGAAGGCGATAAAAAAAGCTACGGATTTTTAGGTAGGAATTTTGCTAAAAAAGATGTGGTTACAGTAATTCCTGGTTACACTTTAAGTCCAAATGCTAGTTATGACGAGATGGCAAAAGAAATTGGGCAAGCTGTACAATGGACTCGCAATAATATAGAACAGTATAAAGGCGATCCAGAGCAAATATATTTAATGGGACATAGTGCAGGCGGACATTTAATTGCTTTAATAACTACAAATCCTAAATATTTAAAAAACAAAAGTGTAGTAAAAGGTGTTATTTTAAATGATGCTGCGGCATTAGATATGAAAAGTTACTTAGATAAAAACCAGCCAACTAGCGCATACCATTATGATGTGACTTGGACTAAAAATCCTGAAAACTGGAAAGATGCATCTCCAATTTATTTTGTAGATGAAACTACACCTCCCTTTTTAGTGTATGTTGGTAATAAAACATATCCTTCAATTATTAAACATAGTGCATCATTTGTTAAAGTACTCGAACCTTTTCAACCTAATATAAAACAGATTTTTTTAAATAAAAAACATGTCCCAATGATGTCTCATTACATTTATCCTTGGACTAAAAGATACGACGAAATAATAGCGTTTATGAATGAAAACAAATAGGTTTTAAAATTAACAGAACTATGCAATTAAATATAAAAAATAAATTTAATACAGAATTACCAGCAGATCCTATTCTTGAAAATTCAAGGAGACAGGTTAAAGAAGCTTGTTTTTCTTTTGTTAAACCAAAACAAACTGAAAATCCAGAACTAATACATGTCTCTCCAGAAATGCTTACTAATTTAGGCTTAACTGAGGCTGATGCTAAAAGTGAAGACTTTCTAAACGTATTTACAGGTAATACAGTTTTAGCTAATACAAAACCTTACGCTATGTGTTATGGCGGACATCAATTTGGGCATTGGGCAGGACAATTAGGAGACGGACGTGCTATTAATTTAGCAGAAGTAGAACATAATAATACAGATTGGGCATTACAATTAAAAGGCGCTGGACCAACACCTTATTCTCGAACTGCAGATGGTTTAGCTGTATTACGATCCTCAGTACGAGAGTATTTATGTAGCGAAGCCTTGCATTATCTTGGTGTGCCAACTACAAGAGCTTTATCCCTAGTTCTATCTGGTGATAATGTATTAAGAGATATGTTCTATAATGGTAATTCGGCTTACGAAAAAGGTGCAATTGTTAGTCGTGTAGCACCAAGCTTTTTACGCTTTGGTAGTTACCAAATATTTGCAGCAAGAAAAGATAAGAAGACTTTAAAAATGCTAGTAGATTATACTATAAAACATCATTTTTCGCATTTAGGAACGCCATCAAAAGCTACTTATTTAGAGTTTTTTAATACGGTTTTAGAACGCACTTTGGAACTAATTATACATTGGCAACGTGTTGGTTTTGTTCATGGTGTGATGAACACAGACAACCTTTCTATTTTAGGTCTTACTATAGATTATGGTCCTTACGGTTGGTTAGAAGGCTACGATAATGATTGGACACCAAACACAACAGATAGAGAGCATAAACGCTACCGTTTTGGTGCACAATTAGATATTGGACATTGGAATTTGTACCAATTAGCAAATACTTTATATCCTTTAATTGAAGATACTGAAGGGCTTCAAAGTAGTTTGAACGCTTATCATAAAAATGCAAAATTTCAATATATAGTAATGATGCGAAGCAAATTGGGTTTACATACTGAAGAAAGTAGTGATGTTGATTTCATTATTTCTTTAGAAAAAATTTTACAGTTAACTGAAACTGATATGACTATTTTTTTTAGGAAATTAAGTGTTTTTTCTATTTCTGATGCCACTGAAGGCCTTACAATTATTAAAGATGCTTTCTACAAAATAGATGAAGTGACCGATGACATAGTACAACAATGGAACTCCTGGTTTAATAGTTACACAAAACGCTTAAAAAAAGAAACACTCGCTTTTGAAGAACGACAACTTAAAATGAATGCAGTAAACCCTAAATATGTACTTCGAAATTATATGGCACAATTGGCAATTGACGATGCTAATAAAGGTGATTATAAATTAATTGATACACTATTTAATTTATTAAAAAAACCATATGATGAGCAACCAAAAAATGAAAAATGGTTTGCTAAACGTCCAGATTGGGCAAGACATAAAGTAGGCTGTTCTATGTTATCTTGTAGTTCTTAATATTTGTCTTTATAAAATAGTATACCTACATTTAAAAACATGAGCTTAATACTATGTCGATGTATTTTATAATGTAGCAGAAAGAACAATCGTTGAAGCTCCTCTTAGAGAGCGACTTGTGAAAGCCCGACCTTTTGCTTTTTTAAGCAAAAGGTAATGTCCAAAAACCATTGTTTATGTAGCATATTTTTTAGATATTTACACATGTAAGGCTTTACTAAAAATTACGACCAAGTTTTAAAGCATATACTAATTTAACAAAGAAAGGAACTTTATTATGCTTAATTGGAAACATATTATAAATTACACAGTAAAAGGAAATCCTACTCCAAATAAAAGAGTAGAAAAAACCGAGAACGAATGGAAAGGTTTATTAACTCCAAAACAGTTTAGAATCACAAGACTTAAAGGAACCGAAGCACCAAATACTGGAGCTCTTTGTAGTATTTACGACGAAGGACAATATAATTGTATTTGTTGTAATTCACCTTTGTTTGATTCTACTATTAAGTTTAGCTCTGGAACTGGTTGGCCAAGTTTTACACAACCTATTAAAGAAGATGCTATTAAGTATGAAAAAGACACTGCTTTTGGCATGATTCGGGTTGAGGTAATGTGTAACACTTGCGATGCACATTTAGGCCATATTTTTCCAGACGGCCCTGAACCTAGTGGTTTACGTTATTGTATAAATTCTGCTTCTATGCAATTAAATAAGGAGCATACTAATGATAAGTAAAAACTTACAATTAGCGACTATTGGTGGTGGTTGTTTTTGGTGTACAGAAGCTGTATTTCAAGAAGTTAAAGGCGTTAAAAAAGTGGTGTCTGGTTATTCTGGTGGAAACGTTCCTGGACATCCAACCTATCGAGAAATTGTTTCTGGGTTAACAGGACACGCTGAAGTAATACAAATTACGTTTGATTCTAATGTGATTACTTACGAAGACATTTTAGTGATTTTTGTGACTACTCATGATCCTACAACTTTAAACCAACAAGATGCAGACAGAGGTACCCAATACCGTTCTGTAATTTTTTATCATAATAAAAAACAACAGGAACTTGCAGAAATTGTTATTAAAGAAGTTGCGCCTTACTACAAAAATGCTATAGTTACAGAAGTAAGTGCTTTAGATACTTTTTACGAAGCTGGAAAGGAACATCAAGATTTTTATAGAAGTAATCAAGGAATGGGTTATTGCACCTTTGTAATAGATCCAAAATTAGCAAAGCTAAGAAGGCTCCATGCCGACAAATTAAATTAATTAAATAACAAACTGTCACTTTTAGTGATTTTTTAATAAAAACAGTATCGAGAAGTATATATAAATACTTCTCGATACTATTGCTATGTCTATATAAAACTTTATGTAAGACGACAGTACTATTACAAAAAAGAAACTATTTACAATGCAAAACACACAAAAACAAGAGCCAATAAAGTAAATATGTTACATTATAATGCATTATTTATTATATCTTGAACACATTCTGGGTTTAATAGTGTACTAATATCTCCTAGGTTATTAGTATCTTTTTCTGCTATTTTACGCAAAATACGTCGCATAATCTTACCACTTCTTGTTTTTGGTAAACCTTCAGTAAATTGAATTTTATCTAGCTTAGCTATTGGTCCTATTCTATCTGTTATTAATAGATTGATTTCTTTACGCAAATTATCGTGACTTCTTGTTTCTCCCGAATCTTTTAGTGTTATATATCCATATAATGCACTTCCTTTAATATCATGCGGAAAACCTACTATAGCACTTTCTGCAACTGCTTGATGCTCGTTTATAGCATCTTCTATTGGTGCTGTTCCTAGATTATGACCAGAAACGATAATAACATCGTCTACTCGTCCTGTTATTCTATAATAACCAACTTCGTCTCTAAGCGCTCCATCACCTGTAAAATATTTGTTTTTATATGTTGAAAAATAAGTGTCTTTATAACGTTGGTGGTTTCCCCAAATGGTACGTGCTATACTTGGCCATGGGAATTTTATACACAAACGCCCTTCCACTTGTTTTCCTTTTAGTTCTTCACCTTTTTCATCCATTAAACAAGGTTGAACTCCTATACAAGGTAAAGTTGCATAGGTTGGTTTTGTAGGTGTAACATAAGGTATTGGTGTTATCATTATACCTCCAGTCTCGGTTTGCCACCAAGAATCTATAATTGGGCTTTTTTTCTTTCCTATGTTTTCATTGTACCAATGCCAAGCTTCCTCGTTAATGGGCTCACCAACACTTCCTAATACTTTTAAAGAAGATAAATCATATTTATCTACTAATGCTACACCTTGCTTAGCTAATGCTCGAATTGCTGTTGGTGCCGTGTAAAACTGATTAATTTTGTGTTTTTCTACAATATCCCAAAATCTTCCAAAATCTGGATAACTTGGCACACCTTCAAACATAACTGTAGTTGCTCCATTACACAAAGGACCATAAACTATATAAGAGTGTCCTGTAATCCATCCTATATCTGCAGTACACCAATATACATCGTTTTCTTTATACTGAAATGCATTTTTAAAAGTATATGCAGTATAAACCATATAACCAGCTGTTGTATGCACCATACCTTTTGGCTTTCCTGTTGAACCTGAAGTATACAGAATAAATAATGGGTCTTCTGCATCCATAACTTCAGCTTGACAATCGCTTGAAGCGGCATCTAATAAAGGTTGCAACCATTTATCTCTACCAGCTTTCATTGTTATATCTGAATTAATTCGCTTTGCTACTAACACTGAATTTACGCCTTCACAACTCTCTAATGCTTTGTCAACTATACCTTTTAAATCTATTGTTTTTGCGCCACGGAAAGATCCATCTGCTGTAATTACCATTGTACAATCGCAATCGTTAATTCTTGTTGCTAAGGCTTTTGCTGAAAATCCTGCAAATACTACAGAATGTATTGCTCCAATTCTTGCACATGCTAAAACTGAAATGGCCAATTCTGGAATCATTGGCACATAAATACAAACACGATCACCTTTTTTTACACCTTGTGCTTTTAAAACATTTGCAAATTGGTTAACACGTTGATGTAATTGATTATATGTAATATGTTCTGCTCCTTCATCTGGATTGTTGGGCTCAAAAAGAATGGCGGTTTTATCTCCCCTTGTAGCTAAATGCCTATCGATACAGTTTTCTGTAATATTAAGTTTTGCTCCTTCAAACCACTTAACTTCTGGTTTAGTGAAATCCCATTCTAAAACTTTGTCCCATTTTTTTCTCCATAAAAAATGTTCTTCAGCTATTTCTTCCCAAAAAGCTTCAGGTTCTCTAATAGATTTTCTAAAGACTTGAAAATATTCTTCTAAATGTTTTATGTGGTAATTACTCATTGTGTTTGGTGT
This sequence comes from Lacinutrix sp., assembly GCF_037625555.1. Taxonomy (GTDB): domain Bacteria; phylum Bacteroidota; class Bacteroidia; order Flavobacteriales; family Flavobacteriaceae; genus Lacinutrix. The sequence continues at coordinate 16,248 of NZ_JASJHV010000093.1, forward strand.
TTTGTAATCTGTTTATATACGCTTTAATTTCTGTAATCACTTTTGGTGCTAATAAAAGTGTTCCAATCATGGTTGGAATTGCCATAAGTGCAAAAACGCCATCGATGAAATTTATCATCATTGCAAATGGAGTTGTAGCTGCTAAAATGATACTAAAAATATAAAAATAATTATAATAATGCTTTTTGTCTGCTCCAATTAAAAAAGATAAACATTTTAAACCATAATAAGAATAGGAAAATAAAGATGAAATACTAAAAATAAAGACACATATCATTAATAAATAATGTCCGAAATCTGGCATAGTAGCTTTAAAAGCAGAAGCTGTCAAACTTACTCCATTATCTGATGTGGTTTCCCAAACACCAGTAACTAAAATAGCCAAAGCTGTTAATGTACATACAATTAACGTGTCTATAATAGGACCTAACATGGCTACTAAACCTTCACGAACAGGTTCGTTTGTCTTTGCTGCGCCATGAGCCATTGGTGCTGTACCAATACCAGCTTCGTTAGAAAAGGCTCCACGACGAATGCCTAATAATATTAATGCTCCTAGTACTCCTCCAAAAAAAGCGTCTCCATTATAGAAGTCTGCAGAAAAAGCATCTGTAAAAATCATTACAAAGTATTTAGGCACTAACTGATAGTTTGAAAGTAGTATGTATAATACTAATACAAAGTATAAGATTACCATAGATGGTACTAATTTAGAAGCAGTTTTACTTATTCGATTTAAGCCTCCAAAAATAACGACAGAAGTCACAACTACTAAAACAAAGGCTATAATTAAGTTGCTTTTTAAACCTACGTCAACACCATTTGGTATTAAAATAATATCATTAATAGCTTGTGTTAACTGGTTAACATTTACCACAGGCAAGGCACCAAACATCCCAAAAACAGTAAATAAAATGGCTAACCATTTCCAATGTTTACCTAAACCTTCTACTATAAAATACATTGGACCACCTTGTAGTTTTCCATCACTATCTTTCCCTCTAAACATAACAGCAAGTGTAGAAGTAAAAAATTTGGTAGGCATACCAACGATTGCACTAATCCACATCCAAAACATAGCACCAGGTCCACCAACAGAAATTGCCAAAGCAACACCTGCAATATTCCCCATGCCTATAGTAGATGATAATGCAGTAGATAATGCTTGAAAGTGACTTATTTCGCCAGGATCATCTGGATTATCATATTTACCACGCAATACTTGAATGGCATGACCAATATATATAAACGGTAAAAACCTAGAATAAATTAGTAAAAAAAGCCCTCCACCAATTAAAATTATTAATAATGGTAATCCCCAAACAAATGAGGCAAACTCTGCAATAAAATGGTCTAGCTTCTGCAAATTGATTTTGTTTTCTATAAATGTATTAAAAGGAATTAATATGCAATGCATAAACAATTTAAATAATAATTTAACCGCCTCACAAACAAACGAGTAAGTATCTGATAATAAATAAACTAAATAATAAATACATCTTATAATTATTTTTTATACTTTTCAGAATTCTTTAACTCGAAAAACTCATTATTATGACTCAAAAAACTACTTTAAACATTAAATCTATACTATTTTGTATTGCTTTTGTTTTGTGTGTTTTTTCTATTCAAGCTCAAGAACGCTCTTGTGGTATGGTAGAATATATGCAAGAACAAATGAAAAATCCTGAATATGCTAAGCAGTATAAAATTACTCAAGCAAAATTTAGAGCACAATTAGAAAAAAAACTAAATGGAACTTCTGAAAATAAAATGGTTCCAATTATTATTCCTGTTGCAGTTCACTACCCTGAAGCTCAGGAATCAGATAGAGCTTGTTTAGAAGCATTAGCACAAAATCAAATAGATATTTTAAATGAGGATTTTACTGGTACAAACGCGGACATCTCTGAATGGACTGCTGCTGTATCAAATTATCCAGGTGTAAATACTGGTGCTGCAAACTTTTTGTTTTGCATTGCTACAACCAACCATCCAACAGGTTTAGATCCTGATATGGTAGAAGGTGGACCAGCAGTTACTATTGGTTACAATTTTGGTAATGGCTCATCTACAGATTCTAATTGGGGAGGATACATGAACTTTTTAGTTAAAGATATTGGAGGAGGCCTTTTAGGTTTTTCACCATATCCAGGTAGTGTAGCAAACGGAGATTCTGTAACAATGAATTTAGGTGCTTTTGGATCTGGTGCTGGATGTCCAAGTTCTGGTATTGTTCCAGGCGCTCCTTACGATTTAGGTAGAACAGTAACTCACGAATTAGGTCACTTCTATAACTTGGATCACGTATTTGGATCTTGTGGTACAGATGATGGTATTGCAGATACACCAAACCAAGGGAATTCAAATGGTGGTTGTCCTGCTTTAGGAAGTCAGCCAGCTTGTAATCCAGCAGAACAAGAATTATTTCAAAGTTATATGGATTATACTAACGATGCTTGTATGTTTATGTTTAGTGCAGGACAAACAACCGTTGCTGAAGCCTATGTTACTTCTATTCAGTCTACATTTAAGCCAAATGTAGTACAATGTTCTGCAGCTCCAGATTTTGCTTTAACAGCTGCTAATGCTGTGGAAAACATTTGTAATCCAACAAATACAGTAACTTATACATTAAACTATGTTGCAACTGGTGGTAATACAGATCCAACAACTTTTTCAGCAAGTAATTTACCTGCAGGTGCTACACAATCATTTAATCCATCAACTTTAAGTGCAGATGGCACTACTGTTTTAACACTAGGTAACTTAGGGGGTCTTGCAACTGGAAATTATTCAATTACAGTTACAGGAACAGGTATAACAACGAATTCTTTAACTGTCGATTTAAATGTTGATGGCGCTTTGCCAACAGTACCAGCTTTAGTTAGTCCTGCAAATGATGCTACAGATACAGCTCTACAAGTAAATTTAGCTTGGAGCCCAATTGCAAATGCTACAAGTTATACTTTGGAAATGGCAACTGATACTGCTTTTACTCAAAATTACACTTCTAATGTTCTTACTAGTGTTGGTTTTAACACTCCTGAATTAACTTTTATGACACAGTATTTTTGGAGAGTAAAATCTTCGAATAGTTGTGGTGATTCTTCATATTCTTCTACAAGAAATTTTACAACTGCAGCAATTGCTTGTATCACTTATAATTCTACAGAGAATAATATTAACATTCCAAGTATTGGAACAACAGATCATGTTATTACTTCTACTATTAATATTACTGATGATTCAACGATAACAGATGTAAATTCAACTATAAACATCACTCACATTTGGGCAGGAGATATGGAATTAATGTTAACGTCTCCAAACGGAACATCGGTTATTATGTTAGTAAATAGTGCATGTGATGATGGAACAGATGATATTGCAGTAACTTACGATGACCAAGCAGCTGGACCTGTTGTTTGTAGTACTTCTGCTCCTGCTGTTGGCGGAATTATTCAACCTGCAAATCCATTATCTGCTTTTAATGGAGAAAACACTGTTGGTGATTGGGTATTAACTGCAACAGATGGTTATCCTTCTTTAGATGGTGGTACTTTTTTAAATTTCTCTATTGAAATTTGTGGAACATCTTCTTTAAGTGTTGATGAATTCAGTTTAGCTGGTTCATTATCATTATGGCCAAATCCATCTCAAGGTATAGTCAACGTTTCGTTTAACACACAAAACAATGATGCTGTTAATTTTAAACTTTACGATTTAAGAGGTCGTTTAATAAACAAACAATCTTTCGAAAATAACTCTGGTGTATTTAATAAAGCATTACAGTTTGGAAACTTAGACAGTTCAGTTTATATATTAAGCATTGAGAATGCAGGACAAATAATAAACAAGCGTATAATTATTGAATAGTATATTTATTAAGTTATATAATTTAAGAAAAAAAAGGATTCCAAATTGGAATCCTTTTTTTGTTAATCTTTTCTATATTTTCTTTAAAAGCAATTAAGTATTACTATTTTAAAAGTTCAACTTTAATCTATTTGTATTAAGATTTTAAAATTACTATTGGTATTATGCGTTTCTACATCAATATATGCTCAAGAGTATACAGGCACAAACTATTTTAGACATCTAAGGTATAATCATATATCACCTTTTATAGAATTAGCAGGTATTCACCCAATTTCAAACAAAACTGCAATGTCTACTTCTCATTATATTTTTAATTATGATAAAAATGGCAAACTAAATGAAATTATTAATAACCATTATCATACTGAAAAACAACATCCTTTAGCTTCAATAGGAGTTTACAAAATGGTTATTACCTATGAAGGCAACATAGAAACAAGAACCTTTTTCGATCTAAATAACAAACGGATAACTAACGATAGGCAAGTATATAAGGAAGTATTTACTTACAGTAACAAAGGTTTTAAAACTAAGCTTGATTTTTATGATTTAGAAGATAAACCTATGGAGTCTAATTGGAAGATTTCTACTTATGTTTGGACAAAACACAAAGAATTAATTATTGAAAGACGTTATAATTTAGAAAACCAAGAAGTGAATGTCTCGCCATATTTTAGATTTGGAACTACTGGCATTACATTGGATAAAAATGGAGCGCCAAAAGCCCATTATAACTTAAACAAAGATTTAGAAATCACAAATAACACAGATGGTATTGCTTCTTATCAAGACACATACGATTCTATAGGAAATCACATTACTTATACATACCATAATAGCAAAGGTGCTTTAGCATTGAACCAATGGCAATTTGCTATTGGTGAAAAACGATACGATAGTATAGGTAATAATACTAAATTAAAACAATTAGACGTTGATGGTAAACTAATTAGAGAACGTAATGTTCCTTCTAACCTAAATATTACACTAAGTAAAATAGCTACAAAGAAAAATACTATTCAAATTAAAGAAAAAGCACTAGGTTATTTAATTAGTTTACAACAATTAAAACCAGAACTTATGAATGAAGTCATGAACGATAGCCTAAATAAAGTTACTATTGGTTGGGATAGAAGCACAAAAAAAGAATACTCTAAAAGAACTACAAAAGCCCAAATGATTGAATTTTCTAATTCTTGGAATAAGTCTAATACTAAATTTCCAACTCCTCCAGACAATAAAGTAACGATTCTTGATATTTATAATCGCATTGCAAATGTTAAGCTCGTTTCAGATAATTGGGTCGAATATTTACATTTAATGAAATTAGATGGCAAATGGCAAATTGTGAATTTGATATGGCAACATAAGGATGTTGGTAAATATCCAAAAGAGTAAAACTAAAAAAGACCTAATTTCTTAGGTCTTTTTTAATGGTAAATCTTTATAATTTAATTAGCTAAATACTTTTCTACATTTTTAGCAATCCTTTCGTGTATATTATATACATCTGCCTTTACAAATTTTTCTCCCATAATTTGCTCGTACAATTCTATGTAACGTTCAGAAACTGTTTCAATATATTCATCACTCATAAAAGGAATAGATTGACCTTCTAAACCTTGAAAGTTATTTGCTATTAACCATTGGCGCACAAACTCTTTCGAGAGTTGTTTTTGTGCCTCTCCTCTATCTTGACGCTCTTGATAACCATCTGCATAGAAATAACGGGAAGAATCTGGTGTATGGATTTCGTCTATCAATACTATTTTTCCGTCTTTGGTTTTTCCGAATTCGTATTTAGTATCCACTAAAATCAACTCTCGAGAAGCTGCTATTTCTGTACCACGTTGAAACAATTTACGTGTATAATCTTCTAGAACTAGATAATCTGCTTCGCTAACAATTCCTTTTTCAATGATGTCCTCACGAGAAATGTCTTCATCATGATCTCCCATTTCGGCTTTTGTAGCAGGTGTAATTATTGGTGAAGGAAACATATCGTTTTCTTTCATGTCTTCTGGCATTTCAACTCCACACAATAATCGCTTACCTGCTTTATATTCTCTTGCTGCATGACCAGACATATAGCCACGAATTACCATTTCTACTTTAAAAGGTTCACAAAGATGACCAACTGCAACATTAGGATCTGGTGTTGCTGTAAGCCAGTTTGGTACAAGATCATCTGTTTGAGCCATGAATTTTGTTGCAATCTGATTTAGAATTTGGCCTTTATACGGAATACCTTTAGGCATCACCACATCGAAAGCGCTCAATCTATCGGTTGCAACCATTACCAATTCTTGATCGTTGATATTATATACTGCTCTTACTTTTCCTTTATAGACACTTTTTTGTCCTGTAAAGTTGAAATTTGAATCTGTTATTGTATTACTCATTCTTTAATATAATATGTCATTACATAGAAAGTATTGACGTGGTAATCTCTTTAATTATTTTACAAATTTATTAATTTGTCTCGCAATGATGAACTTGTTTTCTCTTTATTTAAAAAAAATTAAACATCTATATTTTCGATATTTCTATAAGCTGCAATAACTTTTTTAACTAATTTATGGCGTACAACATCTTTATCATCTAGAAAAACCATACCAATACCTTCAACATCCTTAAGTACTAAAAGTGCTTCTTTTAAACCAGAAATAGTACGTCTAGGTAAATCAATTTGGCCAGGATCTCCTGTTAATAAAAACTTTGCGTTTTTTCCCATTCTGGTCAAAAACATTTTCATCTGTGCATGTGTAGTGTTTTGCCCTTCGTCTAAAATAACAAAGGCATTGTCTAGTGTTCGTCCACGCATAAATGCCAAAGGTGCTATTTGTATTGTTCCATTTTCTATGTATTGTGCTAGTTTTTCTGGAGCAATCATATCTCGCAATGCATCGTATAAAGGTTGCATATATGGATCTAATTTCTCTTTTAAATCTCCAGGTAAAAAACCTAAATTCTCTCCTGCCTCTACTGCTGGTCTTGTTAAAATAATACGTTTAACTTCTTTACTTTTTAATGCTTGTACTGCTAGTGCAACTCCTGTATAAGTTTTACCTGTACCAGCTGGACCTATGGCAAAAACCATATCATTTTTGCGCATAAGCTCAACCAGTTTACGTTGGTTTGCTGTTTGCGCTTTTATTAGTTTTCCATTTACACCATGAACAATGGTTTCTCCACTTTGAGATGAAGTTTTATAATCATCGCTAGTGTTACTTGTTAAAACACGTTCTATTAAATTCTCGTCTAGCTTATTATATTTCGCAAAATGCTTAAGTAGCATATTGAGACGTCTATTAAACTCGTCTAAAAGCTCTTCTTCTCCAAAAGCTTTAATTTGGTTGCCACGAGCAACTATTTTTAATTTAGGAAAGTGTTTTTTTAATAACTTAATGTTTTCATTTCCTGTTCCAAAAAATTCTTTTGGAGTGATTTCTTCAAGTTGAATTATAATTTCGTTCAAAAGCGCATCATTTTATTGAGATTTTCTATTCTATTTTCTTAGTTTTGTTCTGTGTTATAAACTTATGGAAGTTAGACAACTTTTATTCATATTAATTAAAAAAAATATCAACAATTATAAATGGCGATTATCACTTTAACAACAGACTTTGGTGAGAAAGATCACTTTGCTGGTGCTATAAAAGGTGCTATTTACAGCGAAATGCCAGAAGTGAAAATTGTTGATATCTCACATTCTGTATCTCCTTTTAATATTCCTGAAGCTGCATATATTATTCAGAATGCTTATAGTAGCTTTCCAGATGGAACAATACACATTATAGGTATTGACTCTGAAATTAATGAAGAGAATAAACATATAGCCATAGAATTAGATGGTCATTTTTTTGTATGTGCCAATAATGGAATTATGAGTATGATTTGTGCGGAAATTTCACCCAAACAAATAGTTGAGATTAATATTCATGATAAAATTGAAACTAGCTTTCCGGTTCTAGACGTATTTGTAAAAGTTGCTTGCCATATTGCACGTGGTGGTACTTTGCCTGTTATTGGTAAAAGCATAAATAACATTAAGCCTATTAGAAATTTAGAGCCTTATGTTAACGATGAAAAAACACAAATTATAGGAAGTATAATATACGTTGATAATTATGGGAACGTAATAACCAACATAAGGAAATCGTTTTTTGAAACGATACAGAAAGGTAGACGTTTTGAAGTGTCTGCTAGAAACCATAAGTTTAAAAAAATACATGCAAAATATAGCGACATCGTAAATTTTACTACTCCAGAAGAAATTAGAAATGATGAAGGCCGTGGTTTGGTAGTTTTTAACTCCTCAAAATATTTGGAAATTGCAATTTACAAAGGAAACACAGGTAGTGTTGGTGGCGCAAGTTCTTTAATGGGTTTAAAATTACGAGATACGGTTACCATTAATTTTATAAAATCTACAATAAATACTTTACAATAATTTATAATGGCAAAATATTGTTGCCTTTAATCTTTAAATTTAAATACATGTTTGTAAGAATTGTAAAAATGAGTTTTGCTGATGAAAATATTAAACCATTTTTAGCAAATTTTGAAACTGTAAAACAAAAGATTCGAGATTTTGAAGGTTGCCAATTTCTTGAATTATATCGCGATAAACACAATACAAATATTTTTTTTACGTATAGTTATTGGAATACTGAAGTTGATTTAAATAATTACAGACATTCTGAACTATTTAAAGGTGTATGGTCTAAAACAAAACCAATGTTTAATGCCAAGCCAGAAGCTTGGAGTGTAGATAAAATTGCTACAATTAAATAAATGATCACTATTTTAGTGTATCGTTCTTAAAACATAAATAATGAAAAAAATCATACTACTTATTTTAGTTTTTATTAGCTTCAATATGTACTCGCAAAATACAAAACAAGTTGATGAAATTCTTAATGAAGGTAAGCTGCTTTATAGACTAGAAAAAGGCTCTTGGTATGGAACGGATGACTTTTTAACCCGTTTTAGTGATAAAAAAGATAGTATAGGTGGTTATTTATCTTATGAAAATAAGGAGTCTAAGATTAATACCATTTTTTACAGCAGATTCAATAATTCTAAAATTTTAGTTAGGTATACTTTTGATAGTTTAACACAAACAAAACCAATTAAGGTAGATGTTACTAATTTGAAAATTTTAGATTTAGAAAAAGACTTAATAGCTTTAAGAAAAGACGCACAAAATAGAGCTGCTAAAAACACAGATAGCTTTTTTAGTTTTTATAACAACACTGTGTTAAACTTTATTCCTGTAATTACAGAAAAAGAAAGAAAAGTATTTGTTATAACTGGACCTCAAATAAGTGGAATTGTTTTACTTGGAAATGATTATTTATTAAAATACAACAACAAGAACAAGCTTAAAACTAAAGAAAAAATACACAATTCCATTATTCAATTACCCTATACCTCAGAAGATAAAAACAAACCTACAGTTGCTACTTTACATTCTCATATTGTTTCAGAATATATAAATTCTACAGACATTTGTACATTATTACTTTATAAAAAATATGTAGATTGGAAAACGCATTATATACTAGGAAAAAAATATGTTTCTATTTTTAATTTAGAAGAGGAAAGTTTAGTAATAATAACTTTGAAAGCTTGGAATAAAATGAGTAATAATAACTAATCAAGCTATGAGTTTCAATAATAAAGTCGTTTGGATTACTGGTGCTTCTTCTGGAATAGGAAAACATCTTGCAATTGAATTATCGAGACAAGGTGCTAAAATTATACTTTCATCTAGAAATATAGAAACATTAAAAACAGTAAAACAACTTTGTGAAAATCCTGAAAACGTAAAATTGATTGCTTTAGACATTGAAGATTACACTAATTTAAAATCTAAAGTAGATAGTGCTATTACTTTATTTGAAACAATTGATATTATAGTTAACAATGCAGGAATTAGTCAACGTGCTTTAGCTAGAGAAACAGATATTGCTGTAGATAAACGTTTAATGGACATTAATTATTTAGGTACTGTAGCACTAACAAAACTAATATTACCACATTTTATTAAAAATAAATCTGGACAAATAGTAGTTACTTCAAGCATTGTTGGTAAAATAGGAACACCTTTAAGATCTAGTTATGCTGCTAGTAAACACGCATTGCATGGTTTTTTTGATAGCCTAAGAGCAGAACTACAACAAGATAATATTACTATTACTTTAATATGTCCTGGATTTGTAAATACTAATGTATCACTCAATGCGTTAACAGGTGATGGAAGCCCTCAACAAAAAATGGATAAGGCAACAAAAAATGGGATTGCACCAAATTATTTTGCAATATTAATGGCCAAAGCCATATTAAAAAAGAGACAAGAGGTTTATATTGCTGGTTTTAAGGAAAAGTTAGCGGTTTACACCAAAAGGTTTTTTCCTAAAATTTTATCAAAAATGATTACTAAATTAAGCGTCACATAATACTATAAATTAATGTTTGCTATTTTAAAAAAAGAAATAAACTCATTCTTTGCTTCACCTATTGGCTATTTGGTTATAGCTATATTTTTATTATTAAACGGCTTGTTTTTATGGCTGTTTAAAGGAGAATTCAATATTTTAGATTATGGCTTTGCAGACCTTTCTTCATTCTTTTTACTCTCTCCATGGATTTTAATTTTCCTTATTCCTGCAGTAACAATGCGCAGTTTTAGTGATGAAAAAAAACAAGGTACTCTAGAATTATTATTAACTAAACCTATTTCACATTTACAAATTGTTTTAGGTAAATATTTTGGTTCGTTTTTATTAATAATTTTAGCATTAATACCTACGCTACTTTATGTTTATACAATTAATCAATTAGGAAAACCAATTGGTAATCTTGATATAGGTAGTACACTAGGTTCTTATATTGGACTCTTATTTTTAGTTGCTGCATATACAGCAATAGGCATTTTTTCCTCCACTTTAAGCAATAACCAAATTGTCGCGTTTATTATTGCTGTTTTTAGTTGTTTTTTCTTCTATGTTGGCTTTGAAGGTTTAGTAGATTTTATTGCGCCTTGGATAGAACAATTTGGTATGAGCACGCACTATAAAAGTATGAGCAGAGGTGTTCTAGACACTAGAGATATTCTATACTTTTTAAGTGTTACTGTGTTTTTTATAGCATGGACTATAGTTAGAATAAATAGTGAAAGCGCAAAGCCAACTAAATGGTTTCATTTTATAGTATTACCATTAACTCTAATAGTATTAAATGCTTCACTTGCACAAGGTGGTTTATACCAACGTTTCGACTTAACTTTAGATAGTCGTTATACTCTAAACGAAGCCTCTTTAAATATTTTAAAAAACGTAGATTCTCCAATAGTAATTGATGTGTTTTTAGAAGGTGAAGATTTTCCTTCGGAATATAGAAGACTACAAACCGAAACAAAACAATTACTAGAAGAATTTTCTGCTTACAATGGTGATATAAAATTTAATTTTATAGATCCTTTTGAAGATAAAGCTAACCAAGACCTTAGAATAGCTCAATTTAATGAACGTGGCTTAACACCTATGCAACTTAGCGTTCAAGATAATGGGAAGCAATCGCAACGTATTATTATTCCGTGGGCTTTGGCTAGCTATAATAACCAAACTGTAGACATACCTTTAGTTAAATATAAAGTAAACGCAAACCAACAAGAAACGGTAACAAACTCTGTGCAACATTTAGAATATGCATTTGCTGACGGTTTAAGTAGACTTATTAATCCAAAACGTAGAAAAATTGCAATTTTAAAAGGTAATAATGAATTGCCAGATCTTAAAATTGCAGATCTATTAAAAACACTTCAACAATACTATTATATTGCACCATTCACCTTAGATAGCGTAGCAACAAATCCGCTTAAAGCTTCAAAATCTTTAAACGAATACGATTTAATAATTGCCGCAAAACCAACAGAAGCATTCTCTGAAGAAGAGAAATATATCTTAGACCAATACACTATGAATGGTGGAAAAGGTCTTTGGTTAATAGATAAGATTATAATGGAAAAGGATAGCTTGTTTAATCCTGAAGGTAAAAATGTAGCAGTACGAAGAGATTTAAATTTAACAGATTTCTTTTTTAAGTATGGAGCACGTATTAATCCTGTGTTAACAAGTGTTAAGAGCCAGAATATTGGTAGAATTACTTTAGAAACAGGTCAAGATGAAAGTTTAAAACTACAGCATTTTTTATGGCCATACTCTCCTTTAGCCTTAAGTGATGTTAACCATCCAATTGTAAACAATATAAACTTTGTGAAATTTGATTTTGCAAACCAAATAGATACACTTAAAAACGACATAAAGAAGACTATTTTACTTAAAAGTGATAAACCAAGTCGTTTAGAAGGCACTCCTAAAGAACTTAGTATAGAATTTACTTTAAAAGAGCCAGATTCTAAGCTTTTTACTAAAGGCAGACAAAACCTTGCAGTACTATTAGAAGGTGAGTTTACTTCGGTGTATAATAATCGTGTAAAACCTCTTAAAATTGAAAACGACATTACAAAAAGTGTTGCTACTAAAATGATTATAATTGCAGATGGTGATGTAATTAAAAACGATTTAGACAAAGGAAGACCAACAACTTTAGGTTTCGATAAATGGACCAAAGAAACATACGGAAACAAAGAATTTTTACTTAATGCTGTTAACTATCTTTTAGACGATGATGGACTTATAAACATTCGAAGCAAAGAAGTAAAAGTGGCATTTTTAGATTATACAAAAATCACTAAAGAGAAAAAAACCAAATGGCAAGTAATTAATATTGTATTGCCTTTATCGTTTTTAGGCTTGTTTGGGTTTGTTTTTAATTTTTTTAGAAAGAAAAAATACACAAAAAAATCTTAAATACAGCCAACTAAAACCTACAGAATAATTAAAAAAACTGTTAATAAGTTTGTTTCACTTTTAGACTCTTAAACAATATATTTGTAGTAATTAATTATTCAGAATTTAATAGACCAATTATATATGAAGTTTATAGTATCAAGTACTTATTTACTTAAGCAGTTACAAGTTTTAGGAGGTGTAATTAACAGCTCTAATACTTTACCTATTTTAGATAATTTCCTTTTCGATATAGATAATAACGCATTAACCGTTTCTGCAAGTGATTTAGAAACAACAATGTCTTCTACATTAGATATAGAAAGTGATAGCAAAGGAAGTGTTGCTATTCCTGCTCGATTATTATTAGATACTTTAAAAACGTTTCCAGAACAACCGTTAACGTTTACTGTTGAAGAAAATAACACTATTGAAATTAGCTCTAACCATGGTAAATATGCTTTAGCATATGCAGATGGAGCGGAGTTTCCAAAAGCAGTAGCGCTTGAAGATCCTTCTAGCACTACTATTTCTGGAGATATTTTAGCAACTGCAATTAGTAAAACAATTTTTGCTGCTGGAAACGACGATTTAAGACCAGTAATGAGTGGTGTATTCTTTCAGTTTTCTCCAGACAACTTAACTTTTGTAGCAACAGATGCGCACAAATTAGTGAAATATACACGCGAAGATGTTTCTGCTTCTCAAGTTGCAGAATTTATTATGCCTAAGAAACCGTTAACATTATTAAAAGCTATTTTATCTTCTAGGGATGAGAATGTAACTATAGAATACAACGATTCTAACGCTAAATTCACATTCGAAAATACCATTTTAGTTTGCCGATTAATTGATGGAAAATATCCTAATTACGAAGCAGTCATTCCTAAAGAAAACCCAAATAAATTAAATATCGACAGAACTCAGTTTTTAAACTCTGTAAAGCGCGTTAGTATTTTCTCAAATAAAACAACACATCAAATTCGTTTAAAAATTGCTGGTGCAGAACTTAATATTTCTGCAGAAGATATTGATTATTCTAACAAAGCAGAAGAGCGCTTAACGTGTGATTATCAAGGTGACGATATGCAAATTGGATTTAACTCTCGTTTCTTAACAGAAATGTTGAATAACCTTAACGCATCTGAAGTGCAACTTGAAATGAGTATGCCAAACAGAGCTGGAATTTTAACTCCTGTAGATGGTTTAGATGAAGGTGAACATGTTACAATGCTTGTAATGCCTGTTATGTTGAATAATTAACAAATTCCTGCCAAGGCAGGAATCTCATGATGTAACTCTTAATATAAATATAGATTTCTGCTTTTTCAGGAATTAAAAAATGCAACCTTTTCGGGTTGCGTTTTTCTTTATCTAATAATTAACTTTTAACTAACTAATAAAATTATAAGATAAAGGTATTTACTTTTTACTATCTGTTGTTTTTTATCCATTATACTTTTGTAAACAATTCCAGCAACTACTCCTAAAGAAACTCCAAGGCTAATCCATAATCCAAAATTATCGGTTACAGTTCAATAACACAACCAACGGTTGTACCCAAACTAGATCCTAATGCAATTCCTAGTCCTATGTATTTAGTGGTCTTACTTTCGGTTTCCATTTGTCTAGTTTATAAAATTATAACTGAAAGGATATGTTTGGTTTTCTCCATTATTAGCTTTTATTGCATTTATTATAGGAAATAATACCGAAATAATACCTAGTAAGATAAAACCTAAAAGCCCAAGACCAAATAATAAAATTAAAGGAATACAAATTATAAAGATTACAATTAAACTTAATTGAAAATTAATAATTTTCTTGCCTTGTTCGTCTATTTGGTAATCTTCGTCCTTTTTAGTAAGCCAGATTACTAAAGGGACAATAAGTCCACCAAAGCCTGTAATAGCTGTTAATAATTGACTTAAATGAGTAATAACTAATAATTGTCTGTCTTGTTTCATGGTTTTGATTTTTTTATTCTGAAATAAATTCAGAACGATTGATTGATACTTATAAGACGTAGAATTATTGAAAGTGTTACATTTTTTATTCTTTCATTTTTCATTGATAAAAAATGAGCAAAAAAATAATATAAAACATAAAAATATTAATGTGGCAACTTATTCTTAAAAAGTCCGTAGACAAAAGTTCCTAAAAGTGCTCCAAGAATGAGCACTAAAATACTAGGTAAAAATGTACCAATTAAAACATACATTGGTCCAGGACATGCGCCTGCAAGAGCCCAACCTAATCCAAAAATGATACCTCCAACAATATATCTAGTAAACCCTTTTTCTTTTGGTTTAATGGTAATGTCTTTTCCATCAAAATCTTTAGCTTGAGAATATTTTAAATACTTTATTATAATAATTCCCAAAGCTATTGCTGAACCAATAATACCATACATATGAAAGCTTTTAAACTGAAACATTTCGTAAATACGAAACCATGAAGCTACTTCAGATTTAATGAATAATATGCCTAAGAATAAACCAATACTAAAAAAACTTACGAAACTCTTCATATTAAAAAATTAAAGGAAATATTAAATGAATCATTACAAAACCACCAATAAAAAAACCAATAACAGCGATTAGCGATGGTAATTGTAAATTACTTAAGCCAGAAATAGCATGACCAGAAGTACAACCACCTGCGTAACGTGCACCAAAACCAACTAGAAATCCACCAATTAAAATAATAGTAAATCCTTTTAATGTTAATAAGCTCTCTAAACTAAATAATTCTGTTGGTAAAAATGAAGTATTTGTACTGGTTATGCTTAAGTCTTGAAGTTGTAAAACCACATCTGGATGAATTTGTGGTGCTGTTGGTGTTAGAAATTGTAGGGCTAAAAATCCACCAACAATAACACCTGCAACAACGTATAAATTCCATACGTCTTTTTTCCAATCGAATTTAAAAAAATCTACAAATTTTCCTGCGCCTCCAATAGAACACATGGTTCTTAAGTTTGAAGACATACCAAATTTCTTACCCATTTTAATAAGTAAAAACATGGTAATTGCAATTAAAGGTCCAGCAACATACCAAGCCCAAGTATTATAGATAAAATCCATAAATTAATTATTTTTTAAGTGTTGAAGGACATACAAAATCTGAAACTGGAATACCAACTTTTTTTATTGCTGCCATTCCTCCAGCAATATCTACTAGATTATGAATACCTCTACTCTTTAAAATAGAAGCAGCTATTACAGAGCGATAACCGCCAGCACAATGCACGTAAAAAGTATCATTTTTTGAAAATTCTGCTAAATATGCATTTAAATTACCTAAAGGTGTAAAATTTGCATTTTCTATATGTCCAGCAATAAATTCACCTTCATTTCTTACATCAAAAACTGGAATAGTGTCTTTTTCTAATCGTTGTTTAAATTCATCTGCTGAAATAGAAAGTAAATCATCTGTTTCTTTTCCTTCGGCTTTCCATGCCTCAAAACTACCTTCTAAATAGCCTAAAGTATTATCGAAACCAACACGAGATAATCTTGTAATCGCTTCTTCTTCGCTACCTTTATCTACAACCAATAATAATGGTTGTTTTACGTCTGCTATTAAAGCACCAACCCAAGGCGCAAATTCGCCTTTTAAGCCAATAAAAATAGAACGCGGAATGTGTCCTTTTATAAATTCTGACTGGTGACGAACGTCTAAAACTAATGCATCAGTTTCGTTTACAGTTACTTCAAAAGCATTTGGTGATAAGGCATTAGTTCCTTTTTCGATTATTTTATCAATATCCTCATAGCCTTCCTTATTCATTTTGACATTTAAAGGAAAATACTTTGGTGGTGGCAATAAGTCTTCAGTTAGTTCTTTTACAAATTCTGCTTTAGTCATATCTGCACGCAAAGCATAATTCATTTGCTTTTGGTTACCTAAAGTATCTACAGTTTCTTTCATCATATTCTTTCCACAGGCAGAACCTGCTCCATGACCTGGATAAACCGTTACATCGTCTGCTAAAGGCATAATTTTATTACGAAGACTATCAAAAGACAGTCCAGCAAGATCTTCCATAGTCATACTTGCTGCTTTCTGAGCTAAATCTGGCCTACCAACATCTCCTAAAAATAAGGTGTCTCCACTAAAAATAGCATGGTCTTTTCCGTTTTCATCTTTTAATAAATACGTTGTACTTTCCATAGTGTGTCCTGGAGTGTGCAAGGCTGTAATAGTAATTTTTCCTAGTTTAAATACTTGATTATCTTCTGCTATAATAGCATCAAACGATGGATTTGCAGTTGGTCCATAAACAATTGGTGCACCAGTGAATTTAGATAAAGTTATATGTCCAGAAACGAAATCTGCATGAAAATGTGTTTCGAAAATGTACTTAATTTTGGCGTTATTATCTTCTGCTTTAGCGATATAATTTTTTACTTCACGTAAAGGGTCTATAATAGCGACTTCACCTTCGCTTTCTATATAATATGCACCTTGTGCAAGGCAACCTGTGTATATTTGTTCTATATTCATGATACTAATTTAATGATGTAAAAATAATATAATTCTATGTTATATACTGTAACTTAAGTTACAGAATCTTTCTTATTGTGTGACTTCCTTTATTATTATATAAACTCCCATTACGAGTACAAACCATCCAAAATATTTTTTTAGTTTTTTACCTTCAATAAAATTAGAAAGGTAAATACCTACAAATATACCAACTACAGAAATTGCTGTAAAGCTTAATAAAAACGTCCAATCTATAGTTATTGTTTCTACGTCACCAATAAAACCAATTAACGATTTAATGGCAATAATTAACAACGAAGTGGCTACTGCTTTTTTCATGGGAAGCTTTGCTAATAAAACCAAGGCTGGTATAATTAAAAACCCACCACCAGCTCCTACAATTCCTGTTAATACTCCTACTATTGCGCCTTCAATAATTATTAATGGATAATTATACTTAACTGTCATTTCTTCAATTGTTTCTTTTCGGTTACTTCTAATCATTACAATTGCAGCTACAAGCATAATTAATGCAAAGAAGAGCATGATTGCAATATTTTTGGTTAATATAAAATTCCCAATCGTTACAATTTCATCTGGAATAGCTGGCACAATAAATTTTCGAGTAGAATACACTGCAATAAAAGCTGGTGTAGCAAAAACGATAGCTGTTCTAAAATCTACAAGTCCTTTTTTAATGTTTCTAATGGCTCCAAATAAAGCAGAAATACCAACTACAAATAATGAGTAAGCTGAAGCAGTAACAGGATTAATAAACATAAGATATACAAGAATAGGAACGGTAAAAATAGAACCACCACCACCGATTAAACCTAGAACAAGACCAATAAGTAATGCACCAAAGTAGCCTAATATTTCTTGAAATTCCATTATAAGTCTAAAAGTTTAATACTGTTTCTATTGAGTTTTACTTTGTTATTTCTATTATACTTCTACAAATTTAATGTTTTGCTTTTTGGTTGTTGAAAACAAAGTGACAGCATTTTGTATAATTCTGGATGTTTTTGTTTCAATAGTTTTGGTCTTTCGAAAAAATATTCTGAAGCTACAGCAAAGAATTCTGTTTGACTTGTACCTCCATATTTTCTAATATCGGATGTATCATTATTAATAGCCTCCATTTCCTTATGCATTAGTTCCAGCCAAGGCGCAATATATTCTTTCCCAAAAAACAACTCTGGCACACCATCTATTTCTCCGTCCATTTTATCTAGTAAATGTACAAATTTGTGAACTGGAGTATTATGTTTGTCGGTTTTGTTATTAAAAGCTAGCCTAATTGCTTTTTTAGAGAGAATCATTTGTTTTTCAAAAGGACCTGTACCAAGTATTCGCTTGTTTTTGTCTTTATCAGAAAATTGTAATTCTTCATTAAAACTATCTGGATAGACTATTATTCCAGACAAATTATTTTAACTCCAATTTGGAAAACCAAATACAGGAATAATTCCACTAGAAGCAATTAATATTTCATCTAACTCTTCTATTTCAGTATTAACGCCATCAATATTTATTTCGTTTAAAAAAAAGTAGCATTCGTTTTCTAAAAATGGCTTGATCTTTATAAGAAAGGTTTTTATAAAATAGTACATGCTCTATTAATAAATCATGCCAATGCTTTGGCACTTTTTTAATCTTTTTAGCTTTTGATATATAGAAAGCATAGCCTACAAAGATCACAAATACTATAAAAATGAAAATATAAATCATATTGTTAAATTGTATTTGCAAAATATTCTAAATATGAGAGAGAAAAAAATAAATGTGATAACTTATCTTCGCAAAAAAAGATTAGTAATATGTTGAAAGCAGTTTTATTTGATATGGATGGTGTTATTGTAGATACAGAACCGCTACATAAAAAAGCCTATTTTTTAATGTTTGATACTTTTAAAATTGAAGTTTCAAATGAATTATACGAATCTTTTACAGGACAATCTACTATTAATGTTTGTAGACAGATTTCCGAAATTTTTAACTTAAATGATGCTCCAGAGGATTTAGTGCAATGCAAACGTAAAATATTTACAGAACTATTTCATAGCGACCCAAGCTTACAGCTAATTGATGGTGTTTTAGAATTAATAAAAAATTATTATAATAATGGCTTAACACTCGTTTTAGCCTCTTCTGCTTCTATGCTTACCATTAACAATGTTTTTAAGCGCTTTAACTTAGACCAATATTTTATAGCTAAAATTAGTGGTGCAGATTTAAAGGCCTCAAAACCACATCCTGAAATTTTTATAAAAGCTGCTGAACTAGCTGGTTTTTTAAAAACTGAATGTTTGGTAATAGAAGACTCTACAAATGGAATTAAAGCCGCAAATGCTGCAGGTATTTTTTGTATTGGCTATAAGAGTTACCATTCTAAAAACCAAAACTATAGCTTAGCTAATAGTGTTGTAGATAATTTTAATTCTATCCATTATAATAAAATTAACAACATACTAGATTAATTATAAAACCCTCTTGTCTAAAACTTCGTATATAAAATATCGAAAACTATTTTATCAAAAACTAATTTGATTTAAATTACATTTTTTTAATATGATTGAACCTTAATTACCAAATAATGAAATAGAGAGACAACATGCTGTAGAGAGTTATAATTTATTAGATTCTCTTCATGAAGAAAGCTATGATAATATTACAGAAATTATGTGTTTTATAGCCCAAACAGCTATTTCTCAGATTACAATTTTAGATAATGATAGGAATTATATAAAATCTAATTATGGCTTTCCAGCAAGTGAATCTCCTAGAAACATTTCGTTTTGTGGACACGCAATACAGTCTAATGATGAGATTATGATTGTTGAAGACGCAAGAAAAGAT
>NZ_JASJHV010000094.1:0-2656 GCF_037625555.1 Lacinutrix sp.
TCACACTGCTACGACCACTTACCTTTGCTGCGTTCCCGCCCTGGAGGATTCAACAGGAGCTAGTTGTGTAGGACTTGCCGCTGCAAAGATACAATCTTTTAAATTTATCACAATATTTTTTAAACTGAATTTTAATAAATATCTTGCTTGAAATTACAATAATAAAATGAACGGATTTAAACACCTAATTATCATAATTTTAGCAATTACATTATCTAATTGCGGAGGCGATTCTAATAAAAAAAACTTTAGTATTTCTACAAATGCTACAAATAACACTATTCCTTTAAACGAAGTATTAGAAATTACAATTAAAAACCCTAATAAACTTGAAATAGAATCTATTAGCTATACATTTGATGGAAAAACCATTAAAGACACTACCACTCTATTAGATTTTAAATTAGGAAGTCATGATATTATTGCTACTGTTATTTATGATGGAGAAACGGAAACAGCGACGCAAAATATTTCTATAGTCAATAACGAAGCACCTAAAGTATATGGCTACCAAATAATAAACACCTATCCACACGACATTACATCTTACACTCAAGGTTTAGAATTCTATAATGGCGAATTGTATGAAAGTACTGGACAAAAAGGAGAAAGTAAATTGCGAAAAGTAGATTATAAAACTGGAGAAGTACTTAAAAATGTAGATTTAGCCGATAATTATTTTGGTGAAGGCCTAACTGTTTTAGATAAAAACATCTATTTATTAACCTGGTTAAGTGGTAAAGGTTTTGTTCATAATGCTGATACTTTTGAACGCAAAAGTACTTTTAAGTTTGGTAAAAGCCAAGAAGGTTGGGGGATTTGCAACGATGGGAAAATGCTTTATAAAAGTGATGGAACAGAAAAAATATGGTATTTAAATCCTGAAACTTTAGTAGAAGACGATCACATTCAAGTTTATACAAATAAAGGAAAAATAGGAAAGCTTAATGAGCTAGAATGGATAAACGGAAAAATTTATGCTAATATCTATCAAAAAAACGGTATTGTAATTATTAATCCAGAAAATGGTGCAACAGAAGCTGTTATAGACTTTTCTCCACTAAAAGAGCTCGTTACTAAACACAAAGGCTTAGACGTTTTAAATGGTATTGCTTACAATCCAGAAACACAAACTATTTTTGTTACAGGGAAGCGTTGGGATAAATTATTTGAAGTTAAAATTATAGAATAACACTTCACTCATTAATAAGTAGCGTTTACTCATTACAACTTTCTTTTCGCTTCTCTTTTCGATTACTTTGAATACTAAATTTGAAGTTTTATGAAAAAAGAAAAGCATATAACAATCCCTAAACCATGTCATGAAGACTGGAGTAAAATGACTTCTAACCAAAAAGGAAAACACTATAAAACTTGTAATAAATCTGTTTTTGATTTTACAAAGAAAACAGATTATTTCATTCTTAAAACCTTTAAAGAAAACGGTAATATTTTAGAAGGTTTAAAAACACTCAATTAAATAGAACTTTAATACATACAAATAACACTTCAAAAGACCTCTCTTTTATAGCTGCTAGTTTATTTACTTTTCTTGCACTAAGAACAAACACAGCGATTGCCCTTGGTTACTCTATAAAATTAGACAGGACAGAAGATATTACAACTAACAAGGTAAACAATAAACAAGGAGAATCAATTTTAAAAACCCGAACCATCTCTGGGTTAATTACAGATGAAGATGGCTTGCCTTTGCCTGGCGTGAAAGTGACTTTAAAAAACAAAAGCAATAACAGTACTTCAGACTTTGATGATAAGTTTAAACAAAAGTTACAACAGAAGACATAATAATTATTACATATCTGGCAACAATAACTCAAGAAGTTCAAATAACACAACAATCTCATTATACAATTAATATAGTTCGAGATAAAACAGTTTGTGAAGAATTTATTACTGCTGGTGAGGTAGAATACGAATCTCCTTGTGAAAAAGCTAAAAGAGTAAAAGCTAAGAAAGCAAAGAGAAAAAAAATTAAAAATGGAGCCTTTACAATTGCAGCAAAAATAACAGATACTTTAAAAATAAGTGCGTTATTTTATGCTACTCAACAAATTATTGTTAAGCCTATTTATATAAAATAGCAATTTGTAATTCAATTAAAAAAAGAAAAAAAAACTCTAGAAGAAGTAAATATTAAAGGGAACCAAAAGGAAAAAGTAGCATTGTTATAGAAATAAACGCTTCAATGCGAAATCAAATTCTTGAAGATATAAAAAGAAATCCTCACCTTTATAGTAAAGCACCTAGCGGAAATTTAGATTTTATAAAAATTATTGGATTAATTGGTAAACTATTTAAGAACAAAGCAGAGCCTTTTAAACCTAGTTCTTATGAAAATTTAGTATCATTATTTAAAAATTCTAACACGCTTTTTAACGATGCGCTTTTAACTAAAACTCTTAAAATTGAAACAGATAATAAATTTTTATTTTTCGAACTTTTTGAAGCTAAAAACATTGATAGCAAATTATTAAAAGATGATAAAGAACTTGAACTTCTTGAAAAAATTATTAGTGTTGGTAAAGAATTTACTACCATTATTAGCAACTTTAAAAAGGAGAAAACAGATTAAATATTTTAATAATTAAAGGCTTTAAATACTAAAATATCAATCCAAAAGTTATATTTTAGAACA
>NZ_JASJHV010000095.1:0-11744 GCF_037625555.1 Lacinutrix sp.
CTCGATAAACGTTCTACATTAGTAACAAATAAATCATCACCAACTAATTGTACTTTATCTCCAATCTTTTCAGTTAAATACTTCCAACGGTCCCAATCATTTTCATCCATACCATCTTCAATAGAAATAATTGGATAGTTACGAGATAATTCGGCTAAATAATCTGCTTGTTCTTTACTTGATCTTACTTTTCCGGTTTCACCTTCAAATTTAGAATAATCGTAATTACCATTAACATAAAATTCTGCTGCTGCACAATCTAAAGCAATCATAATATCGTCTCCTAAAGTGTAGCCAGCATTTTTTACTGCCAGTGCTATAATTTCTAAAGCATCTTCTGTTCCGCCTTCTAAGTTTGGTGCAAAACCACCTTCGTCTCCTACTGCTGTACTTAAACCTCTATCGTGTAAAACTTTTTTAAGGTTATGAAAAATCTCTGTACCCATTTGTAGTGCGTGAGAAAAGTTATTTGCTTTTACTGGTATGACCATAAATTCTTGAAAAGCAATTGGAGCATCGCTATGCGAACCACCATTTATAATATTCATCATGGGTACTGGTAAAGTATTTGCACTTACACCTCCAACATAACGATACAATGGCATACCTAATTCTGCTGCTGCTGCTTTAGCAACTGCTAAAGAAACGCCTAAAATAGCATTTGCTCCTAACTTTGATTTATTAGGAGTGCCATCTATTTCGCACATTAAAGTATCTATATAGTTTTGCTCAAAAACATTTACACCTAAAAGCTCTTCTGCTAGTATAGAGTTAACATTATCTACAGCTTTGGTTACACCTTTACCCATAAATTTATCTCCACCATCTCGTAACTCTACAGCTTCGTGTTCGCCTGTTGAAGCTCCAGATGGTACTGCAGCTCTTCCAACGTAACCGTTTTCTGTTTCTACATCTACTTCTACTGTTGGGTTTCCTCTTGAATCGAAAATTTGTCTTGCGTGGACGTTGATTATAATACTCATAATTCGTGTTTTAAATTTTTATTAACATTCAAATTTACTATTTAATTCTGTGTTCTTAGTGTTAACAATTTTAGAATTAAACAAAAAATTATCTATAACGTTTTAGTAAAATTGAAAAAGCAACAGAAAATACATTCTATTGCTTTATTCATACTATTATTTTTTGATTTTATTAATGAACTCATCAAATAAGTATGTTGAATCGTTTGGTCCAGGACTAGCTTCTGGGTGGTATTGAGCAGAAAACACATTCTTGCTTTTCATTTTAATTCCTGCTACAGTATCATCATTTAAATGCACATGTGTAATCTCTACATCATTATGTGCTTCTGTTTCTTCTCTATTAATTGCAAAACCATGATTCTGTGATGTTATTTCTCCTTTTCCAGTTATTAAATTCTTTACTGGATGGTTAATACCTCTATGACCATTATGCATTTTGTAAGTTGAAATACCATTTGCTAATGCAATAACCTGGTGTCCAAGGCAAATACCAAATAATGGTAAATCTCTTTTAATAATTTCTTTTGCCAGTTCTTGAGCTTCTATAAGAGGTTCTGGATCTCCTGGTCCATTAGATAAAAAGTACCCATCTGGATTGAAAGCTTCTAAATCTTCGAATTTAGAATTATATGGAAACACCTTTACATATGCACCACGTTTTACAAAATTTCTAAGAATATTCTTTTTAATAACAATATCTAATGCAGCAATTTTAATAGCCGCATTTTCATCTCCTACAAAATAAGGCTCTTTAGTTGAAACTTTAGAAGCAAGTTCTAAGCCATTCATATTAGGAGTATTTGCAAGTTGCAATTTTAGTTCTTCAACATTATCTACTTCTGTAGAAATAACTGCATTCATTGCTCCATTGTCTCTAATGTATGCTACAAGAGCTCTTGTATCTACATCTGAAATTGCAAGTAGATTGTTATGGTTTAAAAAGGCTTCTAAGGAACCGTCTGCTGCATCACGAGAAAACTCATAACTAAAATTTTTACATATAAGGCCTGCTATTTTTACAGAGTCAGATTCATCTTCCATTCTATTAACACCATAATTCCCAATATGTGCATTAGTGGTAACCATTAACTGGCCATAATATGAAGGATCTGTAAAAATCTCTTGATAACCGGTCATTCCTGTATTAAAACAAACTTCACCAAAGGCACTACCTTCTCTTCCTACAGCTTTACCATGAAAAATGGTTCCATCTGCCAATAGTATTAATGCTTTTTTTAGTTTTTGATATTTCATAGATATAATAATTACGTCAAAGGTTTTGCAAAAGTTCAAAAAAAAAAGGATAAACTAAAATAGTTTATCCTTTTTATATTAAATGCTTATTAACATTTACTCTTCTTCGTTAGTTGCTTTAGTGTCAATTGGCGCAGTTGTTGCTTTTCCACCACGACGACTTCTACGTGTAGTTTTCTTAGCTTTTTTATCTGCATTATAGATTTCATTATAATCTACAAGTTCAATCATTGCCATATCAGCGTTATCTCCTAAACGATTTCCTAACTTTATAATTCTAGTATAACCACCTGGACGATCTCCAACTTTTGCAGCTACATCTCTAAATAATTCAGTAACTGCTTCTTTTTGACGCAATTTAGAAAATACTAAACGACGATTGTGTGTCGTATCGTTTTTAGATTTTGTAATCATTGGCTCAACAAAACCTTTTAAAGCTTTTGCTTTAGCTACAGTAGTATTGATACGTTTGTGTTCGATTAAAGAACAAGCCATATTTGCTAACATAGCTTTTCTATGAGCCGTCTGGCGTCCTAAATGGTTTACTTTTTTTCCGTGTCTCATGACATTTATTTTATCATCTTGCTACTAAACTCAATTATCGAGGAGCAAAATATGATTAATTAATTATTGTGTTGACTAAGTTTTTTAGTTAAAAATTTAATCTTTATCTAATTTATATTTAGATAAGTCCATTCCGAAATTCATACCTTTTACATTTACAAGCTCTTCAAGCTCTGTTAAAGATTTTTTACCGAAGTTACGGAACTTCATTAAATCGTTTTTGTTAAAAGATACTAAGTCTCCTAATGTATCTACTTCTGCTGCTTTTAAACAATTAAGTGCACGTACAGATAAATCCATATCTACTAATTTAGTTTTAAGTAACTGACGCATGTGAAGAGACTCTTCATCATAAGTTTCAGTTTGTGCAATTTCATCAGCTTCTAATGTTATACGCTCATCTGAGAATAACATGAAGTGGTGAATTAAAGTTTTTGCTGCTTCAGTTAAAGCATCTTGAGGCGTAATAGAACCATCTGATTGAATTTCGAAAACTAATTTTTCGTAATCTGTCTTCTGCTCTACACGATAATTCTCAATACTATACTTAACATTCTTTATTGGTGTATAAATTGAATCTGTAAAGATTGTCCCCATTGGTGCTGAAGCTTTTTTATTTTCTTCTGCAGGAACATAACCTCTTCCTTTTTCGATTGAAATTTCCATAGTAATATTTACTTTAGAATCTAAGTTACAGATTACTAAATCTGGATTTAAAACTTGAAAACCTGAAATAAATTTTTGAAAATCTCCTGCTGTAATTTTATCTTGACCTGAAATAGAAATAGAAACAGACTCGTTATCTACATCCTCTATTTGACGCTTAAAACGCATTTGCTTTAAGTTCAAAATAATTTCAGTAACATCTTCTACTACTCCAGATATTGCTGAAAATTCATGATCAACACCTTCTATTCTAATAGATGTAATTGCAAATCCTTCTAAAGAAGATAATAAAACTCTTCTTAAAGCATTTCCTACTGTTAGTCCGTAACCTGGTTCTAGTGGTCTGAATTCGAATTTACCTTCGAAATCAGTAGAATCAATCATGATTACTTTGTCGGGCTTCTGAAAATTAAATACTGCCATTTTTTTCTTCGTTTTAATTGTTGTTTAGTTGCGCGATTTAAAAGTTTGAAGATCACTAATAAATCCTTTGGCTAAACATCAATATGATTAATTATTATTTAGAGTATAATTCTACAATGAATTGTTCGTTTATGTTCTCAGGAATTTGAATTCTAGCAGGAACAGAAACGTAAGTACCTTCTTTTGTTGCGCTATTCCAAGTAATCCATTCGTAAACGTTACTTGAATTTGATAAAGATCTTTCAATAGCCTCAAGAGACTTAGATTTTTCTCTAACAGCAACAACATCACCAGCTTTTAGTTGGTAAGATGGTACATTTACCAACTCTCCATTTACTGTAATATGTCTGTGAGAAACTAGTTGTCTTCCAGCACTTCTTGTTGGAGCAATTCCCATTCTAAAAACAACGTTATCTAATCTAGACTCGCATAATTGTAATAGAACTTCACCTGTAATTCCAGGAGCTGCTGTAGCTTTTTTAAACATGTTTCTGAATTGACGCTCTAATACACCGTAGGTATACTTAGCTTTTTGCTTTTCCATTAATTGGATAGCGTATTCAGATTTTTTTCCACGACGTCTTGCGTTTCCGTGTTGTCCTGGTGGATAATTTCTTTTTTCAAAAGCTTTATCATCTCCAAATATAGCTTCGCCAAATTTACGTGCTATTTTAGTTTTAGGACCAGTATATCTTGCCATTTTAAATTGTTTTGTGAGAGTGCATGTGAATTAAGGTCTTAATCTTATCCTTCGACTTGCGTTGATCTCTCTAATTGATACTTGTTAATATTTTTAAGTCTGCAAATTTACACAAAAAATTAATATCAGCTATTATATATAACTAATATTAATTTATGATGTGTTATATGCTTAACGTTTTAAACGTTATTATACTCTTCTACGTTTTGGAGGACGACATCCATTATGCGGTAAAGGTGTTACATCAATAATTTCTGTAACTTCAATTCCTGCATTGTGGATGGAACGTATAGCAGATTCTCTACCGTTTCCAGGTCCTTTAACATAAACTTTTACTTTTTTCAACCCTGCTTCTTTTGCTACTCCAGATGCATCTTCTGCACATAATTGAGCTGCGTAAGGTGTGTTCTTTTTAGAACCTCTAAATCCCATTTTACCTGCAGACGACCATGAAATCACGTCACCTTTTTTGTTTGTTAATGAGATAATAATATTGTTAAAGGATGCAGTTATGTGTGCTTCTCCAACAGATTCAACTATAACTTTACGTTTTTTAGTCGATTTTGTATTTGTCTTTGCCATATTTCTATAGTTCTAAGTAGTTAGTTGATAGTCGCTAGAATCCTAAACCTAAATAATTTCAAACAGATTCTTTCCAACGTCTAAACACTAAAGACCAAATTTGTAATTATTATTTAGTTGCTTTTTTCTTGTTAGCAACAGTTTTTCTTCTACCTTTTCTAGTTCTAGAGTTGTTTTTAGTACGTTGACCTCTTAAAGGTAAAACAGCTCTATGACGAATAACACTGTAACAAACAATATCCAATAATCGCTTAAAGTTTAATTTTGTTTCTTAACGTAATTCTCCTTCAATGGTAAATGTTCCAACAGAGTCACGAATGGCTGCTATTTGATCATCGTCCCAATCTTGAACTTTAATACTTTCGTCAACTTTAGCTGTTGCTAAAATTTCTTGAGCTCTGCTTCTACCTACACCATAGATATAAGTTAAAGAAATAACTCCTCTTTTGTTTTTTGGTATGTCTACACCTGCAATTCTAGCCATAATTATCCTTGTCTTTGTTTGAATCTAGGATTCTTTTTGTTAATGACGTAAAGTCTTCCTTTTCTGCGTACGATTTTACAATCGATACTTCTCTTTTTAACTGATGCTCTTACTTTCATAAGTTTAGTATCTATAAGTTATTCGAGCCTTCGTTAAATCGTAAGGACTCATTTCTAATTTTACTTTATCTCCAGGTAACAATTTAATGTAATGCATACGCATTTTCCCGGATATGTGTGCTGTCACAATGTGACCATTTTCTAATTCTACACGAAACATTGCATTTGATAATGCTTCTATTATCGTTCCGTCTTGCTCTATTGCTGCTTGCTTTGCCATAGTTTAATATTAAGCTACTGCTTTCCTATTTTTACCAGTCTTCATTAAGCCATCATAGTGTCTATTTAACAAGTAAGAATTTACTTGTTGCATAGTATCAATTGCAACTCCAACCATAATTAATAATGATGTACCTCCAAAAAATAATGCCCAACCTGATTGTACTCCCATTAGCTTAAATACAAATGCTGGAAAAACAGCGATTAAAGCTAAAAATATAGAACCTGGCAAAGTTATTTGAGACATAATCTTATCTAAGTATTCTGATGTTTCAGAACCTGGACGTATTCCTGGAATAAAACCACCACTACGTTTTAAATCGTCTGCCATTTTATTTGTAGGAACTGTTATTGCTGTATAAAAATATGTGAAAATTATAATTAATAAAGCAAAAACAATATTATACCATAAGCCAAACATATCAGAAAAATTAGCAACCATCCATTGTCCGGCAGTTGAATCTTTCATTAACGATGATCCTCCAATTAAACCTGGAACAAACATAATAGCTTGAGCAAAGATAATTGGCATTACTCCTGAAGCATTAAGCTTTAAAGGAATAAATTGTCTTGCACCATCAAATACATTTTTTTCATAACCTCCAGTTGCAGATCTTCTTGCATATTGGACTGCTATTTTTCTAACTGCCATCACTAGCAATATAGACGCAGCAATAATTGCAAACCAGATGACAATTTCAAAAAGAATCATCATAGGTCCATTTCCTGTGGTAAACCTTGCATTCATATTCTGAAGGAAAGATTTAGGTAATGTTGCAATAATTCCTACCATAATTAATAAAGAAATTCCATTTCCAATTCCTTTATCTGTTATTTTTTCACCTAACCACATTGCAAAAATACAACCTGTTACTAGAATTACTATCGATGAAAAGTAGAAAACACCACCTTGGCCTAATAAAAATGCTGAATTTGGAATACCAAACATTGGCTGTAAACTAGCTAAATATCCAGGTGCTTGAACTAAACAAATACCTATTGTTAACCATCTTGTTATTTGTGTAATCTTCTTTTGTCCACTAGCTCCTTCTTTTTGAAGTTTCTGTAAATAAGGAATTGCTATTCCCATCAACTGTACAACAATAGAAGCTGATATATAAGGCATAATACCTAAAGCAAAAACTGATGCATTTGCAAAAGCTCCACCTGTAAAGGCATTTAATAAACCTATAATACCACCATCACCAGCTTGACTTTGTAAGCTAGTTAATTGCGAGGCATCAATACCTGGCAAAACAACTTGTGCTCCAAAACGATAAACTAATAATAAACCTAAAGTAAATATGATTCGGTTTCTTAGTTCCTCGATTTTCCAAACATTCTTTATTGTTTCTATAAATTTCATATTCTCTAGTTGGTCTTATAAAGTTGCAGCTTCACCACCAGCAGCTTCAATAGCAGCTTTTGCAGTAGCAGTAAATTTATGTGCTGTTACAGTTAACTTTGCTTTTAACTCACCTCTTCCTAAGATTTTTACAAGCTCATTTTTACCTGCTAAACCTAAAGAAACGATAGTTTCAAAATCTAATGTATCCTTAATTTTCTTATCATCAACTAATTGCTGTAAAGTATCAAGGTTGATACCTTGATGCTCTTTACGGTTGATATTTGTAAAACCAAACTTAGGAACACGTCTTTGAAGTGGCATTTGCCCACCTTCAAAACCAACCTTTTTAGAATAACCAGAACGAGATTTTGCTCCTTTGTGACCACGTGTAGCAGTACCTCCTTTACCAGAACCTTGTCCTCTACCTATTCTTTTTCCTTGGTTTTTTACTGAACCTTCTGCAGGTTTTAGATTACTTAAATTCATTTTCCAGTATATTGTTATTTAGATTCCTTTACAGAAACTAAGTGATTAACTTTTCTAATCATTCCTAAAATATTAGGAGTGTCTTCGTGCTCAATAGTTTGTCCTACTTTCTTTAAACCTAAAGCTAATAGTGTTAACTTTTGTCTTTTAGTACGGTTGATTGCGCTCTTAACTTTTGTTA
This sequence comes from Lacinutrix sp., assembly GCF_037625555.1. Lineage (GTDB taxonomy): Bacteria > Bacteroidota > Bacteroidia > Flavobacteriales > Flavobacteriaceae > Lacinutrix. The sequence continues at coordinate 8,013 of NZ_JASJHV010000095.1, forward strand.
CTTTTATTTTTGCCATTTCTGTAAATATTAACCGTTAAAAACTTTCTCTAAAGAAATTCCTCTTTCACGAGCAATAGTTTGAGCACTTCTTAATTGCAATAACGCATCAAAAGTTGCTTTAACTACATTATGTGGATTTGAAGATCCTTGAGATTTAGATAATACATCATGAACTCCAACTGCTTCAAGCACTGCTCTTACAGCACCACCAGCAATAACTCCTGTACCAGGAGCTGCAGGAATGATGTTTACACTTCCTCCACCATATTTACCTTTTTGTTCATGAGGTAAAGTTCCTTTTATAATAGGGATACGTACTAGGTTCTTTTTTGCATCTTCAATAGCCTTTGCAATTGCACTTGCTACATCTTTAGATTTTCCTAAACCATGTCCTACAACACCAGCTTCATCTCCAACCACAACGATTGCTGAGAAACCAAATGCTCTACCACCTTTTGTTACTTTAGTAACTCTTTGCACACCTATTAAACGATCTTTAAGATCTAAACCACTTGGTTTTACTAACTCTGCGCTTCTGTATTTTTTATACATAATTTCTTAGAATTTAAGTCCTGCTTCTCTAGCTCCTTCAGCTAATGATTTTACTCTACCGTGATATAAATATCCACCTCTATCAAAAGCGATAGTATCTACTCCAGCTTTAATTGCTTTTTCGGCAACTGCTTTCCCTACTAATGTAGCAACTTCAGTTTTGTTACCTTTTGCAGAACTAATGTCTTTATCTCTTGAAGATGCTGCTGCTAAAGTTTTACCTGAAACATCATCAACTAATTGAGCATAAATCTCTTTATTACTTCTAAAAACAGCTAATCTAGGTCTTGCATCTGTACCAGAAACAGCCTTACGGATTCTGCTTTTAATTCTTAGTCTTCTTTGGTTTTTTGTTAACTTCATAACTTACTTATTATGCTGATTTACCAGCTTTTCTTCTTAGTACTTCACCTACAAACTTCACACCTTTTCCTTTATAAGGCTCAGGTGGTCTAAATCCACGTATTTTCGCAGCTACTTGTCCTACAAGTTGTTTGTCGTGAGATGTTAACTTAATGATTGGATTTTTACCTTTATCTGAAACTGTTTCCACTTTCACTTCTGGTGCAATACTCAAAACAATGTTATGAGAAAAACCTAAGGCTAACTCTAACCTTTGACCTTGGTTACTTGCTCTATATCCTACTCCTACTAGCTCAAGCTCTTTTGTCCATCCTTTAGAAACACCTGCAACCATATTGTTAACAAGTGACCTATATAAACCATGCTTAGCTTTACTTTCTTTATTATCTGAGGGACGTGTTACTAACACATTTCCATCTTCAACTTTAACCTCTACAGTATCGTAAGATTGAGTTAATTCTCCTAACTTACCTTTTGCTGTAATGATGTTATCTTTTACTTCTATAGTAACTCCTTCTGGAATTGCCACTGGATTATTTCCTATTCTTGACATCTCTTTCTTGTTTTATAGATTAGTAAACGTAACATAAAACTTCACCACCTACATTCTCACGCTGAGCCTGCTTACCAGTCATTACTCCATGAGAAGTTGAAACGATAGCAATACCTAATCCGTTAAGAATACGAGGTAATTCTGTTGAACTAGAATACTTACGTAAACCAGGCTTACTGATTCTTTGTAATTTTCTAATTACTGGTTCTTTTGATTCTTTATTGTACTTAAGGGCAATTTTAATTGTTCCTTGTACTGAAGAATCATCGAACTTATAACTTAAAATATATCCTTGATCGAATAATATTTTAGTTATGTCCTTTTTTAAATTTGATGCAGGAATTTCCACTACTCTGTGGTTAGCACGCACTGCGTTTCTAACTCTTGTAAGGAAATCTGCAATTGGATCTGTATACATATGTATTAATTTGCGGACTTGGTTTTCACACTATTGTGAACCTTAGACCAATTTATAAATTTACCAACTTGCTTTTCTAACTCCTGGTATTAAACCTTGGTTTGCCATCTCTCTAAATGTAACACGAGAAATTCCAAAAGTACGCATGTAACCTTTAGGTCGTCCTGTTAATTTACATCTATTATGCATGCGAACTGGAGAAGCATTTTTTGGTAACTTTTGTAATGCTTCATAATCGCCAGCTTCTTTTAAAGCTTTGCGTTTTTCAGCATATTTAGCTACTGTTTTTGCTCTTTTCACCTCGCGGGCTTTCATTGATTCTTTAGCCATAACTTAGTTTTTTTGAAAAGGTAAACCTAATTCTGTTAATAATGATTTTGCTTCTTTATCAGTTGCTGCAGAAGTTACAAATGTGATATCCATACCAGAAATTTTATTGATTTTGTCAATATCTAATTCTGGGAATATAATCTGCTCAGTAACTCCTAAATTGTAGTTACCTCTTCCATCGAAACCTTTAGCTTTAATACCACCGAAATCTCTAACACGTGGTAAAGCTGAAGTTACTAAACGATCTAAAAATTCGTACATTCTTTCTCCTCTTAACGTAACCATAGCGCCAATTGGCATACCTTTACGTAATTTGAAAGCTGCAATATCTTTTTTAGACAATGTAGCGATAGCTTTTTGTCCTGTTATAGTCGTTAACTCGTCTAATGCGTAGTCAACTAATTTTTTATCTGCAACTGCAGCACCAACTCCTCTAGATAATACTATCTTTTTAAGTTTAGGTACTTGCATTACATTACTATAACCAAATTCTTCTGTAAGAGCTGCAATTACTTTGCTTTTATACTCTTCTTTAAGTCTAGGTGAATATGCCATAACTATATTACTTCGTTTGATTTTTTTGAAAATCTTACTTTTTTTCCATCTTCCATTCTAAACCCAACTCTTGTTGCTTCTCCTTTAGAAGTTAACAATGATAAGTTAGATATTTGAATAGGAGCTTCTTTTTCAACGATTCCTCCTTGTGGACTTTGTGCACTTGGCTTAGTATGTTTCTTTACCATGTTCACGCCCTCAACGATCGCTTTGTTCTTATCGGCTAATACTTTCTGTACTTTACCTTCTGATCCTTTATGATCTCCAGCAATTACTTTTACAGTATCTCCAGATTTTATTTTAAGCTTTGTCATCTTAATAAATGTCTTAAAGCACTTCTGGTGCTAATGATACAATTTTCATGAATTGTTTATCACGAAGTTCTCTAGCAACAGGTCCAAATACACGTGTTCCTCTCATTTCACCCGTTGGGTTTAAAAGTACACAAGCATTATCGTCGAATCTAATATATGATCCATCTGGACGTCTTACTTCTTTTTTAGTACGAACAACAACTGCTGTAGACACTGCTTTTTTCTTAATGTTTCCATTAGGAGTTGCATCTTTAACAGAAACAACAACTTTGTCACCTACAGAAGCATATCTTCTCTTAGTACCTCCTAAAACACGGATTACTAATACTTCTTTAGCACCAGTATTATCTGCTACTTTTATTCTTGATTCTTGTTGTACCATAATTACTTCGCTCTTTCAATTATTTCAACTAATCTCCAACATTTAGATTTAGATAAAGGTCTTGTTTCCATGATCTTTACTGTGTCTCCAATGTTACAGTCGTTTGTTTCGTCGTGTGCTACGTATTTTGTCGTTTTTAAAACGAATTTTCCGTACATAGGATGTTTTACTTTTTTTACTACGGCAACAACTATTGATTTCATCATTTTGTTACTAGTAACTACACCTATACGTTCTTTTCTTAAGTTTCTTTTTTCCATCTTTC
>NZ_JASJHV010000096.1:0-8418 GCF_037625555.1 Lacinutrix sp.
CAAAAGGTTTCTGTCTTTCTGGATATAGGAGCTTTAAATCTCCGGAGTCTTGTACAATAAATTGCAACGTTATGCTTTTTGGTAATTTACCATGATAACGCTACTTAAATGTTTTTAGAGTTTGTTTACTAACTATAATAACAATGGTATTAAAACCAACAGATATAGCATCAAAAATAGAAAAATCTAGTATAGAATAGTTAGTGTTGGTAACAGGATATAATTGTTTTAAACTTCCAAATCTAGAACCTAATCCAGCAGCCATTATTGCAAGTGCTCTTTTTTCTACCATATATTAATAATTACAATAATAAATAAACAAAAAAAAACACCCTAATTGAGGTGTTTTTTTATAATTATTATAATAGGTATTACTTTTTTGCTTCAGCAATAACAAGATCGCTTATATCTGTTTTTTCTTCTGCATAAAGCAACACACTATTACCATCTATTTGAGAATTAATAATATGTGTATATCTGTTTTGTTTTGCAACAGTAGTGATTAAAACACCAATTCGATTGTAAATTGGTTTTAATAGTTCATCTTTTTTAATATTTATTGCTGTTTGTATATCTGCTTCAAATCTTTGAATACCTCTTTCTATTTGCGTTAACTTAATTTCTGTTTCTTTTTTAGTTGCAGGAACTAGTGTCTCAGCATTTTCTTTATATTCTTTTAGTTTGGTGTTATAATCTATAACTAAAGAGTCTCTAGTTTTAATTAGTCTATCCTTTACAATATCAAGATCTGCTTGTGCTTTAATAGTTTCAGGCATATTACCCAATATGTAATCTATATCTGCATATCCAACTTTTAGTGTTGTTTGAGCAAAAGCACTAAACGCCATTAAACTAAATAGAACTATCGAAAAAAATGTTTTTTGTTTCATTATGTGTAAATTATTTTTAAAGGTAAAAGCAACAACCTTGCCGAATTAAAAAACCATTTCAAAAATCCTAAAATGGTTTACAAAAATAGTATTTTTTATTCTTTTAAAATTAATATCTAACACTTAAAGCATTATCAAAATCGGTATCGTCATAGACTTCACCAAAACCAAATTCTGGTCTAAAGTCTAATGATACCAGCCATGGTGAACTAAAATTATATTAAATACCAATAATTCCTGCAGCTAATAAATAGCTTTCTGTACAAGATGGACCTGGAGTAGTATCAAAATTAGCAGAACCAAAGCCACCACCAAGTCCTGCATACCAATTAAAATCTTCATCTATATCCCAAACCCATTGGTATAATCCTGTAAGTTTTATGGCATCAACATTATTATTAGATCTAAAACCAAAGTCGAATTCTAATCTGTTCACATTATTCAATGCGCTTTGGTAAGTAATCTCAGCTCCTAAACCATTATTATCACATATTCGAAGCCCTTGGCATTTTTAGATATCTCTTGTGCAAAAGCAGCAAAGCTAAAACCAAGAAACGCGCCTATTAAAAATTGTATTTTTTTCATTTGTATCAGTTTTAAAAATTATCATTAAATAATAACGTCAATATATGGTTAATAATTGTTAAGATATCTTAAATTTAGCATCATAATGAGTATAAAAATAGAAGCATTAAAAATTTTAGAAAAAAGCATAGAAGGTGAATTGCATTACAGTGATTTAATGAAGCGTCTTTATGCAACAGATGCTTCTGTTTATAGACTTTTACCTCTAGCAGTTGCTTTTCCTAAGAGTAAAAAAGATATAAAAAAACTAATCGCTTTTGCTACTAAAAACAAGACCTCTTTAATACCTAGAACAGCTGGAACATCTTTAGCAGGCCAATGTGTAGGAAAAGGAATTGTTGTAGATGTTTCTAAATATTTCACGAAAATTCTAAATATTAACGAAAGCAATCAAACCGTAACTGTACAACCAGGTGTAGTAAGAGACGAACTTAATAATTATCTAAAACCTTTTGGCTTATTTTTTGGACCAAACACATCAACATCAAACCGTTGCATGATTGGTGGAATGGTTGGTAATAACTCTTCTGGAACAACATCTATTAAATATGGTGTGACGCGTGATAAGGTTCTAGAACTTAAAACTATTTTAAGTGATGGAAACGAAGTTGTTTTTTATGAATTAGAGTCTAAAAATCTTTTGCTTAAAACAAAATTAGAAACATTAGAAGGTACTATTTATAAAACTATTTTAAGTGAATTATCTTCTAATGATACTAAAAACGAAATACTTAACAATTTTCCAAAACCAGAAATACACAGAAGAAATACAGGATACGCAATAGATGAACTTATTGATACTGAACATGCTTTTAACCTTTGTAAGCTTTTAACAGGTAGTGAAGGCACATTAGCTTTTACAACTGAAATAACCCTAAAATTAGATAAACTTCCACCTGCTAAAAGTATAATGGTAGCAGCACATTTTAATTCTATAAATAATTGTTTATTGGCAGTAGCACCAGTAATGAAACATCATTTGTTTACCTGCGAAATGATGGATAAAACAATACTAGACTGTACTAAAAATAATAAAACACAAACTGAAAACAGACAGTTTATCTCTGGAGATCCAAAGGCTATTTTAATGTGTGAAGTTAAAAGTCAAACTATAGAAGATGCTCAAGAACAAGTAGAAAAACTAATTAATACACTTGATAAAACAGGATTAAGCTACGCAAACATTATTCTTAAAAATCAAGACATTGAAAAAGCAAATACGCTTAGGAAAGCTGGTTTAGGGTTACTTGGAAACATAATTGGAGATAAAAAAGCAGTAGCATGTATAGAAGATACCGCAGTTTCGCTAGATGATTTAGCAAATTATATTTCAGAATTTTCTGCATTAATGAAAGGTTACAATCAAGAAGCAGTCTATTATGCACATGCTGGAGCAGGAGAAATTCATTTAAGACCCATTTTAAACCTTAAAAAAGAAGAGGATGTTGTTTTATTTAGAAAAATTACTACGGATGTTGCGAGTTTAGTTAAAAAATATAATGGATCTTTTAGTGGTGAACATGGAGATGGCATAGTAAGAGCAGAGTTTATTAAGATTATGATTGGTGATGCTAACTATCAACTTTTAAAGCTTATTAAAACAACATTCGATCCTTACAACATCTTTAATCCAGGTAAAATTGTTGATCCGCTTCCAATGGATAAAAATCTGCGTTATCAACCAAACAGATTAGAACCTAAAATAGAGACAATTATGGATTTTTCTGCTTCAGAAGGTATCTTACGTGAAGCAGAAAAATGTAATGGTTCTGGAGATTGCAGAAAACTCCCTGAGTTTGGTGGTACAATGTGTCCCAGTTATCGTGCTACAAGAGACGAAAAAGATACCACACGAGCTCGTGCTAATGCTTTGCGTGAATATTTAACGCATTCTGAAAAAGCAAATAAGTTTAATCACACTGAGCTAAAACAAGTTTTTGATCTCTGTTTTAGTTGTAAGGCTTGCGCTAGCGAATGCCCAAGTAGTGTAGATGTAGCTAGCCTTAAAGCAGAGTTTCAATATCAATATCAAAAAGAGAATGGTGTTAGTATAAGAACAAAAGTTTTTGCTTATAACAACAAAATAAATACTATTTCTAGTAAGTTTTCTGGTCTCTCTAATTTTATATTTTCAAACAATTTATCATCCTTAATACTTAAAAAAACGTTTGGTATTGCAAGTAAAAGAAGCTTACCTTTAATATCAAGTAAAGATTTAAATAAAACTTTTCAATTAATTAAAAATAAAGAGTTTAATACTAATTATATTAAATCAGTTTACCTGTTTAATGATGAGTTTACTAACTACTTAGATACAAAAATAGGTGTAGATGCAATTATACTTTTACAAACTTTAAATTACAATGTTAAGCTTATAAATAACAGCGAATCTGGGCGTGCATTTATATCTAAAGGGCTTTTAGAACAGGCAAAAAAAGTTGCTAATAAAAATATAGATATCTATAAAGAATTAATATCAAGTAAAACACCTCTTATTGGAATAGAACCATCTGCTATTTTAACTTTTAAAGACGAATACTTAAAGCTTGCAGACGATAAAACTAGTACTAGAGCCATATCTAATAATACTTTTTTAATTGAAGAGTTTATAAGTAGCGAAATTGCTATTGGAAACATAAGTACTTCTCAATTTACATCAGAAGTAAAAACAATAAAATTTCATGGTCATTGTCACCAAAAAGCACAAAGCAATCAAATTCATAGTTTTAATGTTTTAAACTTACCTAAAAACTATAAGGTTACTATTATTCCTTCTGGTTGTTGTGGTATGGCAGGAAGTTTTGGCTATGAAAAAGAACATTATAAAATAAGTATGCAAGTTGGAGAACAAACTTTATTTCCAGCAGTTAGAAAGACAGATTTAAAAACAATTATTTCTGCAAATGGTACAAGTTGTAGACATCAAATTAAAGATGGTACAGGTAGAGTAGCATTACATCCTGTGACTATTTTAAAGGAAGCTTTAATATAATATTATTCAGCTAAAACGTAATCTGTAAGCTCCTGCAATACAGAGGTAGAGCCATTAGCTGGAATTGGCAATGTAATACCAGCAGTTTCGAGGGCAGTTATAGCTGTAGCACTAATTTGATAATTTGTACCAGAGTCTGCTTGAACTAAGCCAATAGTATCTACATAATAATTTGTAGAAACTAAAATATCCTGAGAATCTAAAATCGATAAAGGAAAAGAAATACCAGCAACAGTAATAGTGGTAGAAACGCTAAGGTTTAAACTTAACTTAGAAGAAATCACATTAGAATATGAAGTACCATTAAGGCTTAAGTTTTCATTATAACCTAAAGCTGTAGATGTTAGTTGATAATTAATAGTTAATGGAAAGCCATTAAAATCTTGTGTAATAGAATTTGAGTTTGAGGCTAATTGCGAGTTGTTATTTGCTTCAATGTTGTACAATACAAAGTTATTTAAAGCAATATCAAAATCTATTAAATCTGTAATTTCAGCAGGTAATTCTAAAACTCCATCTACTGCCAACGTTGTGTTAGATTTAGTTAAAGTGCCACTAGAAAGCAACCCAATAATTGGTCCATTTGCTGATAATCCATCATTTACATCAAGCATAACACTTGTTGCAGATTCTGATACTACATATAAACTGTCTTGGCTTACAATAGTCTCGTTAGTTGTATTATCTGTAGTAGTAACATCATATTTCCAATAATTATTTACAGAAGATGGAAAGTAATCACCTTCAATGGTTGTGTTTTCATTATTATTGTTTGTATCACCTTCATTACTGTCATCATTACTAGAACAGGAAACAATAAAAAGCATAGCGATTACAGGTAGAATGATGTGTTTTAAATTATTCATTAGATTGGTTTTATTTATTACTTTTGTAAAAGTAAAGTTTTAATGAACAATACCTAATAAAGTATTATACAATTTTTGTTTCTGTGATATAACTTTTACATTAGCATAAATTAAATATAAATGGCAGGAAATTCCTTTGGAAAACTTTTTAATCTTACAACATTTGGTGAGTCTCATGGTGTTGCAATGGGTGGCATAATTGATGGTTGTCCACCAAATATAGTTTTAGATCTAGATGCTATTCAAAATGAGATGAATAGACGTAAACCTGGCCAATCAGCTATTGTTACACAGCGTAAAGAAGCAGACGAGGTTAAATTTCTATCTGGTATTTTTGAAGGCAAAACAACAGGAACTCCAATAGGTTTTGTTATAGAAAATGCAAATCAGAAATCTAAAGATTATTCACACATTAAAGAATCTTATAGACCTAGTCATGCAGATTATGTTTACGATAAAAAATATGGTCATCGCGATTATCGTGGTGGAGGAAGAAGTTCTGCTAGAGAAACTGCGAGTAGAGTAGTTGCTGGTGCTATTGCAAAACAAGTGCTAAAGGATATTAAAATTAATGCATTTACATCTTCAGTTGGAGATATTTTTATAGACAAACCCTACCAAGAGTTAGATTTTTCAAAAACGGAATCTAATATTATTCGCTGTCCAGATCAAGCTACAGCAGATAAAATGATTGCTCGTATTAAAGAAATACGTAAAGAAGGAGATACTATAGGAGGTACAATTACTTGCGTAATTGAAAATGTACCTGTAGGTCTTGGAGAACCTGTTTTCGATAAATTACATGCAGATTTAGGAAAAGCAATGCTTTCCATTAATGCAGTTAAAGGCTTTGAATATGGAAGTGGATTTTGTGGAGCAAGAATGAAAGGAAGTGAACATAATGACTTATATAATATTGATGGCACTACTAAAACAAATCTCTCTGGTGGTATTCAAGGAGGAATAAGTAATGGAATGGATATTTATTTTAGAGTGGCTTTTAAACCAGTTGCAACAATAATGCAAAAACAAGACACTATAAATAAAGAAGGTGATATAGTAGAAATGCAAGGAAAAGGACGTCATGATCCTTGTGTTGTACCAAGAGCAGTACCAATAGTAGAAGCAATGACTGCTTCAGTATTAGCAGATTTTTGGTTACTAAATAAAATGTATTAATTCTATTCCTGCAAAGGCAGTAATAACTAACAAAGCTTCCGCTTTCTCGGATAATGAGTATGAAAAAACTAGCACTACACTGGAAAATAATTATAGGAATGGTATTAGGTATCCTTTTTGGGTTCGCAATGAACTCGATTGGAGACAGTGGAAGAACTTTTGTGTCTAACTGGATTGCACCTTTTGGAACCATTTTTATAAACCTCTTAAAATTAATAGCTGTACCATTGATACTAGCTTCATTAATTAAAGGTATTTCAGACTTAAAAGATATTTCTAAGATTAAAGTAATGGGTATTCGTACAATATCTATGTATATTGGTACAACTTTAATCGCTATTATTATTGGACTATCTATTGTTAACCTAGTTAAACCAGGTACTGGTATGTCTCCAGAAACTATAGAAAGTATTAAAACTACTTTTGAATGCAATGCAGATGTTATGATTGGAAAAGCTAAAGTAACCCAAGACGCTGGGCCTTTACAACCATTAATAGATATTTTCCCAAGTAATATATTTAATTCTTTTAGTGATGCAGATGGAAAGCCATCTATGCTTCAGATTATTTTCTTTGCATTATTTGTTGGTATTTGTTTACTATTAGTTCCAGTAAAGAAAGCAAAACCTTTAGTAGATTTTTTCGATTCGCTGAATGAAGTTGTAATGAAAATGGTTGACTTAATAATGCTTTTTGCACCTTATGCAGTATTTGCATTAATGGCAAACGTAATTATAGCTTTCGATGATACGGCTATTCTTGTGAAGCTTTTATCTTATGCTGGTTGTGTAGTTTTAGGCTTAGCGTTAATGATAGGATTCTACTTAATATTAATAAAAGTATATACAAAAAAGTCACCAATCTGGTTTTTAAAACAAATTAGTCCTGCACAATTATTAGCATTCTCAACAAGCTCAAGTGCTGCAACTTTACCAGTAACTATGGAGCGTGTAGAGGAGCATTTAGGTGTAGACAAAGAGGTCTCTGGTTTTGTTTTACCTGTAGGAGCGACTGTTAATATGGATGGTACAAGTTTATACCAAGGCATTGCAGCAGTATTTATTATGCAAGTTATTTGGCCAGAAGGTTTAACATTTACAAATCAAATAGTAATTATTGCAACAGCATTATTAGCTTCTATTGGAAGTGCTGCTGTGCCAAGTGCTGGAATGGTAATGCTCGTTATAGTTTTAGAATCTATAGGTTTCCCTGCAGAATTATTACCAATTGGACTTGCATTAATCTTTGCTGTAGACAGACCTTTAGATATGTGTAGAACAGTTATAAATGTAACAGGAGATGCTACTGTATCGATGATGGTTGCTAAATCTCTAGATAAATTACACGATTCAAAACCTAAAGAATGGGATGATAATTGCGAAGCTGTAAAATAATTTTACAAAACAGATTATTATTTATAAATTTATAAAAACACTAATCTAAAATTGAAATTATGAATATTTGCTTTATAATGTATCCTTGAGAAGATATAGATCCTGAAAACGACACTAGTTTGGCGTTAATTAAAGAATGTGCAAAACGTGGTCATGGAGTCGCAATGTGTTATCTAGCAAATCTAACAATTAGAGATAGTGTTACTAATGCATTTTGTAATGTAGTTGGTAAAATGGGTAAGGTGCCAACTACTTTAAAAAGTTTTTATAACAAAGCTAAATTAAGAGAAGAAATGTTACCATTAGCAGGTTTCGATGCTATCTTTTTTAGAGCAAATCCGCCTTTAGATCCTATTATGCTAAACTTTTTAGACTCGGTAAAGGACGATATCTTTATTATTAATTCGCTTCAAGGTATGCGAGAAGCTAATAACAAGCTTTATACAGCAGCTTTTGGTGATGCACATAGTAATATTATACCAAATACACATGTGTCTAAAAAAAAAAATTAT
>NZ_JASJHV010000097.1:0-3389 GCF_037625555.1 Lacinutrix sp.
ATATTGTCTGTATTCATCTAGCGTCGTGGCACCAACACATTGTATTTCGCCTCTAGCTAAAGCAGGTTTAAACATGTTTGAAGCATCTAAACTTCCAGTTGCGCCACCAGCACCAACAATGGTATGTATTTCGTCTATAAACAAAATAACATCATCATTTTTTTCAAGTTCGTTCATTACAGCTTTCATGCGTTCTTCAAACTGACCTCTGTATTTTGTTCCAGCAACTAAGCTTGCTAAATCTAAAGTAACAACACGTTTTCCAAAAAGAATACGAGACACTTTACGCTTAACAATTCTATTTGCTAAACCTTCTGCAATTGCACTTTTACCAACACCTGGTTCACCAATTAGCAAAGGATTATTTTTCTTTCTACGGGATAAAATTTGAGAAACGCGCTCTATTTCTTTTTCACGACCTACAACAGGATCTAATTTACCTTCTTCTGCCATTGCAGTTAAATCACGTCCAAAATTATCTAAAACAGGTGTTTTAGACTTCTTATTACCCTTACCTGTAGGTGTATTAAAAATATCTTTAGACTCACTACCTTCTTTATCCTTAGAATCATCATCTTGAAAAGATTCTGATTTTGGTTCTATATAATTATCGTCGTTTGTTATCATAGACTTAAATTGTTCTTTTACATTATCATAATCTACTTTTAACTTATTTAAAAGTTTAGTTGTTGGATCGTTTTCATTTCTTAAAACACATAATAATAAATGTGCCGTATTTATTGAGGTACTTTGAAAAAGCTTTGCTTCTAGAAAAGTTGTTTTTAATGCTCGCTCAGCTTGCCGTGTTAAATGCAAGTTCTTTTTTTCGTTAGCAGTGATAGTAACATTAGGAATTGCTTGGCTTAATATCTCTACTTTGCGTCTTAAATGATTTAAATCTATATCTAAAGCATTTAATATATTTATTGCTTTTCCATTTCCATCTTTCAGTAAACCAAGCATAAGGTGCTCAGTACCAATAAAATCATGACCTAAGCGAAGTGCTTCTTCTTTACTGTAAGCTATTACATCTTTTACTCTTGGTGAAAAATTATCATCCATATAGTTATCCTTTCGACATTAAATTTAGTGATTTATAATATAGAAACAAAAACTATTCCTTAATGTTATTATGTGCCATTTATTATTTAAATAAGTAAAAAAAGGTGTTGTATTGCTCTTTTTTACTGGATTAGAATAGAAAAACGGGTGCTTTATTCTATTATTTTAAATAAGAGATGGTAATCACTGCTAATAGACAAAAAAAAGTTTATAAAATCAAAACAATTAACAAGATAGTTATTAACGAAAAAGGGTGTTTTAATTGTTAATAAAAACTCTCAGAAATTAGGTTTAAAGTCTTACCATTACTAATGAAATATTTATATTAGCATGTTTCAAAATAACTACAAAAATTTAATTAAGATTATATATGGCAGAAGGTGAAAAAGTGATTCCAATTAATATTGAAGATGAAATGAAATCGGCTTACATTGATTATTCAATGTCAGTTATTGTGTCACGTGCTTTACCAGACGTAAGAGATGGTTTAAAACCAGTTCATAGACGTGTGCTTTATGGTATGCATGAACTAGGTGTTAGAGCAAATAGTGCACACAAAAAGTCGGCAAGAATAGTTGGTGAGGTTTTAGGTAAGTATCATCCACATGGAGATACTTCAGTTTATGATGCAATGGTGCGTATGGCTCAGGAATGGAGTTTACGTTACATGCTTGTAGATGGACAAGGTAACTTTGGTTCTGTAGATGGAGATAGTCCTGCAGCAATGCGTTATACAGAGGCAAGAATGCGTAAAATATCTGAAGACATGTTAGCAGATATTGATAAGGAAACTGTTGACCATAAACTAAATTTTGATGATACGCTAGAAGAACCAACTGTATTACCAACACGTATTCCAGGATTACTTGTAAATGGTGCTTCTGGTATTGCAGTAGGTATGGCTACAAATATGCCTCCTCACAACTTAACTGAAGTTGTTGATGGAACTATTGCATACATTGATAATAACGATATTGAAATAGATGAATTAATACAGCATGTAAAAGCACCAGATTTCCCTACAGGAGGAACTATTTATGGTTATGATGGTGTTAAAGAAGCTTTTCATACAGGCCGTGGACGTATTGTTATGCGTGCTAATGCAAATATAGAAGAGGTTCAAGGTAGAGAATGTGTAATTGTTACAGAAATTCCTTACCAAGTGAACAAGGCAGATATGATTAAAAAAACTGCCGATTTAATTAACGATAAAAAATTAGAAGGCATCTCTACCATTAGAGATGAGTCTGATAGAAACGGAATGCGTATTGTTTATGTTTTAAAGCGTGATGCAATACCTAACATCGTTTTAAATAAATTATACAAGTACACGGCTTTACAATCGTCTTTTAGTGTTAATAATATTGCATTAGTAAAAGGACGTCCGCAATTATTGAATTTAAAACAATTAATTCAATATTTTGTTGAGCACAGACATGATGTGGTTGTAAGACGAACAACTTACGAATTACGAAAAGCTGAGGAGCGCGCTCATATATTAGAAGGATTAATTATAGCATCAGACAATATTGATGAAGTAATTAAAATTATTAGAGCATCTTCAAATGGAGATGAAGCGCGTAACAATTTAATTGAACGTTTTAAGCTTTCAGAAATTCAAGCGAAAGCAATAGTAGAAATGCGTCTACGTCAATTAACAGGATTAGAGCAAGATAAACTTCGTAATGAATATGAAGATATCATGAAAACTATTGAAGACCTAAAAGATATTTTAGGTGATGAAGGACTTAGAATGACCATTATTAAGGAGGAACTAATTGTTATTCGTGATAAATATGGAGACGAACGTCGTTCTGTAATAGAATATGCTGGAGGAGATTTAAGTATCGAAGATATGATTCCAGATGCGCAAGTTGTTATTACAATTTCTCATGCAGGATATATTAAGAGAACATTATTAAGCGAATATAAAACTCAAAATAGAGGAGGAGTTGGACAAAAAGCATCAACAACTAGAAATGAAGATTTCTTAGAGCATTTATTTGTTGGTACAAACCACCAATACATGTTATTCTTTACACAAAAAGGAAAATGTTTCTGGATGCGTGTTTACGAAATTCCAGAAGGTAGTAAAACATCTAAAGGTAGAGCCATCCAAAATCTTATAAATATAGAGCAAGACGATAAAGTAATGGCTTTTATTTGTACACAAGATTTAAAAGATGAAGATTACATTAATAGTCATTATGTAATTATGGCTACTAAAAAAGGTCAAGTTAAAAAGACATCTTTAGAGCAATACTCTAGACCAAGAACTAACGGTATTAATGCAATAACTATTAAAGAAGATGATGTTTTATTAGAAG
>NZ_JASJHV010000098.1:0-3571 GCF_037625555.1 Lacinutrix sp.
GACTTCGATAAAGTAATTGAAGTAAACTTAAAATCTGTTTTTAACATGACAAAAGCAGTACAACGTTCAATGCTTACGCAGCGTAAAGGGTCTATTATTAACATGAGTTCTCTAGTAGGCGTTAAAGGTAACGCTGGGCAAACTAATTATGCAGCTTCTAAAGCAGGGATAATTGGTTTTTCTAAATCTGTAGCACTAGAATTAGGATCAAGAAATATTAGAAGTAATGTCATTGCACCAGGATTTATAGAAACCGAAATGACTGCAAAGTTAGATGAAGAAACTGTAAAAGGATGGCGTAATGCAATTCCTTTAAAACGTGGTGGTACTCCTGAGGATATAGCCAATGTTTGTGTGTTTTTAGCAAGCGATATGTCTGCTTATGTTACAGGACAGACATTAAATGTTGATGGCGGAATGCTAACTTAATAAATTTACTATTAATCATAATAAATAACCAACCATGAAAAAATTAATTTTTGTTTTTACGCTTTTTATAGCTACAACAATCTTTGTAAATGCTCAAGACTGGATAAATTATAACTCTCAAGACTTAGCTTTTGTTGCAAATTTTCCAGAAGAGCCTAAAAGAACAGTGCAAGATGTAGAAACAGCCCTAGGTGCACTTAAGATGCATATGATTATGCATACACCAACTTCTGGAGACCACAATATTGTATATTCTGTAATTAGATTAGATTATCCAGAATCACAATTCAAGGACGCAGATGATGAGTATAATACTAACGTTTTAGATGGTGCTGTATCAGGAGCAGTAAAAAATATTAATGGAACATTAATTTTTGATAACAAAATAAGATTAAATGGCTATCCTGGAAGAAGTATAAAAATCGAAGTCAATGAAGGCTTATTTAGTTGAAAACTCAATTGTATATTACACAAGTAATTTGCTTAACTGATAACGATAAAAACACCAGTATAAAACGTTTTATGTATTCATTCAATATTCTAAAAGTAAAGCAATAGTTGGCAACACAAACACTATTATATATAATATTAGCTGGAATTGTTGCACTTTTATTAGCGCTTTTCCAATATAAATTTAAAGCAAAAGGCACATCAAAAAAAAATGTGCTTTTTGCATTTTTACGTTTTGTAAGTATTTTTAGTGTCTTGCTACTGCTTATCAATCCTAAGTTCGAGCAAATTAAGGTTTATGTAGAAAAGCCTAATTTGGTTATTGCTGTAGACAACTCTAGTTCTATCAGGCATTTAAATCAAGAAGATAATGTGCTAAACATAATAGAAGGTTTAAAGAATGAAAGCGCTTTAAACGAAAAGTTTAATATAGATATGTTTTCTTTTGGTAACAATCTTAATGTTTTAGATTCATTATCCTTTTTAGAACAACAAACCAACATAGATAATACTTTTAAAGAGTTAAATCTAGTTTATAAAAAAACAGTATCTCCAACTATAATTATTACAGATGGAAACCAAACATATGGTAATACTTACGAATATTCAGCAAAAAAATACAGCCAGCCAGTTTATCCAATAGTTGTAGGTGATACTGCAAGTTATTTAGATTTAAAACTAAAGCAGCTTAACGTTAATAAATATGCGTTTTTAAAAAATAAATTTCCAGTAGAAGCTATTTTGGTTTATTCTGGAGGTCAAAACGTTACCACTAGGTTTGAAGTTACTAGTGGTAGTAAAACTATTTTTTCTAAGAATCTTAATTTTACTGAAGATGATAATTCTAAAATTTTAAATTTCACATTACCTGCAAATAGTGTTGGAGTAAAAAGTTATAAAGCATCGCTAGTATCAATTTCTTCAGAAAAAAACAAAACAAATAACAGCAAAAATTTTGCTGTTGAAGTAGTAGATGAAAAAACGAAAGTGGCTATTGTAAGTTCAGTTTTACATCCAGATATAGGCATGCTTAAAAAGAGTATAGAAATTAACGAACAGCGTAAAGTAGTATTATTAAGCTCTCAAGAAGCAATAAAACAACTAAATGATTTGCAATTAGTTATAGTGTATCAGCCAAATAATTTGTTTAAGGATTTGTTTGAGGCTTTAAAGCTTGAGAATAAAAATAAATTTGTGATTGCTGGAGCTAAAACAGATTTTAGGTTTTTAAATAAAGTAAGCGAAAATTACCAACATGATATCACTTCACAGACTGAAGATTATCAACCTATTTTAAACACGAATTACAATTCTTTTATTATAGATGATTTAGATTTTGAATCTTTTCCTCCAATATTAGCTAACTTTGGTGAACCTAATTTTTCAGTGCCTTTTAAAAGTGTTTTATTTAAGAAAGTAAGCTCAATAAGTACAGATGAGCCACTTTTAGCAACATTCGAGATTAATGGTAGAAGAGAAGCTGTTTTGTTTGGTGAAAACCTATGGAAATGGAGAGCTCAAAGTTTTATTAATAACAATAGCTTTAATGCTTTCGATAACTTTACTGGTAAGTTGGTTCAATACTTAGCATCAAATAAGCGAAAAAATAGATTAAATATAGATTATGAATCTTTCTACTTAGGTATTAGTAACATTATAATCTCTGCTCAGTTTTTTAATAAAAACTATGAGTTTGACGTTAATGAAAGTTTAAACATCATTGTTACAGATAAATTAAATAAATCAACAAAAACGATACCTTTTATTTTAAAAAACAATAATTACCAAGTAGATTTAAGTGCTTTACCTGCTTCAGATTACGACTTTAGCGTAAAAGCTACTAGCGAAAATATTTCGAAGTCTGGTAGTTTTAAAATACTTGAATACAATGTAGAGCAACAATTTTTAAATGCAGATATTTATAAATTAAATACAATTGCTAATACAAGTAATGGAACTAGTTATTTTGTAAATAACTATAAAACCCTAATTAAAGATTTAGCAAAAGATGAACGCTATAAACCAATACAAAAAATCAGTAAAAATATCGTACCTTTAATCGATTGGAAATACCTTCTAGTGCTAATAGCTTTATCGCTTGCTATAGAATGGTTTATGAGAAAATATAACGGATTAATATAAATAAAAACAAAAAAGAAAAAATGAAAAAATTACCAAAAATTGGATTACCAATATTAGTAGGAACAATTATACTAGTTATTGTTTTAGCTAAATCTGCTGTAACTATAGATTCTGGTGAAGCTGGAGTGCTTTTCGAAACTTTTGGAGAAGGAGTAGTAACAGATAAGCCACCTATGAGTGAAGGTTTTCATATTGTAGCACCTTGGAATAAAGTATTTGTTTATGAAGTTCGCCAGCAAGAGTTATTTGAAAAAATGAAGGTATTATCTTCTAACGGATTAGAAATTCAGATTGATGCATCTGCTTGGTATGAGCCTGTTTACGATCAATTAGGTAACCTGCACCAATCGCTTGGTCAAGATTATTTAGGACGCGTAATTCAACCAGCAATTAGAAGTGCAGCAAGAAGTGTAGTTGGACGTTATACACCAGAACAATTATACTCAAGTAAGCGTGATGCTATACAAGATGAAATTTTTGCTGAAACAAAAACAATTTTAGCAAAGCAATACGTTCAACTTAACGAGGTTTTAGTTAGAGATGTAACTTT
>NZ_JASJHV010000099.1:0-18097 GCF_037625555.1 Lacinutrix sp.
TTTAATTTAAATTTTTATTAAAAACGATAGGCAAAAAAATTATAAGGAATTAGCCCATTCTATTTTACGAATAATATATAAATCTATAAATAGCCAAATTAAATAGGCAAAAGCAATAAATATTATTAAACGAATAATCCATGAAATAAGAATAAAAATAAAATCTGTTAGTCGCTTAAAAAAAACTTCATTAAAAAAAATATAAAGTAGTTATTAAAATAAAACGCAAAATTATAAGTCACAAATTTTATATTTTTAATCTAGAAGAAGCCATAACATCACTTTTTGCAAAGTCGTTCTCCAAATATTTTAAATAACCTACTATACCTATCATGGCAGCATTATCTGTAGTATATTCAAATTTTGGAACATAGGTTGTCCATCCAAATTTTGCTTCACCTTCTTTTAAAGCTTTTCTAATTCCAGAATTAGCAGAAACGCCACCACCAATAGCAATGTGTTTTATCCCAGTTTTTTTGGTTGCTAATTTTAATTTATCGATTAAAATACCAATGATAGTATATTGTATAGATGCACAAATATCGTTTAGATTTTCTTCTACAAAATTTGGATTCTTTTTAACTTCACGTTGGATAAAGTATAATACAGCTGTTTTAAAACCAGAAAAACTAAAATTTAAACCTTCAACTTTTGGTTTAGTAAACTGGAATGCTTTTGAGTTTCCTAATTGTGCTCGTTTATCTATTTCTGGTCCTGCAGGATAACCTAAGCCTAAAATCTTCCCACTTTTATCGTAAGCTTCACCAACAGCATCATCAATTGTTTCACCAATAACTTCCATGTTAAAGTAACTTTCTACTTTTACAATTTGAGTATGACCTCCAGAGATTGTCATTCCTAAAAACGGGAATGTTGGTTTTGTAAAATCCTTTTCTGTTATAAAAAGCGCTAAAATATGAGCCTGCATATGGTTTACATCTATTAAAGGTATGTTTAGACCGTAAGCAAAAGATTTAGCAAAACTAGTACCTACTAATAAAGAACCCATTAATCCAGGACCTCTAGTAAAGGCTATTGCATGTAACTGCTCTTTTGTAATATTTGCTTTTTTTAAGGCTTGATGTACTACAGGAATAATATTTTGTTGGTGTGCTCTAGAAGCTAGTTCTGGTACAACACCACCAAATTCTTCATGAATTTTTTGGTTGGCAACAATATTACTTAAAACAGTGTCATTGCAGAGTATAGAAGCAGAAGTATCATCGCAAGAAGACTCTATAGCTAGTATATAAATATTTTGTGAGGACATTAGTAAATATTCGGCATTATAATTGTTAATTTTGGTTTGAAATTAATCACATTAACAAAGGTAGTTTTTTAAACTTAAATTTCTCATTAAGAACTTTCTAAAAATAGTAGGTAAACTGTTAGCAATTTTATTGTTACTCTTCATCATTTTGGTGTTGGTTTTATCTATTCCAGTAGTCCAAACTAAATTAGGTAACTATGCAACAGAATGGATTAATGAAGATTTTAAAACAGACATAACAATTGGTAAAGTAGGTTTGCAGTTTAATGGAGATGTTGAACTTAAAGAAATATTAATTCGTGATTTTAAAAAAGACACACTTATAAGTGCTACAGAATTAAACACTTCAATACTAAACTTCAGGAATTTAGTAGATGGAACCCTGAATTTTGGAGACATTGATATTGAAGATGTTATTTTTAATGTAGTAACTTATAAAGGTGAAACAGATACTAACCTCGATTACTTTGTTGCAAGATTTGATGATGAAAATCCAAGACCAGAAAAAAGCACCTCCCTTTTATCTTCTAGTGATGTCACTATTTATAATGGTTTATTTAGGTTAATCGATGAAAATAAAGAAACACCAAAAATTATTGAATTCGATAAATTAGATATTAATGCCACTAATTTTCTTATAAACGGAAGCGATGTTAGTTCACGTATTAATACATTGTCTTTTCAAGATAGTCGTGGACTTATTATACAAAATATGTCTACAAATTTCGAGTACACACTTGAAAATATGGCTTTTAATAATCTTAATTTAAAAACAAAAAACTCATCTCTTAAAGGAAATTTAATTTTTAATTACAATCGAGAAGATTTTAAAGATTTTAAAAACAAAGTTAAAGTACAAGCACGCTTTAGCGATGCTAATATTGCACTAGACGAATTAAATGTTTTTTATGATGAATTTGGTGTTAACCAACGCACTCGTTTTAATACAGATGTTTCTGGGACTTTAAACGATTTAAAGCTGTCAAACTTAAATCTAAACACAAGTTCCCGTACTAAAATTTATGGTGATATTACTTTTAAAAATCTTTTAAATAGTGAAGATAATAACTTTGCTATGTCTGGCCAATTCTCAAACTTAACATCTAATTACAAAGATTTAAAACGGTTGCTTCCAAATGTACTAGGTGCTTCAATCCCTTCTATATTTGATACTCTTGGAGATTTTACAATAAAAGGAACAATAAATATTACTCCTACAATAATTAATGCAGATTTAAACATAAATACTACATTAGGCTTCGTTAAATCTAATTTAATATTAACAGACGTAGACAATATACATCATACTACATACAAAGGAAATATAATATTCGATCAATTTAATATAGGTGCCTTTCTTGAAGATCCTAATTTAGGTCAAATATCCTCAAACTTAGATGTAGACGGTTTTGGATTTAAAAAAGAAAATTTAAGTTCTGCAATAAAAGGAGATGTTTACGCAATAAATTATAACAAATACAATTACCAAAATATTTCAGTAAATGGTCTTTACAAGCAAAATGTTTTTAATGGAAAACTTGTAGCAAATGATAAAAACCTGAAGTTAGAATTTAATGGTTTAGCAGATTTATCATCAACCTTAAATACTTTCGATTTTTCTGCAAATGTTGAATATGCAGATTTAAACAAGATAAACCTATACAAAAGAGATTCTTTGTCCATATTTAAGGGTAATGTACAAATGAAAATTAAAGGTACAACCGTAGATGATGCTTATGGTAATATTACTTTTAATAAGACGAGTTATAAAAATCAAAACAGCGAATATTATTTTGAAGACTTTATTATAGCATCAAGTTTTAAAGGTAAAGAGCATATAATTAATATTAACTCACCAGACATTGTAGAAGGAACAATGAGAGGAGAATTTTTATTTAAAAATGTACCAGATTTATTCGAGAACTCTATTAAAAGTATATACACAAATCAATCTCCAAACACTATAGAAACAGATCAGTTTATAAATTTTAATTTTAAAATTTATAATAAAATTGTAGAAGTGTTTTATCCAGATTTAAAATTAGGAAAAAACACATTTATTAAAGGCCGTGTAGAAACAGATGAAAAACAGTTTAACTTAACCTTTAAATCTCCAAAAATTGAATGGTTAGATTATTTTGCCAACAAAATAGAAGTTCAAGTAGATAATAAAAATCCACTATTTAATACTTATGTCGAAATCGATAGCCTAAACACTAATTTCTATAATGTTTCAAAATTTAATTTAATTAACGTGACTTTAAATGATACATTATATATGCGCAGTGAATTTAAAGGAGGAAGTGGTAATACAGATGATTATAATTTAATTTTTTACCATACAATAAATGAGAGAGACAACTCTGTTGTCGGTTTTAAAACTAGTGAGATTACTTTTAAGGATAATCTATGGAAATTAAATGAAGCATCCGACAAGTACAATAAAATTGAGATAGCAAATGGTTTTAGCAATTTTAATATTGAAAAATTTGTTTTAGGGCATGAAGGTGAAGAAATAAGACTAGAAGGTGTAGTAAAAGATTCTACGTATAAAAACATAAAACTTAATTTTAAAAATGTTGATCTTGCTAAAATCACACCTCGAATAGATAGTTTAAGTTTAGCAGGTAATGTAAATGGTAAACTAGATATACTTCAAAACAATGGAAGCTACCTTCCAAGTTCATCTATTACAATATACGATTTAGAAATTAATGAGACCTATTTTGGTTCTTTCGATGCAAACATAAAAGGTAATCAATCATTAACTAATTATAGTGTTAAAGCTAAAATTAAAGATGATGATAAAAATGCCTTCGAAGCAATTGGAGATATCGATATATCTAGTGTAAATCCAACTATAGATATAGAGTTACGATTTAACGATTTTAATATTAATATTCTTTCTCCATTATTAGAACCTGTATTAAGCAATGTTAGAGGACTAGTTACCGGCAAAATCGCCGTTGTAGGTGATTTAAATCAACCAGACTTCAAAGGAGCTTTAAGTGTAAACAAAGGAGGTCTTAAAGTACCATATCTTAATGTCGATTTTGATTTTGATGATAAATCTTCTGTAACATTAGACAACCAGAATTTTAATTTTAATGATATTAAATTAACAGATGTTAAACATGGAACTAAAGGGTTATTAGACGGAATTGTAAGTCATGTTAATTTTGCAAAATGGAGACTAAATTTAGGAATTGAGACAGATAGGCTTTTAATTCTTGACACTAAAGCAACAGACGAATCTTTATATTATGGAACAGGATTTATAGCAGGAAATGCAAATATTTTTGGTCCAACTGAAGCTCTTAAAATTACTGCAGAAGCAGAAACAAAACCAGGAACAGAGTTTTACATACCATTAAGCGATGTAGAATCTTTTGGAGACAACTCTTTTATATATTGGTTAACTCCAGAAGAAAAACTTGCAAAGTCTAAAGGAGAAGTAGTTGTAACAGAAAATGTTTCTGGATTAGAACTCTTTTTCGATTTAGATGTAACGCAAGATGCATTAATAGAGATTGTTATGGACAAAGAGTCTGGTAGTACCATTAAAGGGCGTGGAAACGGTTTTTTAAACTTTAACATTAACACTAATAATAAGTTTAATATGTATGGGGATTTTATTGTATATGAAGGTGTCTATAATTTTTTATATGGTGGTATTATTGAGAAAAAATTTACTGTAAAACCATTTGAAAGTGTAATAGAATGGAATGGAAATCCATTAGAAGCAGAAATAAATATATTTGCTATATATAAAACAACTACAAATCCATCTCCATTATTAGACAACCCAATAAATAGAACAATTCCTATAGAATTAGAAATCAATTTAACAGGACAATTAGAAAGACCAGAACCTGAATTTAAATTCGAATTTCCAAATGCTAATTCAACAATTAAATCTGAGTTAAATTATAGACTAGACTCTAAAGATGTAAAAGACAATCAGGCACTATATCTTTTAACAACAGGCGGATTTAACAGGCAACTACAAGACATTAATTTTACAGGTACTATTGCAGAACGTATAAATGGACTTATAAATGGTATTTTTACAGATTCTGATAATAAAATTAAGATAGGACTAAATTACGAAGCTGGACAGCGTCGTCCTGATTATAATACAGATGATCGTGTAGGTTTTACACTGCAAACAAAAATTACAGATCGCGTTCTAATAAACGGAAAAGTAGGAGTACCTGTTGGTGGAGCATCAGACTCTGTTATTGCAGGAGATGTGCAAGTAGATTTTTTACTAAATGAAGAAGGTACATTAACAGCAACTGTTTTTAATAGAGAAAATAGTATTAGAAATTTTGGTGAAGAAATTGGGTATACACAAGGACTTGGTATTGCCTACTCTGTAGATTTTGATACTTTTGGTGAATTACTTCGAAAAATATTCAACAAAAAAGTAGCTGAAAAAGCACCTAATCAAGTAGAACCAAAAACAGTAGATAAAGACACGCCATTACCTCCTGGTTTTGAATTAATAAAGAAAGATTAGTGCTTCCAATAACTTAAAATTCAACCTTTTTTAACAATCTTACTAACTAAAACGTTATAGTAAAATAGAGCTTATTAAATTTTATCAAAATCTTGTTATTATATAGAAATACTTTACTAGTTTAGCTAGAAACAAGGTAATTATATGTCTAAGAAGATAGAAAAAATTGGAGTAATGACTTCTGGAGGAGACTCTCCAGGAATGAATGCTGCAATTAGATCTGTAGCAAGAACCTGTGCTTTTCATAATATAGAATGCGTTGGTATTTATAGAGGTTATGAAGGCATGATAGAGGGTGATTTTACAGATTTAACTGCCAGAAATGTAAAAGGTATAATAAACAAAGGAGGAACTGTATTAAAATCAGCCAGATCAAAAGAGTTTAGAACACCTGAAGGTAGAAAAAAAGCATATAATGCTTTAATAGAAAAAGGTATTGATGCTTTAGTTACAATAGGTGGAGATGGTACTTTTAATGGAGCACTTATTTTCAACCAAGAATTCAATTTTCCTGTTATAGGAATTCCTGGAACCATAGATAATGATATCTATGGAACTTCACACACTCTTGGGTACGATACAGCTTTAAATACAGTAGTAGATTGTATAGATAAAATTAGAGATACAGCAAGTTCTCACAACAGACTATTTTTTGTAGAAGTTATGGGAAGAGATGCTGGACACATTGCTTTAAATGTAGGAATTGGAGCAGGAGCAGAAGAAATTCTTATTCCTGAAGAAGATTTAGGCTTAGAACGTTTATTGGATTCTTTAAGACGTAGTAAAAAATCCGGGAAATCCTCAAGTATTGTTGTAGTATCTGAAGGAGACAAAATAGGAAAAAATGTTTTCGAATTAAAAGATTATGTGGAGGAAAACATGATAGAATACGAAGTTCGCGTTTCAGTTTTAGGACACATGCAACGTGGAGGTTCACCATCATGTTTCGATCGTGTTTTAGCAAGTAGAATGGGAGTAAAAGCAGTAGAAAGCTTAATGGAAGGGCAATCTAATTACATGGTTGGTTTATTAAGTGATAAAATAGTTTTAACGCCTTTAGAAAAAGCTGTAAAAGGAAAATCTAAAATAAATAAAGAATTAATACGTGTGTCAGATATTATGACCACATAAATAAAACACATTCCGTATTAACGGAAGCAAAAAACAAAATATAGAATTATGTCAAAATTAAAATTAGGAATTAACGGATTTGGAAGAATAGGCCGTATTGTCTTTAGAGCGACTGTAAAACGTGACAATGTAGAAGTTGTTGCAATAAATGATTTATTAGATGTTAACCACTTAGCATATTTATTAAAATATGATTCTGTTCATGGAAGATTTGATGGTACTATTGAAGTAAAAGATGGAAATCTTGTAGTCGATGGAAAAACAATTCGAGTAACGGCAGAAAGAGATCCAAAAAATTTAAAATGGGATGAACCAGGAGCAGAGGTTGTTGCAGATTGTACAGGGATTTTTACAACATTAGAAACAGCAAACTACCATATAGAAGGTGGTGCTAAAAAAGTAGTTATTTCTGCACCAAGTAAAGATGCACCAATGTTTGTAATGGGAGTAAACGATAATAAGTTAACTGCTGCAGATACTATTGTATCTAATGCATCTTGTACAACAAACTGTTTAGCGCCAATTGCGAAAGTTATTGAAGATAATTTTGGTATAGAAGAAGCATTAATGACAACTATTCATGCAGCAACTTCAACACAATTTACAGTAGATGTTCCATCACGTAAAAATTATCGCCTAGGTAGAAGTGCTATAAATAACATTATTCCCACATCTACAGGTGCTGCCAAAGCCGTAGGGAAAGTAATTCCAGAATTAGATGGTAAACTAACAGGTATGGCATTTAGAGTTCCAACTGTAGATGTTTCTGTTGTTGATTTAACTGTAAAAACAAAAAAAGCAACTTCTATTGAAGCTATAAAAGAAGTAATGAAAGGTGCATCAAATGGAGCTATGAAAGATGTTTTAGGCTATACTGAAGATGCTGTAGTATCTCAAGATTTTGTTAGTGAAGAAAGAACAAGTGTTTTCGATGCAGAAGCATCAATAGAGTTAAACCCAACATTCTTTAAGCTAGTATCCTGGTATGATAATGAGTTTGGATATTCTAATAAATTAGTAGATTTAGCTGAAAAAATAAATAATTTATAATAGTAATATTATATTCTAAAAAGCGCATTAGAATTTTCTTTTAAAAATTTTATTGCGCTTTTTTTATTTAAATAATTAAACTAAATTTAAATCATGATATTAATAGTAGATAGTGGTTCTACAAAATGCGATTGGATAGCTATAGATAAAGATGGTAACCAATTACTTGAAAAAATTAGAACCAAAGGCTTAAATCCAGCTATACTTTCTGAAAAAAAACTTAGAAAGACAATAAATAAAAGCAAAGAACTAATAGCCAATAAGGAAATTGTAACAAACATCTATTTTTATGGAGCAGGTTGTGGTACTGAAAATCCTAGAATTGCTTTAAAAATAGTTTTACAGCAATTTTTTCCAAATGCAAACATAGAAGTTAATGAAGACACTATGGCTGCAGTTTATGCAACTATAAATACACCTAATGAAGCAGCAGTAGTTTGTATTTTAGGAACTGGATCAAATTGTAGTTATTATGATGGTAATAAATTAGAACAACGTGTAGATTCGTTAGGTTATACCTTAATGGATGATGCTTCTGGAAATTATTACGGAAAGCAACTTATTCGTGATTATTATTTTAATCACATGCCAGAAAACATTAAAATTGCTTTTGAAGATAAATATAATTTAGAAGCAGATTACATAAAACACAATCTTTACAAGCAACCAAATCCTAATGCATACTTAGCCAGTTTTGCTGAGTTCATGATTTTGAATAAAGATTCTGAATATATAACAGAACTAATCAAAAAAGGGATTCGAGTGTTTTCTAACAACATGATACTTCAATTTAAAGAAGAAATAAAAACGGTTCCTGTTCATTTTGCAGGATCTATAGCTTTTTTCTGTAAAGATGAAATAAACCAAGTAGCACAAGAGTTAGGTTTTAAAACGGGTAATTTTGAACGCAGACCTATTGAAGGTTTAGTAGCATTTCATACAAAACAGAAAAGTTAATGGAAATAGCAATTATTGCTCATGATGGTAAAAAAGCAGAGATGGTTCAGTTTTTAAATGAACACAAATCTATTTTACAACAAAAGGAAATCTCATTAGTATCTGCAGGAACTACTGGCAAAAATGTAAAAAAGCAGGTATCGAAGTCCTTAAAATGTTTTCCGGTCCATTAGGTGGAGATGCGCAAATTGCAGATAGAGTAGCAGAAGGTAAGTGCAATATGGTTATTTTCTTTAGAGATCCTCTAGAAAAAATCCTCATGAACCAGATGTGTTAATGCTTATGCGATTGTGTGATGTGCACGATGTTCCTTTAGCTACAAATGCCTCTAGTGTAGAAATTTTTATGAAAGCTATTTAATAGCAATCATACTAATTTCCACATTTACAAATTTAGGTAAATTAGCAACCTCTAAAGTTTCTCGAGCTGGAGCAGTAGCTTCATTAAAGTACTGAGCATAAACTGCGTTTATAGCATTAAAATTATGCATATCGCTAATAAAAATTGATGTTTTAACTACATTTTCAAAAGTCATTTCTGCTGCATTTAAAACGGCTTTCATGTTTTCCATTACTTGCTTTGTTTCTTTAGAAATATCATCAAGAACCAATTTTCCTGTTTCTGGATGTAAAGCAATTTGACCAGAAGTGTATAAAGTATTGCCGCTTAAAACAGCTTGATTATATGGTCCAATAGGGCTAGGAGCTAGGATTGTTTTAATTATTTTTTTCATTTTATTAATTAAATATAGGTTTAAACCTAATACAATTTGTGGTTATAATACTATTTAATAAAAGTAAACTGTTATAGTCTTTGGTCTGGTTGTAATCTTTTCTCGTATTTTAAGTCTTTTAATACATTCGCTTTAATACCTATAAAGAAATTCCATGAACTTCTAGTACTAAAAGGTATCCAACTAAAATTCATTCGCCAACTCATTAAATCTCTAGCAAAACGTAATTGAGTATATGAAAATCCTTTGTTTTTAAAATCGTAACCAGAAGATGCACCTACGCTCCAACGGGGAGACACCTCTATATCTCCAGAAAACATTAATGAATGTGAAGATATTTCATCTTGTCTTTTGGCATTAGAGTAGTTTACAGCATAAGCTAAACGTATATTCCAAGGTACAGAGTAATTATATAGAACTCCCATTTCTTCTTCTTCTTCATCTTCGTCTGCATAACGTTGGTCTGCAAAATCTTGAGATTGACCAAATAAATCATCATCTCGACCACCACTATCTAATGTTTCAATTCTACTTCTATCGCTGGTTTTATTCTTTCTTTCATTTCCTTTACTATTTAAACTGTATCCAACAGTAAAGTTTGCACTGGTCATTCTAAATAAGCTTCCTCCATTTTTAACATTAAACTCATCTATTTTATTATTGTTATTATCTAATGCATAAGGGTCAAGTGTGGCTCCAAAATTTATATTCATTCTATTGTCAAATAATTGTGTGCCACCACTCATTCTAACTGGGCTAAAACGTAAAGAATCGCCTGCAAGGTTGTAGGATGAAGAGAAATTTAAATTATTTAGAAGTATAATCTTTTTTGGTTCAGTTTTAGTACTGTCTTTGTCTCTTACTTTAGCTTCAATATTATTACTAAGCCCTAAACCAATAGAACTAGAATATGTTTGGTTGGGAGAACCAAATAAACTGCCTTCAAAACGCGTAAACTCATCTTCTCTTATACTATTACCATTAATGTCTGTTACTTCATAAGAATCATAATACCTATCGAAAGCAGGATTAACGTTATAACTAACACTAGGACGCATAACGTGTCTTATCGCTTTTATTTTTTTATCTTCTCCTTCTTCTTCAAAATTAAAGTTTCCATAAACAGTAGTACCAATACTAGAAGAGAAATTATAAGTTCTATAAGAATCGAAACCTTTAATATCTTCGGTAACTGTTTCGCTGTTTGTACTGTCGTAAAAACGATCTATGGTATTTAAGGTCCAGGTTTCATCAAAATTAGCGTTAGCACTAACACTAAAATAATTAAAAACTTTAAAGTTAGTAGTAATTGGAATTGAGTGTTTCATCCCAATTTTTGCATCGTCAAACATTTCACTTTTAAAGAACAAAGAGTCTGTAGTTTGTATTCTGTTTTCTGCTCTTACATTGTACTGTAAGTTTATATTTTGAATAATCCCTTTTTTAGAACCTACTTTGGGCGCAAATGGGAAAACACGACCAACACTAGCTTGAAAGGTTGGTAGTGTTAAGTTTATTTCTTCTGTTTGTGTATTTTGAGAATGAGATGCTGTTAAACTCATATTTACTTGTGGCTCACCATTAAAAGTTTTAGAATAGGAAACAGAAGACGCTAAAGTGTTATTTAAAAAACTAGCAGTGTTAACTTGATTTTGCGATTGCTGATAATAATTACTACTACCTAAGTTTACTGAAGCAGAGAATCTAGAACTTGGATTAGACTTAGAATCCTGACTATGCGACCACCTTAAATTATAAATAGTTGTTTTAGAATAATCTGGAAAACCACGCTCACTGTTAATTAAGTTCTCGTATCTAAAGCCTAAACGTCCATTAAACTTATATCTTTTTTTATAATTATTCTCTAACCGTAAACCGTAACTACCATTTGTATAATAGTCTCCTAATACAGCTAAATCCACATAATCGTTAATAGCAAAATAATAACCACCATTTTGTAGAAAATAACCTCTATCGTTTTGCTCACCAAAACTTGGAAATATAACACCAGATGTTTGTTTTTTATTTAATGGAAAATATGCAAATGGAACAACTATGGGAGTTGGCACATTATAAATAAACATTTGAGCAGTACTTGCTATAATCTTTTTATTAGGTACTAACTTAGCTTTATTTACATCAAAATGATACTCAGGATCTTCTTCGTTTTTAGAGGTTGTAATTCTCATATTCCCTAAGTAATAAACAGAATCATTTTCTTTTTTAGAGTATTTAGATAAAACTTTCATTTCACCTTGCTCTGTTCTCGAATTAAAAATTAGAGCCTTCTTATTCTTAAAATTAAAAATAATAGAGTCTGGCTCTACTATATTTTCTCCTTGTTTAAATACTGGTCTTTGCGAATATTCTCCAGTGGTATCTTTTAACCTTCCAGCATAAACTAAGTTTTTGCTATAGTCTATAACAATTGTACCAGCAGTTATTTCCATGTCAAGGTAATTTACTTGGGCTTCATTATATAAATAAGCCTTTTGTTCTCTTCTATCAAAAGCATTATAATCTTTTGCTGAAGATGTTACTGTACCTTGTAGAATTCCTGGTTTTGGTTTTATAGAATCTGTTTCTGTAGAGTCAGACTCTTTTAATACAAAAGACTTCTCAATTGGTAAAACAATAGTGTCATTTACATTTGGAGCAACAATAGATTCTTTTTCTAGACTAGGTGTAATTTCTACACTTTTAGTTTTAGAGTCAACTTGGGCAAAGCTAAAAGTGTTGATAAACACTGTAAAACTTAAGGCAAAAAGTATATGAATTCTATTTGTACGCAATGCTTTTGTATGTATTTTTGCTAAAGTATGGCTCGGTTTTTGAATTCCCAAAATTACATATATTTTTTATGATTATTTTATCAATTTAATATATTTTATAATTCCATACTAAACGCCTTTAAAACTGATTATAACACTATGCAAACGAGACTAAAAACACTTTTCGTATCAATTATAATAACATTAACAGTATCGCTTTCTGCTAATGCACAAAAAAATGCAGATAAATTTATTGTTGTTCTAGATGCTGGACATGGTGGTAAAGATCCTGGTAATTTAGGAAATGGTTACAGAGAAAAAACAATAGCTTTAAATATTATTTTAAAAATTGGAGCTGCTTTAGAAAAAATACCAGATTTTAAAGTAATCTATACTAGAAATACAGATGTGTTTATAGAATTAAGAGAACGAGCTGCTATTGCAAATAGAGCAGATGCAGATTTGTTTGTATCTGTACATTGCGATTCTTATACCAATCAAGCTCATGGTGCTGGAACATTTGTTATGAGTTTAAGTAAAAGCTCACAAAATTTAAATACAGCTAAAAAAGAGAATGAAGTAATCTACCTTGAAGATAATTACGAAGAAAAATATTCTGGTTTTAACCCTAATAAACCAGAATCTTTAATTGGTATTAGTGCAATAGCTGAAGAAAATTTGGATAATAGTATTTTACTAGCAAATATTATTCAAGAAAAAATGGTTAAACTAAAGCGTAAAAACAGAAAAGTAAAACAAGATGTTTTTTGGGTATTACACAATACTTACATGCCAAGTGTTCTAGTAGAAACAGGATTTTTAACTTACAAAAAAGAAGGTGCTTATTTAAACTCTAAAAAAGGTCAAACCGAAATGGCTAAAGCCATTAAAGATGGTATTGTAAGTTATAAAAAACAAATATATGGTAACATTGTAGATAATAATTACATTATTAAAACTGAAGATGTTGAAACTGTTTCAGAAGAAAAAATTATAAATAAAATTATTTATAAAGTTCAAATTGCAGCATCTTCAAAAAAATTAGAACCAAAATCTTACAATTTTAAAGGCTTAAACGAGATTTCTCGTGAGAAAGAAGGCAGTTTATATAAATATTTTTATGGTTACACTTCAGACTTAAATAAGATTAAGTCTATGCAAAGCGAAGCGAAACAAAAAGGCTTTAAAAGTGCTTTTGTGGTTGCCTATAAAGAAGAGAAACGTATTAGTTTGCAAAAAGCTCTAAATAGTGTAAGTAATTAAAGTTATACTAAGTATATTTATTTTATTTTTGTTACCAAATCAAACACTTTTATTTTGAAAATATCCAGAGAAGTTAAAACAGCGATACTTGCCATTTTAGGAATCTTACTATTTATTTTTGGTTTTAGTTATCTTAAAGGAAATAACCTTTTAGACGATTCTATGACTATTTATGCCAAATATGATAATGTAGAAGATTTAAAACCATCTACACCAGTAATTATAAATGGGTTTTCTGTAGGAAAAGTTTTAGATATTTATTTTGAAGATGAAAATTCTGGTGTACTCATAGTTAAAATGAGCGTGAAAACAGGCTTTAAATTCTCTAAAAACAGTACTGCAGAGTTGTTTCAAAATGGATTTATAGGAGGTAAAGCTGTTAAAATTATTCCTGCACAAGATAACGCACCAAATGCAAAAAGCGGAGACTATTTAGTAAGTTCAACAAAAGAAGGTATAGTAGAGCTGGTAAACGAAAGACTAACACCTCTACAACAAAAAATAGAAAAAGTAATGAGCGAAACCGATACGCTTTTGGTAGGTTTTAATAATACTTTTGATGCTAAAACTCAAGCAGATTTAAAAAACAGTATTGCTAGTCTTAATGCTACAGTAATGAGTTTTAATGCCACTGCAAAATCTTTAAATAGTTTAATAGATTCTAATAAAACTAAATTAGACAATACTTTAACAAATTTCGAAACCACATCTGGAAATTTAACTACTATGACCAATAAAATGGCAGAAGTAGATATTGCTAAAACGGTTCAAGAACTTCAAGCTACCATTAAAAAATTCGACAATGTAATGACTAGTGTAGAAAATGGAGAAGGTTCTATTGGAAAGCTTTTAAAAGACGAAAAACTATACCAAAACCTTGCAGGTGCTTCTAAGCAAATGGAAGAATTACTGGAGGATATGAAACTTAATCCTAAACGTTATGTACATTTTTCTTTATTTGGAAAAAAAGCAAAACGATACGATGCAGAAGGGAAAGAAATAAAAGAAGAAAAATAAAAACAACTAGTAATCAACATGAACTATATACCAAACATTCTATTTGCTATTATTCTAATTGCTGGAATAGGTTACTTTGCTAGAAATGTAAAAATACTATTTCGTAACATTAAATTAGGGAAAGACAAAGACATTAGCGATAACAAACCACAACGTTGGAAAAATATGGCAATGATTGCTTTAGGTCAAAGTAAAATGGTTAAGCGTCCAGTATCTGGTTTTTTTCATATAGTCGTTTACGGTGGTTTTGTAATTATAAATATTGAAGTATTAGAAATTATTATCGATGGTTTATTTGGCACACATCGTATAGGTTTAATTATTTTACCACAATCTATTTATGGTTTTTTGATTGGGACTTTCGAAATTTTAGCTGCTTTAGTATTTGTTGCTGTAGTAGTTTTCTGGATACGTAGAAATGTTATAAAACTTAAACGTTTTATGAGCAGTGAAATGACAGGTTGGCCAAAAAACGATGGTAACATTATTCTATATTTTGAAATGGTTTTAATGACTTTGTTTTTGGTAATGAATGCAACAGACACCTCATTTCAAGCATTAGATTCTGGAAATATAATTAGTCAATACATTTCGCCTTTATTTGGTGATAATCCAGATACATTACATCTTATTGAAAGAAGCGCTTGGTGGTTACATATTGTAGGAATACTAATATTTTTAAATTACTTATATTATTCCAAGCATTTGCATATTTTACTAGCATTTCCAAACACTTACTATGGTAAATTAACTCCTAAAGGGCAATTTTCAAATAACGAAGCAGTAACCAAAGAAGTTAAATTAATGATGGATCCTGATGCAGATCCATATGCTCCACCACCAGAAGAAGACGCAGATGCAGTGCCTGCAAAATTTGGAGCAAGTGATGTGCAAGATTTAAGTTGGGTGAATTTATTAAATGCTTATACTTGTACAGAATGTGGTCGTTGTACTAGCGAATGTCCAGCAAACTTAACTGGTAAAAAATTATCGCCTAGAAAAATAATGATGGACACTAGAGATCGTCTAGAAGAAGTAGGTAAAAATATAGATGCAAATAATGGTGTCTTTCTAGATGATGGTAAACAGTTACTAAACGATTACATCACACCAGAAGAGTTATGGGCTTGTACTAGTTGTAACGCTTGTGTAGAGGCTTGTCCTGTTAGTATAGATCCATTAAATATAATTATGGAAATGCGAAGCTATCTTGTAATGGAAGAAAGTGCAGCTCCTATGGAACTTAACAATATGATGACAAATATTGAAAACAATGGTGCACCTTGGCCATACAACCAAATGGACAGATTAAACTGGAAAGACGAATAAAAAAAAGTGAAAAGAAAACCATCAACATATAAATTATTAATTACTCTACTATTATTTTGTGCTTTTCAAACTATTACAGCACAAGATTTCCGTATAGATTCTTTACAAATAAAAGTATATACAGAAATAGATTACAAAGCAGGAAAACCCATTGGAATAAAATTAAAGAAAGTGTTCTGCGATTACTGTTCTAAAAACCAGTTAAAATTATTAGGAGAGGATGCTATTAGGAGAACAAAAAGCGAACAAAACGATCCAAAAAATAAATTAAAAAACGGCAAAAAAAAGATAGCTGTTTACATAAGAATTTCAAAAAAAGACTTTGCAAGAATACGTGAAGAAGAGAAATAACTCATATAAAATAGATAACATGAGCGAGCAACTAATAGTGCCAACAATGGCAGAACTAATGGCAGAAGGCAAGACACCAGATATTTTATTTTGGGTTGGTAGTGCTGGAAGTTATGATGATAGAGCAAAAAAAATAACAAAAGCCTTTGTTAAAATACTTAACAAAGCAAAAGTAAATTTTGCTGTCTTAGGTACAGAAGAAAGTGCAACTGGAGACTTAGCAAAAAGAGCAGGTAACGAGTTTTTATTTCAAATGCAAGCCGTTATTAATATTGAAGTTTTAAATGGCTACCAAGTAAAACGAATTGTAACCTGCGATCCACACTCTTTTAATTGTATAAAAAACGAATATCCTGGTCTAGGTGGTAATTACGAAGTATTACACCATACTCAATTTATAAAAGAATTAATCACATCTAAAAAACTTGAAATTAAGGATAGTGACTTTAAATCTAAGCGTATTACATTTCATGATCCTTGTTATCTAGGTAGAGCAAATTCAGAGTACGATGCACCTAGAGAAGTATTAAAAACATTAAATGCGACTTTATTAGAAATGAAACGTAGTAAATCTACAGCATTATGTTGTGGAGCAGGAGGAGCGCAAATGTTTAAAGAACCAGAAAAAGGAGATAAAGATATAAACGAGCTTCGTACAGAAGATGCTTTGGAAACAAAACCAGATATTATAGCAACTGGTTGTCCATACTGCATGACCATGATGAGCGATGGAGTAAAAGTTAAAGAAAAAGAAAACGATATTAAAGTTATGGATATAGCAGAATTAATAGCTAGTTCACAAAATTTATAAAAATGATAAAAAACATAATAACATCTATTTGCATATTAGCCTTTAGTGGATTGTTTGCTCAAATAGACTCCAAAGTATCATTATTAGAAGTAATAGGAAAAGAAACTAGTAGAATCACAGCGTAAAGATTGGATGTAAATTGCTATTTTTGTGATTTAAAATGAATAAAAATATGCTAGTAGAATTCAATACACTACCAGAAGACTCAAAAATCTGGATATATCAAGCCAATCGCTCTTTTTCTGACACAGAATTAGAAGAAATAACAGAAAAGTTAAACATCTTCATTACAAATTGGATAGCACATGGAAGCGATTTAAATGCTGGATTCGATATTAGATACAAACGTTTTATAATTATTGCAGTAGATCAAGACTCACAATCTGCAACAGGCTGTAGTATTGATGCTTCCGTACATTTTATTCAGCAATTAGAAAAAGAGTACAATGTATACTTAATGGATAAAATGAATGTGTCTTATAAACAAGGAGAATATGTTGCTTATAAAACATTAACAGATTTTAGAACAATGGCTAAACAAAAAGCGGTTTCAAAAAACACAATCGTTTTTAATAACTTAGTTACCAATATTGCAGAATTAAACGAAAATTGGGAAGTACCAGCAAGCGATAGTTGGCACAACAGGTTTCTAAATTAATATTCGTTATCATATATTTTAAATTATGAAGAACGAAATCTTCTTATTAAATATTTCAGGACAAGATAAACCAGGCTTAACTTCAAGTATAACAGATGTTTTAGCATCTTATGGCGCGAAAATTTTAGACATTGGTCAAGCAAATATTCACGACACACTATCCTTAGGAATGTTATTTGAAATAGAAGCTGGTGCGAGTGCTTTTCCAGTATAAAAAGATATATTATTTAAAGC
>NZ_JASJHV010000100.1:0-33877 GCF_037625555.1 Lacinutrix sp.
AAAAAAAGCCAATGCAATTGCATTGGCTTTTTTTATAAAATTGAAACTGGTAGTTTCTAATTATAATTAGAAGTGCTCACCTCAAATGTAGAGTCTTTGGCGGCTAAATAACGTTCTGCGTCTAATGCAGCCATACAACCAGTTCCAGCAGCCGTAATAGCTTGTCTATAAACATGATCTGCTGCATCTCCACTCACAAAAACACCATCAATATTAGTTTTAGAGGTTCCTGGTTTAGCATTAATAATATAACCTGTTTCGTCTAAATTTAAATAGTCTTTAAATATATCTGTATTAGGTTTATGTCCTATTGCTACAAAAAATCCTGTTGCTGTAATTTCTTTTGTTTCGTTAGTTTGATTGTTTTTTACTCTAACTCCTGTAACTACTTGTCCATCACCTAGCACCTCGTCTGTTTCTGTATTAAATAGTATCTCAATATTTTCGGTATTTGCTACTCTAGCAGCCATAATTTTAGACGCTCTAAATTCATCACGCCTAACTAGCATAGTCACTTTTATACAAAGCTTTGATAAGTAATGTGCTTCCTCGCAAGCACTATCTCCTGCTCCAACAATAACTACTTCTTGATTTTTATAAAAGAATCCATCACAAACTGCACATGCAGAAACTCCTCCTCCAAGTTTTAAATATTTTTGTTCAGAATCTAAACCTAAATATTTAGCACTAGCACCTGTAGAAATAATAACAGTATTGCAGTGTATCTCTTTTTCATCATTAACCCACACTTTATGAACATCTCCTGAAAAATCAACTTTAGTAATCCAACCAAATCTAACGTCAGTTTCAAAACGTTCAGCTTGCGCTTGAAGCTCCATCATCATTGCAGGTCCAGTAATTCCTTCAGGATAACCAGGAAAGTTTTCAACCTCATTAGTTGTTGTTAACTGTCCACCTGGTTGAGAACCTTGGTACAAAACAGGTTTCATATTAGCTCTGGCTGCATAAATGGCAGCAGTATATCCTGCTGGTCCAGATCCTATAATAAGACATTTTACTTTTTCTATTGTATCAGACATATTGAAAATTTATAATACAAAAGTAGTTTTTTTGATAGAAACCTTACAGTTAAGTTATCAACAGAAATTATGAATTAATAAATTTTTACAATAAAAAAAAATCGGCTACAAAACCGATTTTTAACTTCTTAAAGATTGAATTGATTTTTAATTAAGCAGTTTCTTGAAATTCCTTATTCTTTCTCTTTAAAATTTTTAAACCTTTTTCAAGAGCATCTATAATATCGTCTGCTTTATGGCTTGCTTTATTAGCTGCAATTCCTAAATCTTCGTTTAATTTTGCTTTACCAACTTTAACAGATTCTGTAAGATCTTCCTTTAAAACTGAAGCATCTTTTTTAATTACATCTGTAACGGTTAAACTTTCGTCTTTTATATATTCTCTAGTTTTACTGCCTTTATCTGGTGCAAATAATACACCTAATGCAGCTCCTACTGCAGATCCTAGTATTAGTCCTACTACTACTGTTCCTTTATTTATCATGATTTTTCTTTTTAATTAAACTTTATCTATTAATCTATAAAGTTTCTAATATGTTACAAACAAATTCTGTACCAAGGAGTTACACTTTGATAATAATAATTAAAAATAGTGCATAAAAAAAGCTCAGTAAAAAACTGAGCTTTAAAAGTCGGGGTGGCAGGATTCGAACCTGCGGCCTCCACGTCCCAAACGTGGCGCGATAACCGGGCTACGCTACACCCCGAAAATAGTTATCAAGTTCTAAAACTATTAAATTTTAGAAGTGCAAATATACTTTACTTATTTAAATAACAAACTATTTTTATTGTAAATTGTACAAAAGATAATTATTCAATTATGAAGCCTATTAAATTCTCTTACTTTTTACTTTTATTAATAGCGTTAACAACATGTGCACAAGACAAGAATCCAATTAATAAAATGAACTCCCACGAAGTAGTGGTCTCTGATTTAAATAATCCTTGGGGATTTGTTTTTTTACCAGATGGAGCTATGCTTATTACAGAAAAAGAAGGAAAAATAATTCATTACAAAGACAATATTAAAACAGAAATTGATGGGTTACCAGAGATTTACGTTCGTGGACAAGGTGGATTATTAGACATCAACATACATCCTAAATACAATGAAAATCGATGGATTTATTTCTCTTATGCTTCAACAAAAGGAGATGGTGAAGGTGGAAATACAGCGATAATGAGAGCAAAAATCAAAAAAAACACTCTAGTAGAAAAAGAATTGCTATATAAAGCAGAACCAAATACTACTAAAGGTCAACATTTTGGATCTAGAATTGTGTTTGATAAAGATGGCTACCTATACTTTAGTATTGGAGAGCGTGGTGAGCGTGATATAAACCCACAAGATCTTACACGAGATTGCGGGAAAATTTACAGATTAAATGCTGATGGAACAATACCTGATGATAATCCTTTTGTTGGTTTTAAAAATGCAAAAAAAGCAATTTGGTCTTATGGACATCGAAATCCACAAGGTATGAAACTAAATCCTGAAACAAACGAAATCTGGTCACACGAACATGGTCCAAAAGGAGGCGATGAAATTAATATTATTAAAAAAAGCAAAAACTACGGTTGGCCAATTATTACCTACGGTGAAAATTACTCTGGCACTACTATTACAGATCAAACAAAAAAAGCAGGCATGGAACAACCTTTACATTACTGGGATCCATCTATTGCGCCTAGTGGTATGGCTTTTATTTCTTCAACAAATTATGGTGACTGGAAAGGAAGCTTGCTTGTTGGCTCATTAAAATTTAGTTATTTAGATCGTTGTCAAATAAAAAATGGGAAAATTATTAAAGAAGAAAGACTGCTTGACGGTATTGGCAGAGTTCGCTCCATAGAACAAGCTCCAGATGGTTTTATTTATGTTGGTGTAGAAAATTTAGGAATTGTTAAATTAATAAGAAAACAGTAATGAAAAATCTTAACTACTTTTCGTTTTTATTTCTATTAATTTTTGCCTGTAATTCTTCAAATAAAAAAATAACTCAAAACTTTGATATTGAGAGTCAAGACTTTTTAAAAGGCAAAGAAATTTATACTGATTTTTGTATGCAATGTCATATGGATAATGGTGAAGGTATTCCAAAAATATTTCCACCTTTAGCAAAATCTGACTACCTTAAAAACAATAGGATAAAAAGTATTAAAGCAATTAAATATGGCTTAGCTGAAGAAATTACCGTTAATGGTGAAATATATAAAACAGTAATGGCTTCTCAAGGTCTAACAGACCAAGAGATTGCAGATGTAATGAACTACATAACAAACAGTTGGGGAAACGAAAACACATCGTTAATAACTGAAGAAGAAGTTTCAAAGATTGAACGCTAATAATTTATTTCAAATTCCTAAATTTGTTTGGTTAAATTAAAATTAAAAACATGCTTATAATAGGAATTGCTGGTGGAACTGGTTGTGGTAAAACTACAGTGGTAGAACAAATAATGAATGAATTACCAGAAGGTGAAGTTGGAGTGATTTCTCAAGATTCTTATTACAAAGATACTTCAGACATGGCTTACGATGAACGTGTAAAAATCAATTTTGATCACCCAAAATCTATAGATTTTAAATTATTAAGGCAACATTTAACAGCTTTAAAAGCTGGGAAAAGCATTGAACAACCTGTATATTCTTTTGTAGACCACAATAGAAAAAAGGAAACCATAACTATACATCCAAAACGAGTAATGATTGTAGAAGGCATTCTTATTTTAAGTAAGCCAAAAATTCGTGACATGTTCGATATAAAAATATTTGTTCACGCAGATAGCGATGAACGTTTAATTAGACGTGTAAAGCGTGATATTGCAGAACGTGGTAGAGATATAAATGAGGTTTTAACGCGTTACCAAACAACACTTAAACCTATGTATCAACAATTTATTGAACCAATGAAAGAGTATGCAGATTTAATAATACCCAACAATAAATACAATACGGTAGCTGTTGATATTGTAAGAACAATAATTAACGAAAAACTAACTTAATGCTGAAGTATTTTAAAAATATATTCTTAATCATTTTTGTTGCATTTACCATTTGGATGGTATTTATAGATGGCAACTCATTATTAATTCACAACGAATTAAATAATGATATCGAAAAACTTGAGAATGAAAAAGAATACTACAGAAAAGAAATTGTTAAAGACAATAAAGCAATTAAAGAATTAAAAAAAGAAGAAGGTCTAGAGAAATTCGCAAGAGAAGAATACTATATGAAACGAGATAATGAAGACATATACATTATAGAATACCAAGACAGTTTAAAAGTTAATAAAGATGAGTAAAAAGCTATTTAGTGATTTTGACAGTGTATCTGCGAAAGCATGGAGACAAAAAATTCAAGTAGATTTAAAAGGCGCAGATTATAACGACACTTTAATTTGGAACACTCCAGAAGATATTAATGTAAAACCTTTTTATCATAAAGACGATTTTGAAGGCAAACCTTTTATAGAAGTCTCTTCTAATACTTGGTCTATTTCCCAGTCTATATTTGTTTTTGATGTTGAAAAATCTAACAAAAAAGCAATAAACGCAATAGAAAGAGGTGCAGAAAGTATTACGTTTATTTTACCTACTAAAGATGTTAAAATAGTTTCACTGCTTAAAAACATAGACGCTACTTCTACTCCATTATATTTTGAATTACAATTCATTGATATTGAATATGCAAATGAATTATCTAACACACAAGGCATTACTGTTTTAACAGATATAGTTGGTAATCTTGCGCGAACAGGGAATTGGTTTAATAATTTAGAAAATGATTTTGAGCAATTAACACAAATTGTAAAAAGTAGTAACAATACACTAAGTGTAGATTTAAGTTTATACCAAAATTCTGGTGCAACAATTGTACAGCAACTAGCATACACATTAGCACATGCAAACGAATATTTAAATCAAGATTTAAAAACAGAAAT
This sequence comes from Lacinutrix sp., assembly GCF_037625555.1. Lineage (GTDB taxonomy): Bacteria > Bacteroidota > Bacteroidia > Flavobacteriales > Flavobacteriaceae > Lacinutrix. The sequence continues at coordinate 4,987 of NZ_JASJHV010000100.1, forward strand.
AACATTTAAAGTTTCAGTTGGAACAAATTATTTTTTTGAAATTGCAAAACTACGCTCCTTAAGAGTGTTATGGAAAACACTAGCTACAGAATATGGCGTTTCTAAAAGTTGTAAAATTATTGCAACACCAACTAAAAGAAATAAAACATTATACGATTATAACACGAATATGCTACGTACAACAACAGAATGCATGAGTGCCATACTTGGTGGAGCAAATACAATCTGTAATCTTGCATACGATGCTATATATCACAAGGATAACGAATTTGGTGAGCGCATATCTAGAAACCAACTTTTAATTTTAAAACACGAAAGCTCTTTTAATGCTGTAGAAAATGCTTCAGATGGTGCTTATTACATAGAGAGTTTAACACAACAACTTTCAGAAAAAGCGTTAATATTATTTAAAGATATAGAAAATAATGGAGGTTTTACTTCACAGTTAAAAAAAGGTTTAATTCAGAAAAAAATAAAAGAAAGTGCCACTAAAGAACAGGACGAATTTAATAATAGCAATATTACTTTACTTGGAACAAATAAACACCCAAATACAAGTGACAGAATGAAAGATAACCTTGAGCTTTATCCGTTTTTAAAGATAAATAGCAGGAAAACTTTAATACAACCCATTTTAGAAAGACGATTAGCCGAAACTTTAGAACAAAACAGATTAAAAGCTGAATAATTATTTAAAATAAAACTTTAACCGAATAGTAAATACGAATAATAAAAAATTAAAAACCATGAAAAAAATAATTTTCAAACTTTTAGCTTTATTAATTTTAGTTATATTTTCAAATTGTGACAATTCTAAAACAATAGATTACAAATACATAGAAAACCCAAATCCTTTAGCTTGTGATTATGAATGTGGCGATTTATATAAAGAAGCCGTTTTTTCTTTCGAAAATGACATTATTAACACCTACGACCCAAAATTTAAAAATCCAGCAAAATCATATTCTAGTTTCATTAACTATAGGTTAAGAGGTACCATGAAAGTTAAAGATGTTGCTAGCGAACATAGTTTAAAAATTGCTAAAGCACTAAAAAAAGACAATAGTATTTGGACAACTAGTAATGGGTTAACTGTAATAAATAAATCTCATCCTCTAGTTGATTGTATTGCAAATAACATAAAAGATAAAGACATAAAAGCAACATTTAATTCGCTATTAGCAACAAATAGTTTAAAACCAAGCTTAATATTACCACTATTAAGCAATAGCTCTAGATATATTCAAGCAGATGGTAGTTTAAAGTCTTACGTCGCTTTAGAGTTGTTTTATTCTCAATTACTTGATGTTGAATTAAAAGATTTAAAAAACCCAAATCCTCAACCAGAACCAGCAAAACCATCTGTAAATGGTTTTAATACTAATAAAACTCCTAAACCTGCAGTTCCTGCAAAAAGTTAATATCACTAAAGATTATAATTAATGTACTACATTAAACACACCATATTATCAATCATTTTATTTAGCATACAGTCTTGTGCAGAAAGTGTACAAGGAATGAAAAGTTGGATTGATGCAACTAGTATAGAGCAAGTACAAGGAGAATACCATTTACTTGCAGAAGATGGTATAAAAGTTTTTTTACCTAACCCTTTTAAAAAGCTTACTACAGAACAATACAAAAGCATAATTAAAACAATAATTACACCTAAAGCTTTTAAAATTGAAGATAAAAGACTAGAACAGTTAAAAAAATTAGAAGGCAATTTCAGTCTCCATTCGAGAATGGTGTAGACGATTATTTGAATAAATTAATAATGTAATGATTAGAAAAAACCTCCAACATATTAGTATAAAACCAGAAGAAAAAACGCTTCCAATGGAAGCAGACATCTTCCTAACTGCAGAAGACATTAATGTTAAGTCTAAGTACTCTAAATCCGATTTAAAAAACTTAGAGCATTTAGACTTTGTAGCTGGTATTGCTCCAAATTTACGTGGTCCATACTCGACAATGTATGTTCGTAGACCATGGACTATTAGACAGTATGCAGGTTTTTCTACAGCCGAAGAAAGCAATGCATTTTACAGAAGAAACTTAGCAGCAGGACAAAAAGGATTATCTGTAGCATTCGATTTAGCAACACATAGAGGTTACGATAGCGATCATGAGCGCGTAGTTGGTGATGTTGGAAAAGCTGGAGTAGCGATAGATACAGTTGAAGATATGAAAGTATTATTCGACCAAATTCCACTAGATAAAATGAGTGTTTCCATGACAATGAATGGAGCAGTTTTACCAATTTTGGCTTTTTACATTATTGCAGCAGAAGAACAAGGAGTTAAACCAGAACAATTAGCAGGAACCATACAAAACGATATTTTAAAGGAGTTTATGGTACGTAATACATACATCTATCCTCCTACACCATCCATGCAAATTATCTCTGATATTTTTGAATACACAAGTAAAAACATGCCTAAATTTAACAGCATTAGTATTTCTGGATACCATATGCAAGAAGCTGGAGCCACATGCGATATTGAACTTGCATACACTTTAGCAGATGGGTTAGAATACATAAGAAAAGGGCTTGCTGCTGGTATGGATATTGACACTTTTGCTCCTCGTTTATCTTTCTTTTGGGCCATTGGCATGAATCATTTTATGGAAATTGCTAAATTAAGAGCTGCGAGAATGCTATGGGCAAAAATGGTAAAAGAGTTTAATCCTAAAGACTCAAAATCTCTTGCCTTACGTACGCATTGTCAAACAAGTGGATGGAGCTTAACAGAACAAGATCCTTTTAATAATGTAGCAAGAACAACTATTCAAGCTTCAGCTGCTGCCTTTGGAGGTACACAAAGCTTACATACAAATGCCTTAGATGAGGCCATTGCATTACCTACAGATTTCTCTGCAAGAATTGCAAGAAACACACAAATTTTTCTACAAGAAGAAACACACATTACTAAAACTGTAGATCCTTGGGCTGGAAGTTATTTTGTAGAAAAACTAACAGACGGTATCGCAAAAAAAGCATGGTCATTAATAGAAGAAGTAGAAGAACTTGGTGGCATGACTAAGGCTATAGAGGCTGGAATTCCAAAATTAAGAATTGAAGAAGCTGCTGCTAGAAAACAAGCAAGAATAGACTCTGGACAAGACATAATTGTTGGTGTTAATCAATATGTATTAGAAGAGGAAGATGCTATAACAACTCTAGAAGTAGATAACCAAACTGTGCGATTACAACAAATTGAAGGCTTAGAAAAAACTAAAACCAACCGTAATATAGACAAAGTAACACAAGCACTAAACAATTTAACAGAAGCAGCAAGATTATCTAATAAATCTAAGAACTCATCAGTTAGTGAAGAGAATAATTTACTACATTTAGCAGTAATAGCGGCAAGAGAACGTGCAACTTTAGGAGAAATTAGTGACGCTTTAGAAGTTGTTTATGGAAGATATAAAGCGCAAATAAAATCATTTTCTGGTGTGTATAGTAAAGAAATAAAAGACGACTCAAACTTTAAAAAAGCTCAAGAATTAGCAGATAAATTTGCAGAACAAGATGGCAGACGTCCAAGAATAATGATTGCAAAAATGGGACAGGATGGTCATGATCGTGGCGCAAAGGTTGTAGCTACTGGTTATGCAGATGTTGGTTTTGATGTAGACATTGGTCCATTATTTCAAACACCACAAGAAGCGGCTAAACAAGCTGTAGAAAACGATGTGCATATTCTAGGTGTATCCTCTCTAGCGGCAGGACACAAAACTTTAGTACCACAAGTTATAGAAGCACTTAAAAACTATGGTCGCGAAGACATTATGGTAATTGTTGGTGGTGTAATCCCAAAACAAGACTATAAATATTTGTTCGATGCTGGAGCAGTTGCTGTCTTTGGGCCAGGAACTAAAATTAGTGAGGCAGCTATTACAATTTTAGAAGTTTTAATTGAGGAATAAATAATATTTATTTTTAATGATGACTATTCAATATACAAAGGAAATTGGGACACTTTTAATAAGATAACAGGAGTCGCTACTAACTCTGTTGGAGAAAAATGGAATTGTGTATTAAAAAGAATTAAATAATAATAATTTAAAAAATGGATAACACGCCTCTACACGCAAAATTTCAAGATAGGTTTTTCGCATCATCAATAGATTCTTTAATTATAGGCGGACTTACTTACCTACGCTGTAAATTACTTAAACATTGTAAATTTTAAAAGCTTTTGGGTATACTTGATAATTATACTACTGTCAATTACCTACAAACCCTATTTTGAAAGTAAATACAATACAACAATAGGTAAAATGCTGCTAAAACTAGAAGTAACAGATTGGGACTATAATTATATTAGTTTAAAAAAATCTTTTTTAAGAAGTTTAATTATAATAATTCCTTCTATAATATATATTCCTGCACACTATTTTGCTTTTAATAATGCATATATTCTTGATTCAAATGGGTTCTTAGAGTTTTCTACTAAAATGACAGAAACCTATCCAATGTTTATGTTAATTGTAAGTGTTTTATCATATGTTTCACTTGCAGACGTAATAGTATATTTAATTGATTTAAGTAAAAAACAAAGATCTTTAAAAGATTATATAGCAAAGACCTACGTTGTAAAAAAAAGTGAGTCCATTAATGATTAATTTTATAAGATAACAGTTTAGAAAAGAATATTTTAAGGTTCTTTATTTAAAGCAATATTATATTTATAAAAGCGTTTGTTTTACATAAATTATTTTCTAATGAAAAAAACATTCTGCTTTTTATTCTTATTTATCTCACTAAGTTCAATCGCTTTTGCACAAACAAACTTTACAGATTTAACAATAACTCTTAAAAATAAAAATGTTGGCTTTTTTGAAAATCAAGCTATCAATTTAACTTCCAAAACTACCAGTGAAATATTCAAATCATTAAGTGATAGTGATGGAAAAGCAACGTTTTCGCTTCCTACTAATGATATATATGAAATAAAAATAGCGAATTATACCAGAAAAAAAGAAATTAGAATTCCTGATATAAAAGGAGGCCAAATAACTAATATTTTCACTTACTCGACAAATATGGTAGAAATCCATAAAAAGTTTGAGATGTCTAATAGTGAAAAAAAAAAATGATAGATTTATTTCCGCTCTACCAGACACTTTGTTTTTAAAGTCTTCAAAGATGCTGAAACCAACTAAAAACAAAACATTCTATGCATATACAAGCATACAACTTAAAGACATTAGTAATGGACCACTGGCAAATGAAAGTATTATTATAACAGGCCTAAAAAATAAAAAATCTATAAAAACTAATAGAGAAGGTAAAGTTTATATATACTTGCCTAAAGGAGACACCTACACTATAAATTTTATCTACAATAAAAATTACGCAAAGTTTAATTCAGAATACAGTAAAGGCATGTCTGAAATAATATTAAAATATAGCTATTTAGGGACCAAAGAAATTGAAAGAAGAAATAAAATAGAAGCGCTGCGAATAGCAGAAGAAGAAAAAAGATTAAAAGCAGAAGAAGAGCGCTTTAAAACCAAATGCGAACTTCTAAAATTAACATTAGAAGAGTGCAAAGCAAGAGAATTAAAAGAATACATAGAGGCTTTAGAAATAGATAATCAAGACAATATTATTTCAAAAATTTTAGAAAGAAATAACTGGACAAATAAACTTATTGTTTGGGATCTCACTGGAAGCATGAGTCCTTACACAGCAGAATTATCTATATGGTATGCTCTTAATTTAGTAATAGAAAAAAACTTGCAATTTGCATTTTTTAATGATGGAGACGGTATAAATGATGATGATAAAAAAATTGGATTAACTAGTGGTGTTTATTACACAAACACGTCAAACACAAATGATTTAAACGCATTAATAGCAAAAGTTTCTTCTGCAGGAAGTGGAGGCGACTGCGAAGAAAACGATATGGAAGCACTAATTAATGCAACAAAAATGGCTAACCCTTTTAAGCAATTAATATTAATTGCAGATGCCGATTCTCCAGTAAGAGACATAGAACTTTTAAAAGATTTTAAACATCCAATACATATTATTTTATGTGGTTTTGACGACATTATTTTAGAAGACTACTTAACAATGGCTTGGAAATCTAAAGGCAGCATACATAACATACTAGATGATATTACAAAAATTGCAAATATGGTTGAAGGCGATAAAACACAAATTAGCTCTAAAGATTATAAAATAATGGGAGGAAATTTTATTCTTTTAAATTAGAGGTTTAAAATAATACATCAAAAATTAAAATGGTTTACAAAAAAGAAGTGAAGAGAAAAGTGTTTTTACTAATTCTAGTTTTAAGTTTTAATTTAAATTGTTTTGCTCAAAAAGAAGGGCAAGTCTTTTGCGAAGGAGATGAAACAGAAAGTTATTTTAGTTTATTATCTGCAAACAAAATAGTCTACTGGTACGACACTTATTACATTGAAAAAAAAGTAGGAACAAAAACTATAAATAACAAAGAGTATATAGAATATTCGCAAACCTGGGAAGAAGGATATGTTGCTAAATTATTTTTAAGACAAGAACAAGGTAGAACCTATCAATATGAAGAATGTTGCACTGAAGACACTCTTAGATTCGATGATAATTTTACAATAAATGATAAGTGGAAGACTGCAGATAAACTAGTTGAATATCAAGTTTTAGAAACAAATGTTGCATTAAAAACTCCTGTATGCAACTATAAAAACTTAATAAAAATAAAGTACAATTCTAAAGATGCTTTTTTTGAGTTTTATTACCTAAAAGGATTTGGTTATGTTGGTGCCAGTGTTGATGGAAAATTAATATCATGTGTTTCTGCAGAATTACTTCCCAAAAAAGACAATTAAGCTTTATTTTATCTAAACACAACACTGTATAATATAAGCACTAAGACTTTAACCAACTGTTAACAACTTCCGTTTTCTAAACCCATAAATAATTGTATTTTTACGTCTGAACTTATAAAACAAAGTTCCGTAATAAAACCAAATCAATTAATGGGTAAAATAATTGCCATTGCCAATCAAAAAGGAGGTGTAGGTAAAACCACAACTTCTGTTAACCTCGCAGCATCTTTAGGTGTTCTAGAAAAAAAAGTATTGCTTATAGATGCAGATCCACAAGCAAATTCTACCTCTGGACTAGGAATAGATGTAGAGGCTGTAGAGATTGGAACATACCAGCTTTTAGAGCACACTAATACTGCTAAAGAAGCAATAATAAAAACAAATACTCCAAACTTAGATATTATTCCTTCGCACATAGATTTAGTTGCTATAGAAATAGAACTTGTTGATAAAGAATCAAGAGAGTATATGCTTAAAAAAGCGTTAGAAGAAGTGAAAAACGATTACGACTTTATTATAATCGACTGTGCTCCTTCTCTTGGCCTATTAACACTAAACGCATTAACTGCTGCTGATGCCGTAATTATACCAATACAATGCGAATATTTTGCATTAGAAGGTTTAGGTAAATTATTAAACACAATAAAAAGTGTTCAAAAAATACATAATGTAGAACTTGATATAGAAGGCTTACTATTAACAATGTACGATTCGCGTTTGCGCCTATCTAATCAAGTAGTAGAAGAAGTACAAAAGCATTTTAATGATATGGTTTTTAAAACCATAATACAACGTAATGTGAAACTTAGCGAAGCACCAAGTTTTGGTGAAAACATAATTAATTACGATGCTTCAAGTAAAGGAGCTGTAAATTATTTAAGTTTAGCAAAAGAAGTAATAAATAAAAACTCCTAAAAATGGCGAAGGCAACAAAGAAACATGTTTTAGGCAGAGGACTTTCGGCTTTATTAAAAGACCCAAGTAATGATATAAAATCTGTACAAGATAAAAATGCAGATAAAGTTATTGGTAATATTGTTGAACTAGAATTGGATAGCATTGAAATGAATCCTTTTCAACCAAGAACTAGTTTTAATGAAGAAGCACTAAGAGAACTAGCTTCGTCAATCAAAGAATTAGGTGTTATACAACCTATTACAGTTAGAAAACTAGGTTTCGAAAAATACCAATTAGTATCTGGAGAACGAAGATTTCGAGCTAGTAAATCTATAGGCTTAGAGACTATTCCTGCTTATATTCGTATAGCAAACGATCAAGAAAGTCTAGAAATGGCATTGGTAGAAAACATCCAACGTCAAGACTTAGACACAATAGAAATTGCATTATCATACCAACGCTTAATTGATGAAATTCAATTAACACAAGAGCAAATGAGTGAGCGTGTTGGAAAAAAACGTTCTACAATTGCTAACTATTTACGTTTGCTAAAACTAGATCCAATTATCCAAACTGGAATGCGAGATGGTTTTCTGTCTATGGGACATGGTCGTGCAATTATTAATATTGAGGACCAAACCATACAATTAGATATTTACGAGAAAATATTAGCCAATAAACTATCTGTTCGTGAAACAGAATCTCTAGTAAAAAACTTTAATAATACTAACGAAATTGTGGTTCCTAAAAAAGCATCGCAAAACGAACTACCAAAATTTGTTAAAAAAGGAATAGCTGCATTTTCAGAATACTTTGGTCATAAAATAGACGTTAAAGTATCTAGTAATGGTAAAGGAAAAATAACAATTCCTTTTCATTCTGAAGAAGATTTTAATCGCATTAAAAAGCTAGTCCAAGGTGACAAATAAATTACTAATAACAGTTTTTAGTTTACTCCTTTGTTTTTCTGCTTTAGCGCAAGAAAAAAAAGAAGAGAGAAAGACAACAAAAGAAACAAAGTTGCAGCCTAATAAAAAAGCTAACGAATTGGTGGTTATACCTGCAGATAGCGCACTAGTGAGAAAAGAAATAGACCCATTACGTCCTTCTAAAGCTGCCTTCTACTCTGCTGTTTTACCAGGATTAGGACAAGCATACAATAAAAAGTACTGGAAAATCCCAATTGTTTACGCAGCAATAGGAACTGGTGTTTATTTTTATATAGACAACAACAAACAGTACAAAAGAGTAAGAGAAGCATACAAACGCCGTTTAGGTGGTTTTGAAGACGACGAATTTCAAGGTAGACTAACAGATGATGGTTTAAGAGAAGCACAAAAATCTTTTAGAAGAAACAAAGAACTATCACTTTTAATAACCTTTGGTTTATATGCTTTAAATATTGTAGATGCTAACGTAGATGCACATTTACTGCAATTTAATGTCGACGACAACTTAAGTTTTAAACCGCATTATAAAATAGACGAATTCGATAATAAAGGACGTGTAGGTTTAACAATGAGCTTTAAATTAGACTAATAACACTCGTTTTTCAGAAAAATAGATTCAAGTTAAACAGCCGAATAATAAAATATAATTTATGAAAATCGCTTTACTAGGTTATGGTAAAATGGGAAAAGCTATCGAGGCTATTGCCTTAAATAGAGGTCATGAAATTGTATTAAAAACATCTCAAGCAGTTACTTCTAAAATTACAATTGCAGATATTGCTATAGACTTTAGCATACCTAATGCGGCATTTAATAATATTTCAAACTGTATAAATAATAATGTTACAGTAATTTCAGGAACTACAGGTTGGCTTGAAGATTACAACAAAATCACTTCTTTATGTGAAGAGAAAAAAGGAGCATTTATCTATGCTTCTAATTTTAGCTTAGGCGTCAACATCTTTTTTGAGCTTAATAAAACCTTAGCAAAAATGATGTCTACATTAGAAAATTACAAAGTAGATATTGAAGAAATCCACCACACACAAAAGCTTGATGCGCCTAGTGGCACTACTATTTCATTAGCAAAAGACATTATCACAAATAATGCTAATTATAGCTCATGGCAATTAGATGGTAACGCAAAAAAAGTATTGCCAATTACAGCAAAACGTGTAGAAAATGTTCCTGGAACACACAATATTACATATAAGAGTAATGTAGACACTATAAAGCTTGAACATATTGCACATAATCGTGAAGGCTTTGCATTAGGAGCAATAGTTGCTGCAGAATGGTTGTTAGGCAAAACAGGTGTTTACACCATGAAAGATGTGTTAAATATTGGTTAACTAAAAATAAAAATGTAACATTTGCGAAAGCAGATACACTAACAGTGTTTATTATAAAATTTCGATTATGAACGGTACACAATGGATTATATTCTTCTTTATTATTCAAGTCATTCATGGCTTAGCAACTTGGAAATTACACATAAAAGCAGGTCGTAAAGCCTGGGAAGCTTTTATTCCTGTTTACAACTCTGTTATATTAATGAAGATTATTAACAGACCTTGGTGGTGGACTATACTACTCTTCTTACCAATTGCAAACCTAATTATGTTCCCAGTTGTTTGGGTAGAAACTGCAAGAAGTTTTGGTAAAAAATCAACATTAGATACTTTTTTAGCGATTATTACTTTAGGCTTTTATAATTTTTATTTAAACTACGTTGAAGATGTAAAGTATGTTGAAAACAGAGGTCTAATTGCAGGAAGCATTGCTGGAGATTGGATTAGCTCTATATTATTCGCTATTGTAGCAGCGACTATAGTTCATACTTACGTCATGCAACCATTTGTTATACCTTCTTCTTCTTTAGAAAAAACATTATTAGTTGGAGATTTTCTATTTGTAAGCAAGTTTCATTATGGAGCAAGAGTACCAATGACTACTGTAGGTTTACCAATGGTACACGATTCTATTCCAAAAACTAAAACTAAATCTTACTTATTTAACGATAAATACGAAGAACGAAACACCTCTTGGATAAACAAATTACAGTTGCCATATATGCGTTTGCCAGGTTTCGAAAATATCGAGAGAAACGAAATTGTAGTATTCAACCAGCCAGCAGATACGTTGCTGAACATGAACGATTTTACACCAGACAGGAACTACTACAAACCAATCGATAAAAAAACCAATTTAGTTAAGCGCTGTGTTGGAATACCTGGAGACAACTTAGAAATAAAAGCTGGAGATGTTTATATAAATGGTGAGAAAAATGTATTATCAAAAAGAGCACATTTACAATTCTTTTATAATGTAAAAACAAAAGGAGACATTAGACAACTGTTTAACAAATACGAAATAACCGAAAGCAGTGGTTACGTGACCTATTATATAGAAAACAAGTATTTAGAAGACCCAAAACTTAGAGATTTTATTAACTCAAGTGCAGATATAGAACTTAAAGTTATAGGCAAAGACTCTATTAAAACTGAAGTTTCTGGAAATGTAACACAACGTTTTTTCAATCGTTTAAACATGTCTGTTGCAAATACTAACTATATAGGTAACATGACAGAAGAATTAGCCGCTAAAGTAGCTAAAGATCCAAGTGTAATTTCTTTAGAAAAAGTAAATTCTGAAACAACAGACAGTCGCTTATTCCCACAAGATTCTGAATACGCTTTCACAGCAGATAATTTTGGGCCTATTTATATTCCCAAAAAAGGAGAATCTTTAGAACTTACAATTGAAAACTACCCATTATATAAGCGAGTTATTGGAGAGTATGAAAGAAACATAATTATTTCTCGTGGAAACCAAATTTTAATTAATGGCGAAGTTGCAACTAGTTACACCTTTAAACAAGACTATTATTGGATGATGGGTGACAATAGGCAAAATTCTATAGACTCAAGATATTGGGGATTTGTACCTTTCGATCATGTTGTTGGAAAACCTGTGTTAGTTTGGATGAGTTTCGATACCGTTAAAAAGAAAATACGCTGGGATAGATTGTTTACAACTGTACATGGTACTGGCAAAACAACCTCTTACTTAATTCCTGTAATATTATTAATTGGTGGACTAATAGCTTTTAACCGTTTTAGAAAGCGTAAGAAGAAATAAATTATGGATAATGAGTTATTAGAAAGCTTATTGAAAGCACTTGAATTTTCACCAACTAATAGTGAATTAAGATTTCAAATCGCTAAAATATATTTAAACAGTTTTAAATATACTAGAGCAGAAGAGCATCTTATTATATTATTAGATAGTAACAATAATAAAGAATACAAGTATCTTTTAGCAAAATGTTATTACAATCAAGAAAAATATAATTTAACCGAAGTTATTCTAGAAGAGCTAACAGAAAATAGCAATAACATAGAATACCTAGAGTTGTATTGCAACGCGTTACTTAAACTAGAAAACCATTCTGAAGCTTTATCGGTTTATCAATCAATTCTTCAAATAGATAATAGGTATTTTAATCCAGATTTTGAATCTGTTTTTAAATTAGCAGTTACTAGCGAAGAAGATAATTTTGTAGATGAAGACGCTATCGCTTTATTTAAAAAACCCAACGTTAATTTTAGTAATGTTGGTGGTATGGATAATGTAAAGGAAGAGATAGATTTAAAAATAATTAAACCATTACTTCATAAAGATCTTTACAAAGCCTTCGGAAAAAAAATAGGTGGCGGCATTTTACTATATGGACCACCTGGTTGCGGTAAAACTCATATTGCAAGAGCTACTGCTGGTGAAATTGATGCTAACTTTATTAATGTTGGCATAAATGAAATTTTAGACATGTGGTTAGGTAATTCTGAAAAAAATCTACACGAAATATTCGAAACAGCAAGAGAAAATAAGACATATGTTATTTTTATTGATGAGATAGATGCACTAGGAGCCAACAGAAACGATATTAATAAAACAGCAGGTAGAACAGTAATTAACCAATTTTTATCAGAGTTAGATGGAATAGATTCTAATAACGATGGTATTCTAGTGCTAGGTGCTACAAATACACCATGGTATATAGGTCCTGCTTTTAGAAGACCTGGACGTTTTGATCGTATTATTTTTGTGGCACCACCAGATGAAAAAGCAAGAGAATCTATTTTTAAAATTCAATTAGAAGAAAAACCAACAGAAGGTATAGACTTAAAGCAATTGGCTAAAAAAAGCAAAGAATATTCTAGTGCAGATATTAAGTTTAGCATAGATATAGCTATTGAACAAAAACTACTAGAATCTTTTAAAGATGGTATTCCAAAACCGCTTAAAACAAAAGATATTATTAAAGCATTTGGTAAAATTAAACCATCTACAAAAGAATGGTTTGGTTCTGTAAAAAACTATGCTTTATATTCAAATGATTCTGGTTTGTATGATGATATTATTACATACTTGAACATAAAAAAATAATGGAAAGCCCAAATTTACAGAGAGGTATTCAGTTATTTGAATTAGGAAGATATAAAGAATCCATTCCATACTTTCAAAATGCACTTACAGAAAACTCTGAGAGCTTTACAGCCAAATACTTATTAGCACAATGCTATTTTCAATTAGATGATATCGATAAATCACTAACGGTAGCTACGGATTTAAGAAAAGAATATCCGAATTTATCTGATGTTTACTTTCTTTTATCACAAATATATCTTAACAAAGGAAATAAGAAGGAAGCGAATGAAAACATAGAAAAAGCAATAGAAATTAATCCTCATGATGAAAATTATTTTGGACAAAAAGCATATATATTAATTAATAATAAAGAGTTCAATAGCGCTTTAGAATTTTCAAATGAAGGCTTAAGAATTAACTCAAAAAGCATATTCTGTTTAAATGTAAGAACAACAGCTCTTACAAAACTAAATAGAAAAGAAGAAGCTGCTTCTTCTATAGAAAACCTACTAAACGACAATCCAGAAAATGCTTACTCACATGCAAATGTTGGTTGGTCTCATTTAGAAAGTAATAAACCCAAAGAAGCCTTAAAGCATTTTAAAGAAGCATTAGTACTAGATCCTAATTTAGATTATGCAAGAAGCGGTATGGTTACTGCAATGAAATCTAAAAACAAGGTATATAATCTTTACTTGAGATATGCCTATTGGATGAGCAACAAATCTCAAAAAAATCAATATATTTTTATTATTGGGCTATATATTACTTATCGTTTTGCATTAAATATGCTGTCATCAAGTGGCTTAACAGTTATTGCTATTCCGTTAATAGTTGCCTATTTGCTATTTGCTTTAGGAAGTTGGATTATGGATCCATTGTCTAACATGATTTTAATGTTCGATAAATTTGGGAAGTACCTTTTAGATAAAGAAGACAAATTAAGTGGGCAGATTATGTTTGGGCTTTTAGCAAGTTCACTCCTGTTTTTTGCAATCTATTTTGTTTTAAACAAAGTATTGTTTGCTTTAATTATTGTAGCATGTTTGGCAGCAATTTTACCATTAACACGAGCTGCGCTTTCAAACGACAAAAAATCTAAAATTATTAATTATAGTTATGGAACGCTAATATTATTAGTTGCTGCTTTTGGCACCTCTTTTGGTTTTCCTTTCGATACAGTTGCAACAGCTGTTGGTTACTATTTATTGCCTATACTTGGTTAGGCAGTTTTTTACTAAAATAATGACAATACTTATCCATCCAACCTATTTTCCAACAATAGCAACATTTGTTGCTTTGTTAAAAGCACAGAATGTGGTCATGGAAATTAAAGATAATTACCAGAAGCAAACCTATAGAAACCGTTGCTATATTTATGCTGCAAATGGAAAACTACAACTAAGTATTCCTGTTGTTTTTAGTCAAAAAAACAGACAAGAATATAGCGAAGTCAAAATTGCTAACAATTACAAATGGCAAGATAACCACTGGAAATCTTTAGAATCTGCTTATAGAACTTCTCCTTTTTTTGAATTTTATCAAGACGAATTACAACCACTTTTTACAGAAACTTTTGAGACTATTTTAGATTTTAATTTGAAATGTTTTCAAGTCATTTGCGAATGCCTTCAACTTGAGATAAACGTTTCTAAAACTGAAGTTTTTGTAAAAGAACCTAAGAATATAAAAGACTATAGAACTTTAGTTCATGCAAAAAAAGAAACTTTAATTCCTTTAGAACCTTACACTCAGGTTTTTGATGATAAACATGGTTTTATTAATAACTTAAGTATTTTAGATTTACTTTTTAATGAAGGAACAAATGCTATTAATTATCTAGAATCTCAAAGTATATTATAATGATTGAGCCTTTTGTACATTATGGTGTTCATTTTTTATTGCCTTTAGCAATAGCTTTATATTTCTATAAAATAGTTTGGAAAAAAGCATATATAATAATGGTATTAGGTATGATAATAGATCTAGATCATTTGCTGGCAGACCCAATTTTTGAAGCCAACCGCTGCAGTATTAACTTTCACCCATTACATAGTTATTATTTAATACCACTGTACATACTTTTAGTATTCCCAAAGAAAACAAGATGGATTGGTCTTGGTCTATGTATACATTTAATTGCTGATGCATTAGATTGCAGGATGATGAGCTATTGAAGTTTAAATCTCAACTATACTTTTACCAACGTAGTCTAAAATTTAAAGACTAACTCTTGTCATAATAGGATAATGGTCTGAATACTCCATATCGTAAGTTTTAAAACTATTGATTGAAAATGCTGGATCTACAAAAATAAAGTCTATTCGCATTGGAAAGAACTTTAAATTATGTGTTCTACCAAATCCATTACCAGCGACTTTAAAGGCATCCTTAAAATCACCTTTAATTTGCTTATAGACATAAGAAAAGGCAGTATTATTAAAGTCTCCACAAATTATAGTTTTATAACTACACTGCTCTTTATGTTTTAAAAACAACTCTGCTTGAGTTTGTTGCATTTTAAATGTTTTACCAACACCAATAAATAGTTTTTCAGATTCTTCTGTAGTTAGATTCTCAACTTTTGGGTCTATGTGTAAAGATTGTAAATGAATATTATAGACTCTAATAGTATCCTTACCTTTTAAAACGTCTACATAAATAGCATTATTATAGGTATTTGGAAACGCTATAGAACCAGAATTTATAATAGGAAAGTTTGAAAAAATAGCTTGACCATATTTTTTATTTTTACCAAGAAGCTTTTCGTATTTATACTTATAAAAAGACAGCTTTGTACTTTCGCGTGGATGGTATTCTTGTAGTGCTAATATATCTGGCGCTTCAGTTTTTATAAAATTTACTAATTTTTCTTCTGTGTCATCATTGAGAATCCATTTATAGAGATTAAATAACCTTACATTATAATTCATTATGGATATATTGTTTTCACTGGGTAATGTTTTAGACTCAGAAAACTTATATAAAGAACCAAAAATAAAATAACCTATGGTTAAAATAAATAACGATAGTAGCAACTGTTTTTTAATTTTAACTAACCAGTAAATAAAAAATAAGACATTTATAATAATTAAAACGGGAACGCCTAAGCCTAGTACAGAAAATGCAGCAAAAGTTTTTGGTGGTAGTAATGGTAAAACATAAGATAACAAGAGTATAAAAACCACAACAGAATTGAAGAAGAACATGACTTTCTCGAAAAACTTTAATTTTCGCATAACTATTTTCCCGCTTTAAATAGAAACTCTTTCTCTTTGGTAGATAAGCTCTCGTAACCGCTTTTGCTTATTTTATCTAAGATAACATCTATTTTCTTTTGGTTATTAAACTCACTAAATTCACCTTTAGTATAACCTCCAACTTTAGATTTGTCTTTATAAACTGTTTTAAGGTTATTAGATTTGGTACCATTAAACAAACGTGTTAAACGCTCAAAACCCTTTCCTATATCATTACCTTTATCTAATTGTTTGGTATAAATATATCCTAAAAGTACACCACCTAAGTGTGCTAGTTGTCCTCCTGTATTTGCTAAAGGAATAAGCGCTATAAAAGAAATAACATAGAGTGTTGCAAAAACCCAAAGCTTAAGCTTAAAAACACCAAAGAGATTTAATTCGTAATTAGGCGAACGTGTAGTTGCACCTAACAATATAGAAAATACTGAAGCAGATGCACCAAATAAAATTGCGTTTTCATTAATTAAAGCAGGAAATACATTATAAGAAATTATAAATATAATACCGGCAAAAATACCACCTAGAAAGTAATAGTTAATAAATTGCTTTACTGAGAAAAAAGTTAAAAATATCCTTCCAAAATAATACAAAGCAATCATATTGCCTAATAAATGCCAAAACCCAAAATGGAGAAAATTATAAGTAATAATAGTCCAAAATCTAAAGAGTATTTTGCTTAAATTTTCCGGTAGTGCTAAATATTCTGAAAAAAGCGTTAAATGACTCTTAGTTCCTAAAAAAAATATAGCATTAAAAACAGCTATAATCGCAAATATTCCAATATTCACAAAAATAAATTTCTCGTGAATTGGTGCTATTTTATACTTTACTTTAAGATCTGTTAATAAACTCATTAATTAACTCTATTTTTTTAAATTAGTCTTTTCTTCCAATACCACATGATTATAAAACCTGTAATAGCACCTCCTATATGTGCCATATGCCCAATATTTGTTGATGCTAATAACGGTGTTCCTGTTAATATTACAGACATTACATCTCCTCCTACATAAAACATTACTAAATATTTTAATTTTACTGGAATTGGCGGAAACATTAAAACAAACTCTACATTAGGAAATAAAACAGCTGTTGCTACAATAACACCCATTACAGCGCCAGAAGCACCAAGACTAATTTTATTAAAATTACTAACTAAATTTTTAAAAGAGCTCTCTGTCAATACACTTTCCCAAGCTGGTGAATATTTACCATTAGTTAACGTTGACATGACATCCAACTTATTAAAACCAGAATTTGACAACGTATTTAAAGCTAATTCAATTTGAATGTAATCGACTAAGACACTCAAAATAACAGCTCCTAATCCTGCAGAAAAATATAAAATTAAAAATTTATTTTTACCTATCGCTTTTTCTAATAAGGTACCAATAAAAACAAGTAATAACATATTAGAAAGCAAATGCATAAAATCAAGATGCATAAAAAGATGCGTTACTACTTGCCACAAATGAAAATCTGTATTTAAAGGATAGTACATAACCATCCACTTATTAAACAAAGTAGTATCTGCTAGAGTTATAGATGCTATAAAAAATATAACATTTATAAGAACAATGTGTTTTACGGTTTCTGTTAACTTAATCATTATACAAATTTTCTGTCTAATTCATCTACACTCATGGTAATAAATGTTGCTCTATTAGTTGGCGAAACATTTGGTTCTTTACAGGCAAAAAGTGAATTCACTAAATGTTCTTGTTCTATAATTGTTAAACTTTGTCCTGTTTTTATTGCCAAAGATTTTGCTAGAGATTTTGCTAACAAATCGGTTGCACTAAAATTACTGTTTGGAACTTCGTTTTCTACATCGCTAATTAATTGCTCTAAGATTATAGATACTTCACTTTCTGGAACGCTTACTGGAACGCCAGAAATTTCAACTAATTCTCCTTTTATAGTTTGAAAAATAAAGCCTGTATGTTCTAAATCTGTTTTAAGTTGATTTATAATTTCTATTTCCTGTGGCGAAAAATGAAGCTGTAAAGGAAACAGTAACTGTTGACTCATTGCTTCTTTAATAGTCATATTCTTTAAAAAATCTTCATATAAAACACGTTGGTGTGCTCTATGTTGATCAATTAACAATAAGCCAGATTTTATAGTACTTATTATGTATTTATTATGGAACTGATAAGTACTCTGCTTCTGCTCTACTTGATTATCTTTATCAAAAATAGATTCGTTTTTATTATCACTTTCAAAATGAACTTCACTAAAGTCTTGTTGTGTTTTTGTGCCTTTAGACTCTAAACCAACGTATAAACTGTCCCAATTTGCAGTGGTTTGGTTTTTAAAGGCTGTGGTTTGTTTTCCTGGAATCTGCTTATCTTGAAACGGATTAAAATTTCGGTCTACCTCTACAGAAGGTGTGCCTTTTTGTTGGTAACTGTATGGAGTGTCTAAATTAGCATCACGCTCAAAATCTAAAACTGGAGCAATATTAAATTGCCCTAAACTGTGTTTTACAGAAGAGCGCAAAATGGCATACAAGGTATGCTCATCATCAAACTTGATTTCTGTTTTAGTTGGATGTATATTTATATCTATGGTTTGTGGATTAACCGTTAGGTTTAAAAAGTAACTAGCATGTGCACCATCTTTTAAAAGTCCTTCAAAAGCAGAACCTATAGCATGGTTTAAATAAGCACTTTTAATAAATCTATTGTTTACAAAGAAAAATTGCTCCCCTCTTGTTTTTTTAGCAAATTCTGGCTTACCAACAAAACCAGAAATTTTTAAAACCTCCGTATCTTCATCAACTGGAACTAATTTTTCGATTGTTTTTGTTCCAAAAATATTAACTATGCGTTGTCTATAATTACTTTCTGGAAGATTAAACGTTTCGCTTCCATTATGAAACATAACAAAACTAATATTAGGATGCGCTAATGCTACACGATGAAATTCGTCTATAATATGTCTAGTCTCTACTGCATTAGACTTTAAAAAATTTCGCCTTGCAGGAATATTAAAAAACAGATTCTTCACTGCAATTGAAGTCCCTTTTGGTGTTACTACAACTTCTTGACAGTTTACAGTACTACCTTCTATTAAAATGCTAGTTCCAACATCTTCATTCTCTTGCTTTGTTTTTAATTCTACATGTGCAATTGCAGCTATACTTGCCAGTGCTTCTCCTCTAAAACCTTTTGTGTTTAATTGAAAAAGGTCGTCTGCAGATTTAATTTTTGAAGTCGCATGACGCTCAAAACTTAATCGTGCATCTGTTACACTCATTCCTTTTCCGTTATCAATAACTTGAACAAGTGTTTTTCCAGCATCTTTAATTATAAGTTTTATTGCTGTTGCTTCAGCATCTATTGCATTTTCTAACAACTCTTTAACTACAGAAGCTGGACGCTGCACAACTTCGCCTGCAGCAATTTGGTTTGCAACGTGATCTGGTAATAGTTGGATAATATCTGCCATTTACAGCTTAGAAAAATATAGTGATATCAAAATCGATTATAAAAAGGAAAATTATCAATAAAATAGCGATAATAATATATACACGTTTTTTTACAGTGTTATCTGGAGCTGTTTTAGATTCGTCTATAACTTTATTAAATCTTTTTTTTATGCCACCAACAGCTTCTAGTGTAGAACGATCGGCATCAAATTTACCCTTCATATCGAAAGGACTTCCTTCTCCTTTGTAGAAACGAGGCTTGTAATTATAACGTTTGTTTTTTTGTTTAAAAAATCCCATAACAATTATAGTTTATATTCTAGATAGTACCAAAATGCAATAATAATGCCTAATAGTAGGAGTAACATAGGTAAACCTATTTTTAGTTTTCCTGCTCCAGTCTTCCTTGTACGTTTCCACTTTGAAGTGACTTCGCTTTTAGAATTGAATTCCGTTTTTACATCCTTGACATCATCTTTAGAAAATCTAGAATTATAGTTAAACGCTTTGTTTTTTCTTTTATTAAACACAGTGTTATTTTATACTATTGAAATACAATCAAAAGTACTGAAAATAGAGAAGAATTTGCGATTTGAAATGCTAAAAATTGTTAACAGAGCTTTTCATCTAAATAGAAGTTAAAAAAAATAAACGGATACAGTCTTTAAAACAAAGATTTAAAATTGGTAAATCTAAAAGTACTGTGATATAACTTAAATCTATTTTTTACTAATTACAGCCATTTTAATTGCCGCAACTGCTGCTTCTGTTCCTTTATTTCCATGGATTCCTCCAGAGCGATCAATAGCCTGTTGCTTATTATTATCTGTTAAAACACAGAAAATAACAGGAATATCGTGCAATACATTTAAATCTTTTATGCCTTGAGCCACACCTTCGCAAACAAAATCGAAATGTTTAGTTTCGCCTTGTATTACACTTCCAATAGCAATAACAGCATCAACCTTTTGCTGTTGCATTTTCTTTGACCCATAAATTAACTCGTAACTTCCTGGCACATCCCAACGTATAACGTTTTCTGGCAATACATTGTGTTCCAATAAGGTTTCGTATGCTCCTTTATATAAACCTTCGGTTATAGTATCGTTCCATTCTGAAACAACAATCCCAAACCGAAAATTCTTCGCGTTTGAGATTGATGCTTTATCGTATTCTGATAAATTGTTATTTACAGTTGCCATATTTAATTTCTGCTAAACGCTAAAATTATTTGTTTGACATCGCTTGCGCTTTACCAATAAACACCTCTACAGAAGTTGCTTCTGGTGCATTTGGGTACGTTTCTTTTATTGTATTAAAATAATCTAACGCTTCTGTTGCTTTTCCCAAATTTAAAGCAGTAATACCAGCTTTGTAGTAGAATGTTGGTGCCGTTAAGTCGTTCATTCTCATTTTAGCAGCTTGTAAGTAATACTTTAAAGCTTGTTCTGGCTGGTCTAATTGAATGAATGCATCTCCTATAGCTCCTTTCGCCATTGGTCCAGCAGCTTCATCTTCACTTTTAAACTTATCTAAATGCGCAATTGCATTTTTATAATCTTTTAAATTTAAGTAAGACATACCAGCATAGTAATTAGCTAAATTAGCAGCAGATGTACCACTGTACTCTTTAATGATGTCTAAAGCTCCATATTTACCATCGCTACCA
The DNA here is from genome assembly GCF_037625555.1 of Lacinutrix sp. Taxonomy (GTDB): domain Bacteria; phylum Bacteroidota; class Bacteroidia; order Flavobacteriales; family Flavobacteriaceae; genus Lacinutrix. The sequence continues at coordinate 26,476 of NZ_JASJHV010000100.1, forward strand.
TTAAGTGCAATAGTATACAGAGAATCGCTAGAAACACCACTTGCAGCATCATTAAATTGCTTTTGTGTATAGTATAACTCGTTCATTGCTTCTTCGTTAGCAGGCTCTTGAACTAATTTAGTGTATCCTACATATCCTAATACTAAAACAGCGACTACTACTATAATAATGAAAATATATTTTTGGTTAGCAGCAACAAAGTCTTCAGTCTTAGAAGCTGTTTCGTCTAAAGTATTAAATACCTCAGCTGTTGTAGAGTTTTCTCCTAAGTTCTCATCAATAACTTCTTTTTCTTTTTCTGTTTTTGGTTTGTAACCTCTTTTCTTATAAGTTGCCATGTATATTGTATAATTTATGCGTGGCAAAAATAAAATATTTCTTCATATATAAAAGCTTATTTATTTGTTATTTTGCATGCTCCATTTAATTGCTACAACAACTACTGCTACATTTGCTTAAATAGTCTATGATATTAAAGTCACTTTCATTAGTAAATTACAAAAATTTCGAGAGTAAATCTCTAACTTTTAACGACACCATTAATTGTCTTGTTGGCAAAAATGGCGTAGGAAAAACAAATATTTTAGATGCTATTTACCACTTGTCTTTTGGTAAAAGTTATTTTAACCCTATTACTTCTCAAAATATAAAACATGAAGAGGAATTTTTTGTTGTTAATGGTAACTATAATAAGGATAATAAATCCGAAAAAATTGTTGTTAGCCTAAAACGAGGACAAAAAAAAGTAATAAAACGCAATGGAAAGGCGTATAATAAGTTTAGCGAGCATATTGGTTTCTTACCTTTAGTTATTATTTCGCCAGCAGACAGAGATTTAATTATTGAAGGAAGCGACACAAGAAGAAAATTTATAGATAGTGTAATTTCGCAGAGTGATAAATTATATTTAGACGATTTAATAAAGTACAATAAAATTCTAGCACAACGCAATAGCTTACTAAAATACTTTGCTCTTAACAATACTTTTAATAAGGATACTTTAGATGTATACAATAGTCAATTAAACGATTTTGGAACTAAAATTTTTAATAAGCGTGAATCTTTTCTAGAAACGTTTATTCCAATTTTTAAAGCAAGATATAAAGCAATAAGCAATGGTAACGAAACAGTAGATTTAGTTTACAGAAGCGATTTATTTGACATTGACCTTTATACTTTACTAAAACAGGTCATTAATAAAGATAAAGCCATACAGTATACAAGTGTAGGTTTGCATAAAGACGATTTAATTTTTAATATAGATAACCATCCAATAAAGAAATTTGGAAGCCAAGGACAGCAAAAATCGTTTTTAATAGCTTTAAAACTAGCGCAATTCGATTTTATAAAGCAGTTAAGTGGTGTAAACCCAATACTTCTACTTGATGATATTTTTGACAAATTAGATGAAGAACGTGTAACTCAAATTATTAAATTGGTAGACGATGAAAATTTTGGGCAGTTATTTATAAGTGACACTCATGCAGAGCGTACAGAAAATGCTGTAAAACAAGTACATCAATCTTATGAGATTTTTAAACTTTAATATGAATAAAATTGTTTCAATACTAGTATTAACATTACTTTTCAGCTGTTCTAAAAACCCTAAAACCTTTATAGAACACGTTGATGGTTATTGGGAAATTGAAAGTGTAACTTTATCCAATGGTTTTAGAAAAGAGTATACGGTTAACAAAACTATAGACTTTATATCTGTAAAGGATAGTATTAATGGGTTTAGAAAAAAAATGAATCCGCGTTTTGATGGTAAATACGAAACATCTAAAGACAAAGAGGTTTTTAAATTAAAAATAGAAAACGACAGTTTACATTTATATTACTCTACTGCATTCTCTAAATGGAAAGAGACTGTTTTAATGGCAAATAAAGATCAATTAAAAATAGTCAACCAAAATAACGACGTATATTTATACAAACGCTTTACTCCAATTACAGTTGAATAAATAATATAATTAAAATTAGATTTCCTCTTTTGTGGAAAATGAACATGGCAAAACGCAATAACAATATATTAAATATACAAGATGCACTAAAAGATTTTGTTGAAAGTAATAAACTAGAAAAAGGTCTCGACAAAGTAAATGTTCGCGAAGCTTGGTCTAACCTTATGGGAAATGGTGTAAATAATTATACTACTGCAATAGACTTAAAAAACGAAACACTATATGTTCAATTGAGCTCAAGCGTATTAAGAGAGGAACTTAGTTATGGTAAAGACAAAATTATAACCATGCTAAATGAAGAGTTAGGAAAAAATTTAGTTAAGAAAATAATCTTAAGGTAATTTTCTTTTAGTATTGTACTATTATTTAATTGTGCCGAAAAATTAAAAATAGATATATTTAATATAAAATAGTATATTTGTAACTTATAATAAATTAAATATTTTTAAAATGGCTCAAGGCACAGTAAAATTTTTCAATGATTCTAAAGGTTTCGGTTTTATAACTGAAGAAGCATCAGACAAAGACCATTTCGTACACATTTCTGGATTAATCGACGAAGTTCGTGAAGGAGATGCAGTAGAATTCGATCTTCAAGAAGGTCGTAAAGGTATGAACGCAGTAAACGTAAAAGTAGTATAATTATATATTCAATTTACCTTATTACAAGAAAAGCTCACTATTTATTTAGTGAGCTTTTTTTTGTAATAATCAAAAAAAAACAAGAAAAAATAGGTCATGTTAATTAATGACATCATCTTTGTTTCTAATTATATAATTAATATTAAAATTTATTACAATGAGCAAAGGCACAGTAAAATTCTTCAATGACGCTAAAGGATTCGGTTTCATCACAGAAGAAGGTGTAGACAAAGACCATTTTGTACACATTTCAGGTTTAATTGACGAAATTCGTGAAGGCGATGAAGTTGAATTCGATCTAGAAGAAGGTAAAAAAGGATTAAACGCAGTTAACGTTAAAGTTATTTAATATATACTACATAATTTTTTTACGTAAAAGCCCACACCAAGAGTGGGCTTTTATATGTTTAAGACTTATTTAAAACTAAAAAAAAGCGCAACCAAAAAGTTGCGCTTTTTTTTAATTTAAAGTACTACACTACTCTATTCTTTTAGTAATTTAATAACTCCTTTAGAATTTTCTGTTGTAACAGTCATAAAATACAAACCAGAAGCTGCATTAGATAAATCAATCTCTTTTGTAGTATTTACATTTGATAAATCAATCGTTTTAATAAATCGTCCGTTAATATCATGGATTTCGGCCTTTACAAGATTAATTTGGACTATTTTATTAAGATTAAAAATACCATGAGATGGATTCGGATAAACTTTAACCAAACTACTTATTGTATCAAACTCTGAAACAGATAATGAATTAGAACAGTTATAAATTGTTAATTCATCTATATACCAACCTTCTCTACCATTACATCCATCTGTTCCCATATCGAATCTAAACCTTACAGTTCCATTAACACCAAGTCCTAATGAAGATAAATCTATAACACTAGTTCCCCAACTTCCTTTGTTTGATCCACCATCGGTTCCAGTAAAAGCCTCTTGACCTTCCATAGGATTGTCATTACCAGCTGCCAAAGAATTAAGTGATGAATTATAGCTATTATGAATAAATGCTGAAGCTGGCAAAAGATCCCAAGCCGAATTATTAATACTTACTTTAATATTACCACCATCCCAATCTGCCTCTGTTGAGACATAGTGATTAAAAGTCATTTCAAAAGTACCATCTGTTACATTTGGCATTGTAATTAATGGACTTACTAATCTAATAATACCATTCTCTAGGTCAGAACCACAATTTCCATTAATTGGATCTACACCAAACATAGCTGTACCAGTTCTTCCACTTGGCAAAGTTGCATTTAATTCCCAATCTCTATCTTCCCATGTACTTGGGTTTGATGGTACTTGCCCTACATTCCAACCATCCATTCCTGTCTCCCAATCTTCAAAATATATTGGATTATTTATACCTGCTTGACATAATGGAGGTGCTGAACCAACTACAGTTATAAAATTACATTGCGTTGGCACTATTCTTAACTCTACTGCTAAAATTGCATTTGTTAATTGCTGTAAATCAAAAGCCGAAATAATTTCTCCCGATGGACCTGCAGCAACTCCTGTGGTCGATAGTCCTTCTAGGTTAGTTCCTAATAAATCTGCACCAGCAGCTTCCAGTGCATTAGCGAGGTCTGTAAAATCACTAGTTGTAGTTAAATATTGGCTCTGTGCTCTCCAAAAAATATGAGCAGCTTTAGTAAAATCAATTCCCGTAATAACTTGTCCATTAAAATTTCCTCCATCCACTAATAAAGCATACACATGATTTGGAATCCCAGAGTTAATATGCACTCCACCAGAATCTCCTTCACTACACCAATAATCTCCACCAGTTACTTTTCCAGGATCACCATTACAAGGTGGGTTCCACATGTCTCTAATAGCACCACCAAAAGCAGAAGCATCTTCTCCTATTCTCCATCTATCACTACTATTACAACCAGTTCTTAAAGCATGGTTGTCGTCTGCATCTTGATAATTATTTAAAAGATCTACAGTTTCTCCCCAAATATCTGAGTAAGATTCATTTATTGCTCCAGATTGCCACTGGTATATTAATCCACTCGTATATTCGGTATATGCGTGTCCCCATTCATGTGCAATTACATCGTCTGATGCTGTTCCGTCACAGTAATTAGCAGTTGTTCCATTCCAGTTTGCATTTGGGCAAGCAATACCAGGATTGTTATTAATTGTTCTCATTTTAGCATCTGCTCCATCATAAGAAACATAACCAAAGGCATTGTTAAAAAAATTATAAACATGCGCAGAGGCTTCAACCTCATTACGTTGCCAAACTGTTAAACTACCAGGAAAAGCATCTCCTTCCTGCCAAATTAAATTACCAGTATTATCTTCATAAATCTCACGGTCTAAAGCGTGAGCAATACCTGTAAATTGCTCTACAATTTCACCACTATGCGCATTAACAAAAATAAACTCTCTTACATCTCTATCATTCCTCACCTCTATTTCATAAACTAAATAATTAGCACCTTTATAACCTTGGGCTAATCCTTTCTGAAATATATATAATTTTGTGTCGTGCACAAATAATGAATCACCAGAATAATTAATATATTGACTATCTACGGTTTCTATTGCTATGAGATGAGCTTCCGTTTTGGGTAACGATGGCAAAGGATTTAATTTAATATCTGTAATATAATTACCATTTATCGCTGTTAAATGATTCTGTTTATTAAAATGAAATAATAACTTACCATCGTAAACAGGAATGTCTTGATATTCTTGATTTAAAACTACACGTTGAAAACCAATTTTATCTTTTTCTATTTTATTTAATTTAAAAGAATTACTTACCTCGTTAATAGTATATATCGTCTTATATAAATTTAAAAAATCAAATGTTTTTTCTGCTATACTATTCCCTTTTAAAACCAATGGATTATTGCTTGAAAACTTGATGAATTCAGGAACATTAGAATGCTTATTAATTGTTACAGTTGCTTTTGTTTTTTTTTGAAAAGCATCAATAGCTTTTGTTGTGTTTTGTGCTTGAGAAAATACTGAATAAAACAAGCAAATAACAAATAAGTATTTTATAAACTTCATAATTTTTCTTTAAGTCTGTCAAAAGTAGTTGATTGTAGTTTACAAAAAAAGCCTAACTTGTTAAATTTAGGCTTAAACGTATTTTTTTATAGATAAAGTGCTTAAAACATGTCTCTACCTGAGAAATGAAATGCGCCTTCAATAGCAGCATTTTCATCACTATCACTACCATGTACTGCATTTTCTCCAATAGAAGCTGCGTATAATTTACGAATAGTTCCTTCTGCTGCATCTGCAGGATTAGTAGCTCCTATTAAAGTTCTAAAATCTTCAACTGCGTTATCTTTTTCTAAGATAGCAGCTACTATAGGACCACGTGTCATGTATTCTACTAACTCACCAAAGAAAGGTCTTTCGTTATGTACTGCATAAAATGCTTGAGCATCAGATGTTGTCATATGTGTTAATTTCATTGCTACGATTCTAAAACCAGAAGCATTAATTTTTTCTAAGATTGCGCCAATATTACCTTTTTCAACAGAATCAGGTTTAAGCATTGTAAATGTTCTATTTGTTGCCATTATATTATTGTTTTAAGCCTGCAAAAGTAGTGTATTTCTTCATAAAAACAATTATAAAACCTATTAAAAAATTGTATATTCGTGGACTATGAATACACAAGATATTTTGGAGATAAAAGCTTTTTTGGCAACTCCTAAAAAAATTGCAATTATACCTCACAGAAACCCAGATGGAGACGCTATTGGCTCTACACTAGGTCTTTTACAGTATTTGCTTCAATTAAATCATGATGCAAAAATTATTGCTCCAAACGATTTTCCTGATTTTTTAAAATGGCTACCAAAAGTAGAGACTATAAGAGTGCATGAAACAGAAAAAAAAGTTTCTGAATCTTTTATTAATGATGCCGATATTATTTTTACTCTAGATTTTAATGCCTTCCATAGAACTGGAAATATGGAAACTGTTTTAACAGACAGTAAAGGTTTAAAAATAATGATTGACCATCACCAACAACCAGATAATTATGCAAATTACATGTTTAGCGATGTTACTATGAGCTCTACATGTGAAATGGTTTATCATTTTTTAGACAAATTAAATGCTTTAGATAAGATTAATCCAGAAATTGCTACATGTCTTTATGTTGGTATTATGACAGATACAGGATCGTTTAGATTTCGTTCTACAACAAGTACTACACATAGAATTATAGCTAATTTAATAGATAAAGGTGCAGACAATACATTAATACATAATAACGTTTATGACACTAATAGTTATAATCGCTTACAATTATTGGGTTGTGCATTAAGTAATTTAAGAATATTGCCAGAGCATAAGACAGCATATATTACTTTATCTCAAAAAGAGTTACGCGATTTAGATTATAAAAAAGGAAATACTGAAGGCTTTGTAAATTATGCGCTATCTTTAGATAAAACTGTATTAGCAGCTATTTTTATTGAAGATAAAAAGCAAGGCATTATAAAGATTTCACTTCGTTCTAAAGGAAGTTTTTCTGTAAACGAAATGTCTCGTGCTCATTTTGAAGGTGGTGGCCATACCAACGCTGCAGGAGGAAAAAGCGACACATCTTTAGAATCAACAGTTGAAAAATTTATTAGTATATTACCATCTTATAGTAAAGCCCTTAATAATGAATAAACTTCTTGTTCTACTTTTTATTTTTGCTTTTGTTTGTTCTTGTAAAACGCCAGAGGCTAGAAAGCCAGAAACTGTAAAATCCGGTTCTTTTATTAGTGAATCTGCTAAAAGAAACAAAACACTTT
>NZ_JASJHV010000101.1:0-5909 GCF_037625555.1 Lacinutrix sp.
ATTGTTCAATGTTTATAGCCTCGAAACCAATAAGTTCTAAAGATTCAAATTCAGGTGAAAGTTGTATTGGGTTACAACAAACCTCACAATCTTCTACATAGGTTTGTTGTCTTACACTAAAATCTAATAACATTGATATGGTTTCCCAGCAATATGGACATTGAAAAAAATGCTCGTACATTCCTTTTTTTATTTTAAACCTTAAACCACTCTGATTAAGCAATTTTAAATTAAGGTTTTTATTTATTAAAATTTTACATCTAAAAGCTCTCCACTTATTTGTAATAAGTCTAACTCTGAAAGTTTAGCAGCAAACTTAGCTTGATTTCTACTTAACTCTGCATTTAATAAATTCAATTGTGCTTGTCTAAACTCTATAAAGTTTACTTGACCTATTTTAAATTTTTCTTGAGTTCTATTAAAATTATTTTGAGCTGTTGCAATATTATTTTCTTGTAAATTATAAATCTCTAATTTATTTATATAATTATCCCATATATTATTAAAATTACGTGTGATACTAATTAAAATATTTTCTTTTTGGAGTTCTTGAGTGTCAAGATTTACTTTTGCGTTTTTAACTCTTGTCATTGTATTACCACCATCAAAGATATTCCAAGTTAAATTTAATCCTGCAGAGAGTCCTGTATTTGTTGAAACTGCAACAAATGAAGCTGCATTATTATTATTTTGGTTCCATCCATAACTTCCTGATAAACCTACAGTTGGAGGGTAGGTGGATTTTGCCGTTTTAATACTTAATTGACTGATTGCACTTGTTTTTTCTTCCATTTTTATTAAATTTAAAAGGTTAAAATTAACAAAAACTATATACTAGAATTTTACAGTAAACAGTCCACTTTGGTTTGACGGATTACATTTTTGATAAACATCTGGAAAATCTAAACGCAAATCTGGCATTATTGCAGCTATTGAGTTATATAAACTACTTTTTGAAGATTGTACCGTTGCATAAAACTCTGAGGCATCAATTCTAATTAATGTTTGACCCTTTCTATAGTTTTGACCAGGTTTAAACAGATAGCTCCCAGAACGAAACACGCCTTGAACTTCGGAATATAATTCTAAACGTTGTTTAGCTTTTAAATTCCCGTTTGCTGGAATAACAATAGCAACAGTGTTGTTTTGAATAGTATCGGTAAATACTGTTTTAATCACTTTTGCAACTACTGGTTTTGGTTTATTTTTATTATCTACTAACTTTTTAGCGAATAAAAATGAGGCAACTATAAGAAGAACACCTATTAGGGAGAGTATTATTTTGCGCATTAATTTGGTTTTTATGGTAAGACCGTAAAATTAGGCTTTAGTTTAAATTCATTACGTTAAAAAAAGTTTAAAAAGGTTTAGTTATATTCTTCTAATTGTAAGGTGATATCTTCCCAGTTTCTCATTAGTTTCTCTAGTTGGTCTTTTTTAGCTTTATAGGTTTGAAAAAAGTTGAATTTAGTAACAGTTTCTTCATAATTAATTGCTAGTTCTAAATCTATCTCCTTAATTTCTTTTTCAAGTTGATTGATTTTAGATTCAGTATTACTTAATTTATTATTCAGAGATTTTACTTTTTTCTGATCTTCGTAAGATTGCTTGTTTTTTTCTTTTGGTGTTTCTTTTATTACTGTTCGTTTTTCTACTTCACGTAAATTATCGACCTGTCGTTTTTCTAAATAATAATCAATATCGCCTAGATACTTCTTTATTTTTTCATCTTTAAACTCATAAACCGTAGAGGTTAAACCTTGTAAAAAATCTCTGTCGTGAGAAACAAGAAGTAATGTGCCTTCGAACCGTTGTAATGCTTCTTTTAAAACATTCTTAGATTTAATGTCAAGGTGATTTGTTGGCTCATCCATAATAAGCACATTAAATGGCTGTAACATTAGTTTTGCTAATGCTAAACGGTTTCTTTCTCCTCCGGAAAGTACTCTTACATATTTTTCTGCTTCTTCTCCACGAAATAAAAATGAACCTAAAATATCTCTAACCTTACTTCTATTGGTCTCGTTTGCGGCATCAATCATAGTATCTAAAACGGTTTTGCTTCCGTCTAGGTATTCTGCTTGGTTTTGTGCGAAATAACCAATTTGCACGTTGTGTCCAAGCTTTAAATAACCTTGGTGTTTAATGTCTCCTACTAATATTTTTGCTAATGTAGATTTACCTTGACCGTTTTGTCCAACAAATGCAGTTTTTACATCACGTTCTATCATTAAACTAATATTAGTTAGTACTTGGTTTTCTCCGTAGTTTTTATAAATATCATTTGCTTCTACAACAACTTTTCCTGGTGTAATGGATACAGGAAAATTTAAAGTCATTACACTATTATCATCTTCATCTACTTCAATTTTATCAATTTTATTTAACTTTTTAATTAACGATTGTGCCATAGTTGCTTTAGATGCCTTAGCTCTAAATTTCTCTATTAGCTTCTCTGTCTGCTCAATTTGCTTTTGTTGATTTTTTTGAGATGCTAATTGCTGCGTTTTTATTTCGTTTCTTAGAACTAAATACTGTGTATAAGGTTTTGGATAATCGTAGATACGTCCTAAAGATATTTCTATAGTACGATTGGTTACATTATCTAAAAACATTTTATCGTGAGATACTATCGCTACAGCTCCTGTATAGTTTTTTAAAAACCCTTCTAACCAAATAATAGATTCAATATCTAAGTGGTTTGTAGGCTCATCTAACAATAAAACATCATTATTTTGAAGTAATAATTTTGCTAATTCTATACGCATTCTCCAACCTCCAGAAAATGTATCTGTAAGTTTATCGAAATCTTCACGTTTAAAACCTAAACCTTGTAATATTTTTTCGGTTTCTCCTTGGTAATTGTAACCTCCAATTATTTCGTATTGATGTTGAATTTCGTTAAGGTCAATCATTAATTGATTGTAGCCTTCGCTTTCATAATCAGTTCGCTCAGCTAACTGGTGATTAATCTTATCTATTTGTACTTCTAATGCTTTAATTTCAACAAAAGCTTGATAAGATTCCTCTAAAACGGTTCTACCTAATGTAAAATCTATGTCTTGCTTTAAAAACCCAATCTTTAGTTCTTTATCTCCTGCAATTTGTCCTGAGTCTGGCTCTAATTCTTTTGCTAAAATTTTTAGCATTGTCGATTTACCAGCACCATTCTTACCAATAAGCCCAACACGATCTCCATTTCCTAATTTAAATGTGATGTCTTCAAAAAGATATTCTCCTTGAAATGAAATAGATAGATTATGAATATTTAGCATTGATTTGTGACTTAAGTTACTTAACTTTAATTAAGATAGTTTAATTTTGAAATTGAATTTTATGACTGCAAAAGTACACAAATATTATGTTTAATAAAGGATCAAAACTATATGGAATAATTACAGGTGTTTGCCCTAAGTGCCACGAAGAATCTATGTACACTAATAAAAACCCTTATGCTGTAACACAACTCTTTAATATGCATGATAATTGTAGTAATTGCAAGACCAAATATAAAATTGAGCCTTCTTTTTTTTATGGATCTATGTATGTAAGTTATGGTGTAGGTATTGCCTTTGCTGTTGCTGCATTTGTAATTAGCTATCTTTTATTTAATAGCTCACTTAATGTTTCTATAGTTGCGATAGTTGCTTCTCAAATCCTTTTTTACCCTATTATTGTTAGAGTATCAAGAAACATATGGATTAATCTTTTTATGAGTTACGATAAATCTCTAGCTAAAAGATAGACCCTAATATCTTTATTTATTAAATCTTACTATATCAAGCTCTTTATCTAAAGGCAAGTTATTTTCTATATGGTTATATAACTGTTTTGCAGCATAAGGCCCAATCATAACACCGCGAGTTCCTAAACCGTTTAATATATTAAGGTTTTTATGCTCTGAATGTTTCCCTACTAGAGGTTTTCTATCTATTACTGTTGGCCTAATTCCAGCCATTTGATCTATGACCTCAAAATCGCAAGTAATAAAGGTTTTCATTTTTGAAAGAAGTGTTTCTTTTGCTTCTAATGTGGTATTATTAGTATTGTCTGTTTTATCATAAGTAGATCCTATTCTATAAACATCATTTTCTAACGGAATAATAAATACACTAGATTTTAGCACAAAATCTAATTTTAGATCAGGAGCTTTAATAGTTACTAGTTCACCTTTATTACCTTCTAATGGTAGTGTATTAAAAAAAGGGTTTTTAGTAAGTCCAAAACCTTCTGCAAAAACAATTTTACTTCCAATTATATTTTTATAAGTTACTTTAAGTACATCTATTTTAAGTTGGTTATAATTTATGGTCTCCTCTATTAATAGGTTATTACTTTTTAAATATAACTTGTATTCTGAAATAAGAAACTTAGTATCTACTCTTCCAGTTTCTAAAACTTCGCCAAAACCGTATTCTGCAATTATAGATGGATTGTTATTTTTATGAATATCTAGAGACATATAATCTGATAAACCTTCCCTATCCGATCTTGAAAACCAATTATTTTGCTCCTCTAAAGATGTAAAACGTCTTCTAACTGGTACTTTAAAATCTAATTTAATATTTAAACGTTTTTCTATTTTAGAAAACATTGGTAGTGCTAAAGCTAATTGTTCTTTGCTTTGCCATACAGGCGTAAACCGTTTTAACGTAACCGGATTGTATAAGCCTCCTGCAACTATTGAAGATTGTTGAGAATTGTCGTCTATAACAACAAACGATTTATTGTTGTTTAATAGCTCTTCACAGAATGAGATACCTGCTAACCCACAACCTACTATAATATAATCTACTTGCATGGTGCAAATATAATAGATTATTAGTGGAATAATAGCTAAAAAAAAGCGCTCACTTAAATAAGTGAGCGCTTTAAAATTTATTTAGATTTCTTGTTAATATGACCACATATTTAACTCGAAATTTCTAATTTTTTCTTTAATCCTTTCAGATTCTAAAAGTTGCATTAAAGCATTTTCTGCTATATAATCTTCAACTTTACGATCTCCAAATACATTTTCTTCTCTAGTTATTACACCATTAAAACGTCTTGCGTTTAAAATATGATCGAAAGAAAAAGGTACAGAACTGTTTTTCTCGTTAAAAGACTTTGCATTATGCAATACTTCTCTAGCATCTGGAAAGAACACCCAAAATAATGGGTTTGGTTCTTTGTTAGCCTCATCATCAGAATCTAAGAAGTTCACATCTGGTGCAGCTGGTGCAATACCAAGTAAACGATACTTTAATTCTCCTTGACGCTTATCAAAATACCATAATCCCTTTATAAGGTATGCACTAATATTGTAAGAAGAAATCTCTGTTTTTCTAATATACTCAGGATCTACACGTCCATCTGCGTTTAATTGATCGTATCCTATATCTAAAGTATCAATTTTAGTTGTAATATCTTTTAATTCTTTAGCTGTTCTAGTTCCTGTAAAATAAGAATCGTAATACACATCCTTAACATCACCATCCTTTATTGCTTTTGTTAAAACATCGTATAAAGAACGTCTGTTAGCACCAATATTATTAGTATCTACAGGATAATATAATGGAAAGTTAACACGCTCATCTAAAACCACTTTTTCCCAAGTCATCTTTGCGAACATAATATCTCTATCGTCAACATAGCCATATTCTAATGGTTTATCGTTATCTAAAGCTTTTTGTTCTTCAGTTTTAACACCAATCTCTTTTGGAGATTTAGCATTTAAAATGTTAACTTGAGCAAATGCACTAGAGGAAATCAATACTCCAAATACGACTGCTAATAAAGATTTATAATTCATTTCTTTCTTCTTTTAATTTTTATTAATTTCAAGCAAATTAGTTAGATAACTCAATAACTATTGGAGAAGCTGGCTTAATAGCTGGTCCACTAGATCTTGAGTTATCTAACTAATT
>NZ_JASJHV010000102.1:0-17751 GCF_037625555.1 Lacinutrix sp.
TCTTGTTTTAATAGCATTTTTTGCTTGGTTTATTCCAGATGCAATAAAACTTAAAGTAAAATATTGGTGGATATTAATACCTCTTACCTTTTTAATTGCCATAGCATTTACTTTTCCAATGTATTTGTTTATGAGACAAAACAGAATAGATAAATTGAACAAATAACAATAAAGTATTATTAATTTTGGGAAGCACAATCTATAGGATTGTGCTTTTTTATTAGACATAATTAAAGTTAAGACAAGTAAAATTAACTTTTAGTAAAAATAATTTGTCTAAATGTAAAGTTTATTTTACATTTGAATAATCAATTAAGTTAAATATCAAAAAACTAACATTATGAACACACATTATTTATTGCCAAACAAGTACAAGATTATAGGATGGTTCCTATTTATTCCAGGACTAATTCTAGGACTATTATCATTCTTTGAAAATGTAGATGACGATACCATAACCATACCTGTATTATCAATATTCTATGAAGAATTTATGGGAAGCAGCCCAAGAGAGTTATTTGCAATCATTACAACTGGTATTTTAAGTGAAATTATTGCAGTTATGATAATTATTGGAGGCTTATTAATAGCATTATCTAAAGAAAAAATTGAAGACGAATTCACATCAAAACTAAGATCAGATTCGTTTGTTTGGGCTATGATCGTTAATTATATAATTTTACTTCTAGCGACACTATTTATTTATGACATGACATTTTTTACGGTATTAATATTTAATATGTTTACACCAATTATTTTCTTTATTATCCGTTATAATTTTTTAAAACTAAAATCTAATAGCGATGAAGAATAATATTAAAGTACAACGTGCTATTCACGATTTTACTCAGGCAGATTTAGCAACAAAAATTGGAGTAAGTAGACAAACTATAAATGCCATGGAGAAAAACAAATACGTACCTTCTACAGTATTAGCATTAAAATTAGCTAAACTCTTTAAGGTTAATGTTGAAGAGATTTTTCAATTAGAAGGAAATGAATAAAACAAAAAAACTCACAAGTATAATACTTGTGAGTTTTTTTATTCAAAAATTGTAAATAGAAAATCTACAATCTTAAACCTATAAAGCTCCCCATTCTTTTAGAGAGGCTTTATTCATTTTAATGTAATCGTCATTCTTTCCTTCTTCTGCTCCTGCTAAAGATTTTTTAGCAGCTTCTATAGCTCCTTTTTTATCTCCTGCTTTGTCGTAAATTAAAGATAGTTGTCTTAGTTGCCAATAGCGAGGTTCTTTGTTTAAAGACATAGCTTTATCAATCCACATTTTAGCTTTTTTAATATCTTTACCTTCGCTTAAATAATATGTTGCAGCAGCATAGTATTCATTAAAACCAGGACCAGCTAGTGCTTTATCTATACTTTTAGAAACTGTTTTATCTGTAGCTACTGTAAATTCAACACCTACATATGCTTTCTCCCACATCATTCCAATAACAGCAGAACTGCTCGTTAAATCATTAAATGAAATTGTAAAAGATTTTATATCCATTGGCATATCATAAACATCTGCCATAACTCTTGCTGCAACTTTAGACTCGTCTAACTCAGCAGGAGCTCCTCCTCCAGCGTAATCTGTATAAAAAACTACTTCCCACTTTTTTGCTTGTGGAATAGTTAAAATGGCATAAGTACCAGCTTTTAAATTCTTTTCTCCAACCGTTACATCATCACTAAATGTAACTTTAGTTCTTCCGTTAGCTCCTGTTCTCCATATTTTTCCAAAAGGTACTAAATTTCCAAAAATAGTTCTTCCTCTCATTGCTGGTCTAGAATATTCAATAGAAACATCTGTTAAACCAACAACTTGTTCGATCTTTGCGGCTGGACTAGCAACTGGTGTTTTAATTTGAGCATCTACAGAAAAAGAAACTACAAATACTAAGGCAATCATTAATAAATTTTTCATAATATTTTAATGTGTTAGTGTTATTTTTTAGTAATTGCAAATTTACATATAAGTTGGTATTTTCATAGTTAACAAAACCTTAAAATTAGAGGTTGTACATTTGCAAAATCTATTAAATATATTATCAGTAGTATTGATAACATTTTATAATGCTTGAAATAAATAAAATCAATTTTAATGAATAAATATTACGCAGAACTTATTGGAACTTTTGCCATGATATTTTGTGGTACTGGAGCCATGACAATAAACGAGATTACTAACGGAAGTATTACTCATGTTGGTATAGCAGCTGTTTGGGGACTAATAGTAATGGCTATGATTTATGCTTTTGGTGATATTTCTGGAGCGCATTTTAATCCTGCAGTATCTATAGGTTTTGCTATTGCTAAAAAAATCTCATGGAAAGAAGTACCAAAATATATGTTTGCTCAAGCCATTGGTGCCATATTAGCAAGTGCTTTGTTATGGTATCTATTTCCTGAAAGTCAATTTTTAGGAGAAACAGTTCCGGCAGAAGGTTTTCCAGCCTACAAAGCAGCTATTTTAGAATTTATTTTAACTTTCTTTTTAATGATAGTAATTTTAAACGTCTCTACAGGAAGTAAAGAAATTGGAACAATGGCTGGAATAGCAATTGGAGGTGTAATATTACTTGAAGCTATGTTTGCTGGACCAATTACCAAAGCATCCATGAATCCTATTCGTTCTATTGCTCCTGCCCTATTTATTGGAAATTTTCAATATTTATGGCTCTACATAACAGCTCCAATACTAGGAGCTTCTGCTGCTGTCTTTTCTTGTAAACTAGTTAAAGATGAGAATTGTTGTGATAGTAAAATATTTTAATGTCATAATCTCATGTTAATTTTGTTTAAGATTTATTTTAAATATTTAAACATTTTGTACCTTTAAATATATTTAATTGTAATGTAATGGCAAAAAAGAAAAATATTACCCAAAATGATATCCTATCATTTTATATGGATTATGTTTTAGAGCATGATCAACAACCAAAATCTGTTTACAGTTTTGCAAAGCACAACAACTTTGAAGAAACTAAGTTTTACGAATTCTTTGGCACTTTCGATGCTGTAGAAAAGCATGTGTTTAAGGCTTTCCATGATAATACTATAGCAACTTTACATAAAAGTAAGGACTACCCTGAGTTTGAGCCTAGAGACAAATTACTTAGTTATTATTTTACTTTTTTCGAAAACTTAACTGCAAATAGAAGCTACGTTGTTTACGCCTTAAACAAACACAAAAGCAGTTTAAAATCTTTTAAATCTTTAGCAGCACTAAAAGCAAGTTTTACGCATTATATACTAGAATTAGATATTGAGTTAATCGATATAAAGGAAGATCGTTTAGATAAAATTCAAAACCGTGGACTACAAGAAACAGCATGGTTACAGTTATTGTTAACTATGAAATTTTGGATAGATGACACCTCGTCAAGTTTTGAGAAAACTGACATTTTTATCGAAAAATCTGTAAACACAAGTTTCGATGTTTTAAACATTGCGCCTTTAAAAAGCTTAATTGACTTTGGGAAATTCATTTTCAAAGAAAAAGTAAAAATGAATTAACCTTAAAAAAAAGAACTATTGAAAACGATAGACAGAATACCTACTTCCAAAATTCAACGTGCTTCAAAACTAGTCCAAACTGGAGCAAAAGTTGGTGTCAATTATCTTAAATATTATGGAGATAAAATAACAAAAACCGAAGAGGAAGCTAAATCTCGATTAAATGAGAATAATGCAGAAGATATTTACGATGGACTAAAAAAACTAAAAGGAAGTGCACTTAAAGTAGCGCAGATGCTTAGTATGGAAAAAAGTATTTTACCACAAGCATATGTGGAAAAATTCTCTTTATCTCAGTTTTCGGTTCCACCACTTTCTGCACCTTTAGTCACTAAAACATTTAAGAAATACTTTGGTAAATTACCAACTGAGATCTTCGACACCTTTAATTCCAATTCTACAAATGCAGCCAGTATTGGTCAAGTGCATTTAGCAGAAAAGGATGGGGAAAAACTTGCTGTGAAAATTCAATATCCTGGTGTAGCAGATAGTATTTCTAGTGATTTAGCGATGGTAAAACCAATTGCTATTCAAATGTTTAACATAAAAGGAAAAGATAAAGACAAGTATTTTGAAGAGGTTGAAAATAAACTTGTAGAAGAAACAAATTATATTCTTGAAGTACAACAAAGCAAAGAAATAGTAGCTGCTTGTAAGCATATTCCTTTTTTAAAATTTCCTGAATATTATGAAGAATTATCGTCAGAGCGCATTATAACTATGGATTGGATGGAAGGTGAACATCTTTCAGAATTTACAGCACATAATAACGACCAAACTAAAGCCAATAAAATTGGTCAAGCACTTTGGGATTTCTATATGTTTCAAATGCATAAATTAAAAAAGGTACATGCAGATCCTCATCCTGGAAACTTTCTAATTTCTAAAGATGCAGAATTAATAGCTTTAGATTTTGGGTGTATGAAAACTATACCAAACAGTTTTTATATTCCATATTTTGAATTGGCTAAAGCCGAAAGCATAAATGATCCAGCCATTTTTAGAGAAAAAATGTATGAATTAGAAATATTAAGACCAGATGATTCTCCAGAAGAATTAGAATTTTTTTCTGAAATGTTTCATGAAATGTTAAGCTTATTTACTCAACCTTTTCACGTTAAAATATTCGACTTTTCCGATAAAGAATTTTTTGGTAAAATAACAGAACTTGGTCAAAAATACAGTAAAAGTACAGAGTTACGTAAAATGAATGGTAATAGAGGTTCCAAACACTTTATTTACATTAACCGTACTTTCTTTGGCTTATATAATTTAATGTTTGATTTGAATGCTAAAGACATAAAAATTAATAATTTCAAAACATTATAAATGCATTATTTTAGTCTAGAAGACATTAACAATCTCGAACATCTTTACAAAATAAATCTTGTTAATAGCTGTTCGGGATTTAAGTCTGCTAATTTAATTGGAACAGTCTCAAAAGATGGCGAAGAAAATGTTGCAATATTTAGTTCTGTAACACATGTAGGTTCTAATCCCCCAATTCTTGGATTCTTTTGCAGGCCAACAACAGTAACAAGAGATACTTATATTAATATTAAGGAAACCAGAGTATATACTATAAATCACATTCAGGAATCTAATTTTAAGGAGGCTCATCATACTTCAGCAAAATATGATGCTAATATTTCAGAATTTAATAAAACAAATCTTGAAGCAGACTATAAAAAAAACTGCTTAGCGCCATTTGTAAAAGATGCTCCTGTACAATTAAAAATGAAATATGTTGGTGAGTACCATATTAAAGAAAATGATACTATTCTTGTTTTGGGAGAAATTCAGGCATTACAAATTAACCAAGATATAATTACAAAAGACGGATTTATAAACCTATCTCAAGCAAATGTTGCAACCATTAATGGTTTAGATGGTTATGCATTTCCGAAATTAAAAAAGAGATTAGACTACCAAAGACCAAAATAGATTATGAAAATATTAGTTACAGGTGGTACAGGCTACATAGGTAAGCGCATTATTCCGCTACTTATAGAGCAAGGACACACTGTAATTTGTGCTGTAAGAGGTAAGTTAAGAACAGCAAAAAGATATGTAGAAGAGGAAAACATTCAAGTCGTTGAAGTTGATTTTTTAAACAAAGACACTTTAAATAATATACCTAAAGATATAGATGCTGCATACTATCTTATTCATTCAATGTCTAATTCTGTTTCTCATTTTCAACAAATGGAGAACGATTGTGCATTAAACTTTAAAGCAATAATTGAAAAAACAAGTTGTAAGCAAGTTATCTATTTAAGCGGTATAACAAACGATACTAAACTTTCTAAACATTTATTGTCTCGAAAAAATGTAGAGAAAACTTTAGACTCTAAAAAATATGCTTTAACAGTTTTTAAAGCTGGTATTATTGTAGGTTCTGGAAGTAGTTCATTCGAAATTATAAGAGACTTGGTAGAAAAGCTTCCTGTTATGGTTGCTCCAAAATGGTTGAATACAAAAACTCAACCAATAGCAATTAGAGATGTATTAGCCTTTTTAATGAGAAGTTTAGGAGATGAAAGATTGTACAACACATCTTATGATATCTTTGGTCCAGAAATACTAACATATAAAGAGCTGCTTTTACAATTTGCTAAATCGAGAAATTTAAAACGTACCATTATAACATTTCCTATAATGACGCCTCAATTGTCGAGTTATTGGTTATATTTTGTAACGTCAACATCTTACAAACTCGCAAGAACGTTGGTTAATAGTATGGGTGTGGAAATTATTGGAAAACCTAGTACAATTAATGAATTGCTAGACGTAAAACCAATGAGTTATGAGGAAGCATTAAAACTTGCTTTTTTAAAAATTAAACAGAACAGCATTGTTTCCAGTTGGAAAGACTCTTTTGCTAGTAGTAGGAGTAGAAAAAGAATCTCTACTAAATACATCAACGTACCAAAACACGGTTGTTTTAAAGATGTTAAAGAACGTACTGTTTTAGATGAAGAAAGAACTTTTGCTAAAATATGTGCCATAGGTGGAGAAAATGGATGGTATTACGGAACTACTTTATGGAGAATACGTGGTTATATCGATAAACTTTTTGGTGGTATAGGACTAAGAAGAGGACGCACAAATAAAACCAGTATTGAAACTGGAGATGCTTTAGATTTTTGGCGTGTGCTTTTAGCAGATGATGAAAATAAACGCTTATTACTTTTTGCCGAAATGAGGCTTCCTGGAGAGGCTTGGCTAGAGTTTAGAGTAGCAAAAGGAAAAGTATACCAAAGAGCTGTTTTTAGACCAAAAGGATTATTTGGAAGGTTATATTGGTATAGTGTGCTTCCATTTCATGGTTTTATTTTTAATGGCATGATAAACAAACTCGCAAATGCCTAAAGGAATTAAAAAACAAAACTTACCCTCTAAACTGTGCTTAACCTGTAACTTACCTTTTTCATGGCGAAAAAAATGGATTAAAACTTGGGATAACGTAAAATATTGTAGTGAAAAATGCAAACGAAACAAAACAAAACCAGCCTAGTTTGGTTTAGAAACGATTTAAGAATACACGATAACAGCAATTTACTAAATGCTATAAAAAATAGCGAAACAGTAATCGCAATCTATTGCTTTGATCCAAGATATTTTGAAAAAAATAAATCTGGATTTAGAATTACTGGGAAATATAGAGCTAAATTTCTAATTGAAACCATTACAGATCTAAAAGAACAACTGTTAAAAATTGGTGTTCCACTCTTTGTGTATAATGAAAATGCTGAAACCTCTATTGCCAATTTAGAATCACAGTTTCAGTTTGATGCTATGTATCTTCAAAAAGAATGGACTAAAGACGAAAATAAAGTTTTTGATTTAGTACGCAAGATTTGGAAAAAAGATTTTAACATTTTCGAAGATTACATTCAATTCTTATACCACCCGAATACGCTAAACTTCAGTATAGAAAAATTACAAACAGTTTTTACAAATTTTAGAAAACATGTAGAAAAAAATTTTGAAATTCGTCTTGAAAATGAGATTATAAATATAGAAAACAAAAATACTTCAGTAATTAATAAAACGGTAATTCCTACTTTAGAAGATTTAGGATTTAAGGATTTCGAGCAACATCCAAATTCTGCATTTCCACTAAAAGGAGGCGAAACAGAAGCTTTAAAACACTTAAACGACTATTTTTTTGAAACCAAAAAGTTAGGTGTTTATAAAAAAACTAGAAATGGTTTAATTGGTAAAGATTTTAGTTCAAAATTTTCGCCATGGTTAGCTAATGGGAGTTTAAGTGCTAAAACCATTTACTATAAGGTAAAAGCATTTGAAACACTTCATTTTAAAAACCAATCTACATATTGGCTTATTTTCGAGTTAATTTGGAGAGATTACTTTAAATATGTTTCTATGAAACATGGAAGTAGAATTTTTAAAATTGGTGGTATTCTTGATAAAGATTATCAATGGCATTCATACCAAAAAGACATTTCGAAATGGATTAATGGAAAAACAAACGAGCCTTTTGTTAATGCTAATATGATAGAATTAAAAAAAACCGGTTGGATGAGTAATCGTGGTAGACAAAATGTAGCAAGCTATTTTGCAAAAACGCTTAAACTAGATTGGCGTATTGGTGCTGCGTATTTTGAATCGATGTTAATAGATTACGATGTACACAGTAATTATGGCAATTGGATGTACGTTGCTGGTGTAGGTAACGATCCTAGAGATAGAGTTTTTAATGTAAAGCTACAAACAGAACGTTACGATAGTGCAGGAAAATATCAGCGTTTATGGTTACAAGACAAATTATTTTAAAATTGAGATTTGAAAACATTAAGATTAATATTAGGAGATCAGCTTAACAGTAAACACTCTTGGTTTAAAGGAGACCAGAGTAACTTTGTGTACTGTTTATTTGAAATGCGTCAAGAAACAGATAATGTAAAACATCACATACAAAAAGTGGTTGGGTTTTTTGCTGCAATGCAAGAATTCTCAGACCATTTACAATCTCAAGGATGTGAACTTGTCTACTATACTTTAGACCATAAAGACAATACTCAAAGTCTTACAGAAAACCTTAAACAATTAATTGAAAAACATACTATTTCAACATTCGAATTTCAAGAACCAGACGAATACAGATTAGACCAACAACTTTTAGAATTTTGTAAAACACTTTCTATACATTCTGAATGTTTTTCAACAGAACACTTTTATACAAAAAGACAAGATTTAGGAACTTTTTTTAAAGATAAAAAACAATGGCTCATGGAGAATTTCTATAGAGACATGAGAAAAAAACACGATGTGTTAATGGTTGCTAATCAACCAGAAGGTGGAAAATGGAATTACGATAAAAGCAATAGAAATAAATGGAAAGAAAAAGAAAGTATTCCCGAATTTAAAACCTTTAAAAATGAGGTTTCAAATATAAAGCGAACAATTGCTTCTCAAAATATTGAAACAATTGGTCATTTTAATACTGAATATTTCGAATACCCAATCAATAGAAGTCAAGCGTTAGAACAATTAAAATACTTTTGCGAGCATTTATTAATCCACTTTGGCGATTATCAAGATGCCATGCATACAGAACAAGTCTATCTTTTCCACTCACGACTTTCTTTTGCAATGAATTGCAAAATAATTTCACCTAAAGCAATAATAACGACAGTTTTAAATTATTGGCGAAAACATGGTGAACATATTAATATTTCTCAAGTAGAAGGCTTTATTCGTCAAATTATTGGTTGGCGCGAATACATGAGAGGCATGTATTGGGCATTAATGCCAGAGTATAAATCTTTAAATTATCTAGAAAACAAAAATAACTTGCCAGCGTTTTTTTGGACTGGAGACACAAAAATGATTTGTCTTAAAAGCGCAATAAACAACTCTCTAGATAAAGGTTATGCTCATCATATCCAACGATTAATGATTACTGGAAACTTTGCATTATTAACGCAAATAAATCCAGACCAAGTAGATGCTTGGTATTTAGGTATTTATGTAGATGCTGTAGAATGGGTACAATTACCTAATACTCGTGGCATGAGCCAATTTGCAGATGGTGGAAAAATTGCAACAAAGCCTTATGTTTCTAGTGGAAGTTATATTAATAAAATGAGTAACTACTGCGATGATTGCTATTATAACAAAAAAGAGAAAATTGGAGATAAAGCCTGTCCGTTTAACAGTTTATATTGGAATTTTTTAGATGATAAACGCGAAAAATTAAGTTCTATTTTTAGAATGAAAATGATGTATAGTTTGCTTAATAAAATGAGTGCAGAAGATTTATATAACATAAAAACGAGAGCCAAAGATATTATTAAAAATCCAGATTTTTTTTAAAACTAAAGCCTAAGTTTTAAAGTAACTAGTAATGCATAAACAAGAATTACAAATAGTATGGTTTAAAAGAGATCTTCGTTTAAAAGATAATGAAGCAATAGAGCGTGCTTTAAACTCTAAAAAACAAGTTCTACTTCTATACATATTTGAAGATTTTCTAACAGAAGATAAACATTACAGTAAAAGACATTGGGATTTTGTAAAGCAATCTCTCCAAGATTTAAATAATAATTTAAACGCATATAATTCTAAAGTACTAATTGCTAATTCAACACTAGAAGATGCAATAAAAATAATTCAAGAATACTATACTATTTCTTACATATACTCGCATCAAGAAACAGGCATACTATCTACATTTAATCGTGACATAAAATTTGCCTCAATTTGCAAAAAAGAAAGCATAATTTGGAAAGAGAACATAAACAACGCTATTATTCGTGGTCTAAGTAACAGAAAAACTTGGTTTAATGATTGGAATTCTTATATGATGGATAACGATCATACATTTAACCCTAAAAAAAATCAATTACTACAAATTTCTAAAATTAACACTCTAGAAAAGCACTTTAATATAGTAGATTTAAAAACTCTAGAAAATAAAACATTTCAAAAAGGAGGCACAACAACTGGTGTAAAATACATGCGTTCTTTTTTTATAGAACGCTATCCTAACTATATGTTTAATATTAGTAAACCACTAGCATCTAGAACAGGTTGTAGTCGTCTCTCACCATATATTGCTTGGGGAAACTTATCCATTAGGCAAGTTATTAACGTAGCTGCAGAAGTAAGAAACAAAGGAAAACACAAAAAACACTTAAATGCTTTTATGTCAAGATTGCGTTGGCAAGCACATTTTATACAAAAGTTTGAAATGGAGCATTCTATGGAGTTTAAAAGTATTAATAAAGGTTATCATGAACTTCATAAACCTATAAATCTCGAGTTTCAGAACGCATGGAAAACTGGCCAAACAGGTTATCCATTAGTAGATGCATGCATGCGCTGTTTAAACGAAACTGGTTATATAAATTTTAGAATGCGTGCAATGGTTGTCTCTTTTTTTACAAATAACCTTTGGCAACCTTGGCAAGCCATGAGTGAGCATTTAGCCTCAATGTTTTTAGATTTTGAACCAGGTATACATTATCCACAAATACAGATGCAAGCAGGAGAGACTGGTATAAATATGTTACGTATATATAATCCTATAAAAAATAGCATAGAACACGATCCTAATGGTGAGTTTATAAAAAAGTGGGTTCCAGAATTGCAAAATCTTCAAGCTCCATTCATGCACGAGCCACAAACCATGTCCTATTTCGATCAACAATTAACAGGTTTCGAGCTTGGCAAAGATTACCCTTTTCCTATTGTTAATGAGAAAACATCAAGAAAACGAGCAAGCGATATTCTTTGGAAACTAAAAGACAATGCTACTGTAAAGAAAGAAGCAAAACGTATACTAAAACGTCACACATTAAGCGATAGAAATAGTATGATGAACAGTAATTAGTTATAAAACTGTAATTTTTTGTTAATTTTGTTTATCTTTTTTACTTAAACGTTAAACATTTTGTAGATTTGATTAGTAGTTTGGTAAATAAATTAAATTAATGATAATTAATACAACACATTCTAGTAAAGAAAGCAAAGAGCTAATTAATGATTTAGTTGGCACAGCTTTTAGTTTTATAGAAAGTATTAAATTAAAAGGAATAGGTTCTAAACGAATGGTTGTAGATGAAGTGAGTCCTAATTTAAAACAATATCTTAATACAGTATCGGATATTAATTATGGGAACTTAGAATTGAGACCAACTGGTGTTTTAATACATATTACAAAAGGTTTACAAAACTTTACTTGGGCAATACCTTACTATCAATTAGTTATTTATAGAATTAATGGTTCAATTATTCATGCACAAGGCTTGTTTATAAATTTTAAAAATAATCGAATGATTAAAGAAAATAAATTGTTTTTTGATAAACTTCTAAATGAAAAAATAAAATTTGATGAGCAGTATCATTTCCAAACCTAATAGTCCAGACAACTTCACTATTGAAGATATAGATCGTATAATAGAAATGGCTTGGGAAGACAGAACACCATTTGATGCCATTACATTTCAATTCAATATTAAAGAGCAAGAAGTTATAGAACTCATGCGAAAGGAGATGAAACCAAGTAGCTTTAGAATGTGGAGAGCTAGAGTTCAAGGTAGAAAAACAAAACATTTAAAAAATAGAAATTTTGAAGATGGACGTTTTAAATGTTCAAGACAAAAACAGATAACACATAATAAAATAAGTAAAAGATAAATATTGCTATGAAAAAGACTAATTTAGAATTACTTACAGACGAAAATGACATTTCTCTAAATGGTTACACAGAACAAGACATTGGTGAAGACCATATGTTTACAGGTTTGGATACACCAATGAGAGCAGATGCATTTTCTATTTCAGATACCGAAAAGAAAGAAAAAATAGCCATTCTTTTTAAAGAAATAATGAATGTTTTAGGATTAGATTTAACAGACGATTCTCTAAAAGGAACTCCTAAAAGAGTTGCGAAAATGTATGTAGAAGAAATATTTTCTGGATTAAACCCTGAAAATATGCCAAAAATTGCTTTATTTGACAATAAGTATCAATACAACCAGATGCTTGTAGAAAAAAATATTACGTTTTATTCTAATTGCGAACATCACTTTGTTCCAATAATTGGTAAAGCACATGTGTCATATATTTCTTCTGGCAAGGTTATTGGTCTATCAAAGTTAAACAGGATTGTACAACATTTCGCAAAACGACCTCAAGTACAAGAACGTTTAACAAATCAAATAGCAAACGAATTAAAAACAATTCTAAATACTGAAGATGTAGCTGTAATAATAGATGCCAAGCATTTATGTGTATCGTCTCGAGGAATAAAAGACGAAACATCTGCAACTGTCACTTCTTATTATGGAGGCGCGTTTAAAACACAAGCTAAAATAACTGAATTACAGAATTACCTAAAAGATTAAAAATGGATATTTTAAAAGAAGCACTAGAGTTTGAACAGCAAGGAACATCCTTCAAATCAACAAACGAACGAATAGTCGCTTCAAGAAAAGCTAAGGAAATAATCCTTGGATTAAATGAAATTTACAAAGAAAGTAAGGATCCTGAATTGATGGAAGTCATGAAGCGTCTTACTGTTATTAAAAAAAAAATAGAAAAGCGACTAAAAGGTCGTCCTTCATCTTAGAATAGATAACCTCTGGTTAATTTACCGTCTATTCTTTAAAAAAGTCATTATTAAAAATGAAAAATATTATAGTTATAGGCGGAAGCAAAGGTATTGGAAATGCCATTGTTAAAAGCCTTGTTTCAGATAACAAAGTTTTTAACATTAGTAGAACTTCTCCAGAAATCACTCATCCCAATCTTACGCACTACTCTTGTAATGTGTTAATTGATGACCTACCTGATATAGAAACAGTAGATACTTTAATCTACTGTCCTGGCAGTATTAATTTAAAGCCTATTTCAAGATTATCACTCGATGATTTTAGAGAAGATTTTGAAATTAATGTTATTGGTGCTGTAAAATCCATACAACATTATCTGCCAAAATTAAAGAAGGGAAACATGCCTTCTATCCTACTCTTTAGTACTGTTGCATCTAAATTAGGAATGCCTTATCATGCTAGTGTTGCAGCAGCAAAATCTGGAGTTGAAGGTTTAACAAAATCTCTTGGTGCAGAACTTGCGCCAACAATTAGAGTAAATGCAATAGCTCCTACAGTTACAGATACAACTTTAGCTTCAAAACTTTTAAGAAATGAGAAAATGGTGGAAAACATTAAAGAACGCCATCCACTAAAAAAATTCTTAAATCCAGAAGAAGTTGCAAACATGGCTGCATTTTTAACTTCAGAAAAAGCAGCTTCAATTTCTGGTCAAATTTTCGAGATGGACTGTGGAATTGTAAGTTTTAAAATATAATTATGAATCCACTTAAAATATTTGCTCAGACTTTATTTTTAAAAAAAAATATTAGCACAGATAGCATACAATCTTTATACGACATCAAATTAAATGGACTTAATGGAAAACCTATTGTTTTCTCTGAGTTTAAAGGTAAACACATTTTGTTTGTTAATGTAGCTTCAAAATGTGGTTTTACACCTCAATATAAAGATTTACAAAGTCTACATGACGAGTATAAAGATAAACTTGTAATTATTGGAGTTCCTTGTAACCAATTTGGAAAACAAGAACCTGGTAATGCTAATGATATTGAGTCGTTCTGTGAAATTAATTATGGTGTAACTTTCTTAATTTCACAAAAAATAGATGTTAAAGGCACTAATGCACATCCTTTATATAAGTGGTTAACACAAAAGAATAAAAATGGCATTGTAAACTCTTCTGTTAAATGGAATTTTCAGAAATATTTAGTAAATACTAAAGGTGTTTTAATTGATTATTATTTTTCTACTACAAAACCTAATAGTAATAAAATTACCAAACATTTAAAATGAACATGAAACTTGCTAAACACATTATATTCTTCTTAATAATAAACTTTGGCGGTTTATATATTGGATACTTATTAATGAATTATGGACCACAAACTACTTGGTACACAAACCTTAACCAAGCGCCTTGGACTCCTCCAGGTTGGGTTTTTGGTGCTGCATGGACATTAATAATGATTTGTTTTTCAATCTATTTAGGATACTTATTTTTTAAAGTAGATAATACTAGACTTAAATTAGCATTTGCTTTACAAGTTGTATTAAATGTCTCATGGAACTATGTTTTTTTTAATCAACACCTAGTAGGTCTAGGCTTAGTAGTTATTTCTGCATTAACAGTTGTAATCTTCACCTTCTTCTTTAGTAATTTTAAAAAACTAAAAAGCAAAAGCTACTTACTACTTCCTTACATGATTTGGCTTTTAATTGCAACATCTTTAAATGCATATATCTTATTTAATAATTAGAATTACAAATTTCGATGAAAATATATACCTTTCATAAAAAACAGAATTTACCAATTTCAAAGGAAGAAGCTTGGGAATTCTTATCCAGCCCAAAAAACTTAAAAACAATAACTCCAGATTATATGGGATTCAACATACTCTCTGGCGCAGATAGACCTATGTACTCTGGACAAATCATACAATACATTGTAACTCCAGTTTTAGGTGTTAAAACAAAATGGGTAACAGAAATTACTCATGTTGTTGATGGTGAATATTTTGTAGACGAACAACGTTTTGGTCCATATGCATTGTGGCATCATAAACATTTTATTAAAGCAATCGATGGAGGCGTTGAAATGGAAGATATTATAGATTATAAAGTGCCTTTAGGTATTTTAGGTCAAATGGCTCATCCTATTCTAGTTAAGCCTAAATTAGAAGAGATTTTTAAATATCGTACACAAAAACTAGAAGAGTTATTTGGCAAATATTAGTATTGTAGATTTATCGTTTTAACGAAAACTAAATTATTTTTTAATGAAAGAAGCAGTAAACATATTTTGGTTTAGAAGAGATTTACGATTAGAAGATAATAATGGTTTTTACGAAGCATTAAAAAGTGATAAACCTGTATTACCAATATTTATTTTCGATGAAGATATATTAAGTAAACTACCAAAGGACGATGCACGTGTAAGCTTTATTCACAAAAACTTGCAGAAAATGCAAGAGAAACTAAAAAAAGAGAACAACACAAGTATTGCCATATTTCATGGTACACCAAAGGATATATTTAAACAGCTAACTAAAGATTTTACAATAGTAAATGTATTTACAAATCGAGATTATGAGCCCTACGCACTTTCAAGAGATACAGAAATAGAGTCTCTATTAAAAACACAAAATATTGAATTTAAAACTTTTAAAGATCAAGTTATTTTTGAGCAAAACGAAATTGTAAAAAAAGACGGAACTGCTTACAAAGTATACACACCTTTTTCTCGTGTATGGCTAGACGGGTTTAAAAGACAGGGTATTGTTTTTTTTCCATCTGAAACGCTTTTAGATAATACTCTTAAATCATCAAGCATACAAAACCTTAGTTTAAAGGATATAGGTTTTAAAGAAGCAAACGTAAAAATAGCTCCTTACATTGTAAATCCTACTTTAATTGCAGATTATGAAGCAACTAGAAATTTTCCAGCTAAAGACACTACTTCAAAACTAGGACCACATCTAAGATTTGGAACTGTTAGTGTACGCAAAATGGTAAATGAAGCTTCTAAACAAAAAAATATTACATTTTTAAAAGAATTAATTTGGCGCGAATTTTTCACGCAAATTTTATGGCATTTCCCTCATACTGCTAAAGATAGTTTTAAACCAAAGTACGACAGAATAGAATGGAGAAACAATGAAGTAGAATTTATCGCTTGGTGTGATGGTAAAACTGGTTATCCTTTAGTAGATGCTGGAATGAGACAATTAAATGAAACTGGATTTATGCATAATCGTGTTCGCATGCTTGTAGGCAGTTTTTTATGCAAACACTTATTAATAGATTGGCGATTAGGTGAAGCTTATTTTGCTTTAAAACTACATGATTATGATATGTCTAGTAATATTGGTAACTGGCAATGGGTTGCAGGAAGTGGTGTAGATGCTGCTCCATATTTTAGAATATTTAATCCTACTACACAAATAGATAAATTTGACAAGCAGCACAACTATATAAAAAAATGGGTTCCAGATTACCAAGAACTCACCTATCCTACTCCAATAGTAGAACACAAAGCAGCAAGAGAGCGTTGTTTAGCTGTTTATAAACTAGCTGTTTCGTAATTTTTTAATATAGAATTAATTTTTCTAACTTAAAGTCCAAATCGAAGTTTAAGATTATTTGATTCGTCATATTTTTCTAAAACTAAATAAATACTATACAGTGTTATTACAGCATCTGTTTGTTTAATATCTAAATCAATACTTTTTTCTAAATACTGCATAGCCTCTTTGTAGATTTTCTTTTTATCTTCTATAAGCTTATCATATCTTAAATTATCTTTTTTTGTATTTCCAAGACTATTCATCTCATTAATAATTTCAACCTCTCTATCTAGAATTATAGCAGACATATTAATATAGGCATTAACATAATCTGGATTAATTTTTATGACCTTATTATAATATTTTATAGCCTGTTTGTTCTATTGTAATTGATAACACATAACTCCTAGGTTATATAATACATTTACATTTTTTTGTCTTTTTTTGAAATTTTTTCTAAAAGTTGTTTGAATTTATTTAAGTCATTTAATTTGTAGTAAATATTTGCTTCAATTAAAGCTAATTCTTGATCTTTTGGATTCTCTTTTATAGCTTTCTTTACTGCTCTAACTGCTTTTTCTTCTTCTCTTAATTCTATATAAATAAGAGCAATGTTTTTTGTTATTTCTGGGTTTTTAGACTTTACCTTTCGTTTTCTTGGTTTTCTATATAGTCAAGCTTTTACTAGGGAATCTCTAACATCTTTTGACATCACTTTAACAAGTTTTATTTTTTTGTTTGTGGCATAATATTCTGTGGTAATACCTGTATAATTTGTACTATCTAATTTTAGATAATATTGTTAGAGGTCAGTATTTAATTACGTATCTTAAATTCTATTAAATGTGTTAATTATGGAAATACTTAAGGGTCAAAATCTTCTAGAGTTCTCTGATCGGTTTAAAACAGATGAAAATTGTAAGGAATATTTAGCTATTTTGAAGGCAAAAACTACTTATAAATACTTAAAATGTAATCATACAGCTTATCAATCACTTAAAGATTTTGGTAGACAGTGTAATATCTGTAGGCATATAGAATCTGCGACCTCTAACACTCTTTTTCATAAAGTTAAATTTGG
>NZ_JASJHV010000103.1:0-12947 GCF_037625555.1 Lacinutrix sp.
AGACAATTCTTCAATACCAACGTGTAATGCTGTAGTAACAACACCTCAAGATTTAGCTGTAGATGTAAATGAAAACACAGACATAACTTGGACAACAGCAACAGGTTATGTAACAGGCTATAATTTAAATCTCGTAACCTCTACAGGAGAAATTGTTTTAGATATGGTAGATGTTGGTAATGTAACCACATACGATTTTGGGACATTAAATTATGATACACAATATTTTGTTACTGTTATACCTTACAATCCAAATGGTAATGCAGATAACTGTAATGCTTCAAGTTTTATAACAAGGGCTGATCCAAACGTAATGTTAGACTGTACTTCTGGTCAACCTGTAAATACTAATTTTTGTTATACCAACAACGAAACGCAACAATACAACTTTAGTAGTAATGATGGTTACTCATTATATATTGTATTTAACTCTGGTTCTACCGAATTTGATTTTGATGAGCTTATTGTTTTAGATAGTGATGGAACAACAAATTTAAATGCAGATAATCCTTATGGTTTAAATAATGGTGGAGATTTATCTGGTTTAACATTTACAACTACAGGAACAACTGCAACAGTCTATATACAATCTGATGGCTCTGTAATTAGTTGTGAAAATGACCCAATAGATTTTGATGTGTTTTGCGCAAGTAATATTGGATTTATAGGTGTTAATGCCTTCTTAGATAATAATAACGATGGCGTTTTTAATGGAACAGATGTACCTTTTACAAACGGATTCTTTACTTATGAAATTAATAATGATGGAAACATAAGCACAGTAAATTCTAACACAGGAAGCTTTAATATAATAAATCAAGATGAAGCAAACAGTTACGATATAACTTTTGCAACAAATACAGGTTACGAGAACTGCTTTAACATTCCAACAGCATTGTTCCAGGACATTACAGTGTTAAATGGCAACACTGTAACTGTAGATTTTCCAATCACAGAGCAAATGGTTTGTGAAGATTTATCGGTTTATTTAATTCCATTTAGTTCGCCAAACCCAGGATTTAATTATTGGAACGATTTAGTTATTGAAAATTTGGGTTCAACGACTATAGCCTCTGGAACAGTAACTTTTATTCATGACACAATTGTAGATTACGTAGATGCTAATCCATTAGATTCAGGATTAACAGTTACACAAACAGCAACAGGAGCTACAGTAGATTTTACAAACCTTTTACCGGGTGAGTCAAGAGTGGTTTGGTTTAGATTATATACTCCAGTTACAGTAAGCCTAGGTGAGTATGTTACAAGTTCTGTGGTCTATACAACTGCTGCAAACGACGTGGTTAGCGAAAACAATGTTTCTATAGTCACTCAAGAAGTTATTGGTTCTTACGATCCCAATGATATTAAAGAATCTCATGGTCCAGATATTATTTATAATGATTTTGTAACAACAGACGAGTACCTTTATTATACCATTAGGTTCCAAAATGTTGGTACTGCAGAAGCTATAAATGTTAGAATAGAAAATACTGTAGATTCACAATTAGATTTAAGCACATTACAGTTTTTAAGAGCAACTCATGATGTTGTAATGATGCGAAACGGAAATCAGTTAACTTGGACATTCGATAACATTAATTTACCAGCACAATCTCAAGACGATTTTGCAAGTAATGGTTACGTTTACTATAAAATAAAACCAAACGCTGGTTATGCAGTTGGTAGTAATATTCCTAATACTGCTGAAATTTATTTCGATTTTAATGCTCCAGTAATAACAAATACTTTTGAAACAGAATTTGTAGAAAATAATTTATCTGTAGATGAATTTAACGTCAATGGCTTCGCTTTATTTCCAAATCCAGCAACTAGTACTATAAATATCAAGTTAAATAATATTTCAAGTGGAACTGCCTCTATAGAAATAATAGATGTTCAAGGTAAAATAGTGATTAATGATGTAATAAGCGAAACACTTCAGCTTAATGTAAAAAACCTTCAAGCAGGTTTATATTTTGTTAAACTGAAACAAAACAACAAACAAACCATCAAGAAATTAATAATAGAATAAGAAAAAAACAAATATAACTAAAATAGCTTCAGTTCGCGCTGAAGCTTTTTTTGTAAACATTACTTTTGTTTTATGACTCATTTAAAAAACTAAAAAACCAATTATTACTTATTGTCTTTCTATTTATTGTTTCAGCATGTAAACAAGAAACAAAACCAGTTATAGGTGTCGATTATTCTCAAGAAAAATTAGATGTCACAACATCTATCTACCCAGAAGATATTGCTAAAACACTAAATGCTCATGGCCAAATAGACCAATGGAACACCTTTAATACTTTAGTGTTTACAATGAAAAAAACCACTGGAGACGAAATAACAACTACAGATTTAAAAGACAGAAGAGCATTAATAGAAACCAATGATTTTAAAATAGGTTATGCAGGTGATGAAGCTTGGTTAATTAATAAAGGAGATAATAAATATGAAGGTAACCCACAGTTTTATTACAACTTAATGTTTTATTTCTATGCAATGCCTTTTGTACTTGCAGATGATGGTATTACATATACAAACGTAGAGCCTTTAAATGCGGGTGGAAAAGAATATCCTGGCATAAAAATTAGTTACGGTGAATCTATTGGCGAATCTCCAGAAGACGAATACATTATGTATTACGATGCAGAAACTAATAAAATGGCTTGGTTAGCCTATACTATTACGTTTTTTACAAAAGAGAAAAGTAAAGATTGGCACTTTATAAAATATGTCGACTGGCAAACTATAAAAGGTATGGTGCTACCTAAAACGTTAGAATGGTACAAATCAGATGTATTTACAATAGGAGAGAAGCGAAAGGATTTGCTAATTACAGATGTTTCGTTATCTAAAAACAAACTAGAAAAAGATTTTTTTAAAAATCCTGAAAAAGAGTAATTTATAGATAATCTATTCTTACAAGTAAAAACAGCACTAAACACTATTAAATATTAATCGTATTTAGTGCTGTTTTTGTTTTTAGTCAAAACAGAGAATCACTGGTTTGTTTGGGTTTATAAAATTACCTGTAAACATCACGCGTTCAGCTTCTATTTTTAGACTGGGTAGCATGTCTATTTTTATGCTTTTTAAAGATTTCTCTAAATTAGCAGTAGAGAAAACAAGTTGGCCTTATCTTATATTATCTATACCATTGAGACTTAATTTTTTTTCCATAATAGATTTAGATATTTCATCTAGTCCATTGTAACTACTATTAAAATTTAGGTATGTAAAACTAATACTAGAAATAAATAAAGGCTGATTTTTAGTAACTTGTTCTTGGGCAAAACCCAAAAAAGAAATTATAGTAAAGCATGTAAATAATAAATGTCTCATAATAATTAAATTAAGTTTATTCTATAGTCATAATTACTAGTTTTTGTATTTATTGCTATAACGCTTATATAATTCTGTTTGGTGAGACTCTAAACTTATGTCGCGACCTTGAATATATGCTTTATCAAGTTTATTTGTTCGCATGTCTAAAGCGTCTCCTTCACTAATAAAAAGTGTTGCGTCTTTACCAACTTCAAGAGAGCCAACAGTATTGTCGATACCTAAAATTTTAGCAGTATTTAAAGTAATTAAACTTAAGGCTTTTTCTTTGTCTAAACCATAAGCAGCACAAGTACCAGCTAAAAAAGGAAGATTTCTAGCGTTCATACGTTCCATACCTCCTGCATTTTCTAAACCAACTAATACACCAGCATTAACTAATATATTGGCTAATTTAAAAGGCAAATCATAATCATCATCATCGTTATTAGGTTCGCTATGAACACGTTGTAATAATACAGGTATGTTATTTTGTTTTAATAAGTTACTTACTTTATGTGCTTCATAACCACCAACAATAACAACATGTTTAATATTAGTTTCTTTTGCAAAATTTATAGCATCTGTGATACCTCTTTCACCATCAACATGGACATATAATTTTTTAGAACCATCAACAACTCCATTTAAAGCTTCAAAAGGTAAATGTCTTGGAGATTTATTACTTTGTTGGTAGGCTTTACTTTCAGCAAAATAAACAGCTAGTTCTTCAATTTGTTTGTTGTAATTTTTATTTTCTTTATGCATAGAAGATTCTTCTAACCACCAACGTCCTCGAGAAAATGGACTTGGCCAATTTATATGTATACCATCATCTACTTTAATAGCAGCATCTTCCCAATTCCATGCATCAAACTGAACCACAGATGAGGTTCCGGAAATACGTCCACCTCTTGGTGTAATTTGTCCCATTAAAACGCCATTAGGTCTCATAGATTCTACAACTTTAGATTCTGTATTGTAGGCTATTAAACTTCTAATATGCGGATTCATTGCGCCTACTTCATCTACATCATTACTCGCCCTAACAGCATCTACCTCAACTAGTCCTAGAGTAGAATTTGGTGCTATAAAACCAGGGTATATGTGTTTACCAGAAGCATTCATTACTTTACCTTGACGTGCAATTTTCATTTTCGCACTTCCTACAAAAGTAATTTTACCATTGTTAAACATAATAAGTGAGTTCTCTATAATTTCTCCATTTCCTAAATGTGCAGTTGCACCTTCAATAGATATGGCATTAGTTTGCTTAGAAGCTGGAGTTTGTTGCGCTATAACTATAGAAGAAAGCAATATTGCAAAGGCTAATACTTTATATTTTAATTTTTTCATTTTGAAAATATTTTTAAATTTTTGGGTTAAAACTAAGATTGATTATTAAAATTCTGAATCACAGTGGAAATGTTCTTTCTCTTTCTTTTCAATCGGTTTAGTTTTTAAGCCTTTATTTTTAGCTTGAAGCATTAATGTTGTTAATTCGTTTTTCTCTTTCTTAATAGATTCACGTAATTTTTTATCACGATCAATATCAAAATAAGTTACACCTTCAATAATTGTTTTTTCAGCTTTAGCATATATAGACATAGGATGGTCGTTCCATAAAACAACATCTGCATCTTTTCCTACTTTAATGCTTCCTACGCGATCATCGATATGTAATAGTTTTGCAGGGTTTAGAGTTACAAATTTCCAAGCGTCTTCTTCGCTAATATCTCCATATTTAACAGATTTTGCAGCTTCTTGGTTTAGACGTCTAGACATTTCGCTATCATCACTATTTATAGCAACAGTTACGCCTGCATTGTGCATAATTGCAGCATTAAAAGGGATAGCATCATTTACTTCGTATTTGTAAGCCCACCAGTCGCTAAATGTAGAGCCACCTGCACCATGTTCTTTCATTTTATCTGCTACTTTGTAACCTTCTAAAATGTGCGTAAAGGTGTTAATATTAAAATCGAATTTCTCTGCTATCTTCATTAGCATATTGATTTCACTTTGTACATAAGAATGGCAGCTAATAAAACGTTCTTTGTTTAAGATTTCTGCAATTACTTCCATTTCTACATCTTTTCTGAAAGGTTGTCCGCTTTTCTTTTTAGTATCATATTCCTTTGCACGTTGAAAGTAATCTGTATAAACTTGTTCAACACCCATTCTTGTTTGTGGAAAACGTACAGTATTAGTACTTCCCCAATTACTTTGTTTTACATTCTCACCTAGAGCAAATTTGATAAACTTAGGCATGTTTTTATATAATAGGTTATCTGCTGTTTCTCCCCATTTAAGTTTAATAACTGCAGAGCGACCACCAATTGGATTTGCAGAGCCATGAAGAATTTGTATGGATGTTACTCCACCAGCTAGGTTTCTATAAATGTTTATGTCTTCTGGATTAATAACATCTTCTTGTGTTACTTCTGCAGTAGAGTTGTGCCCAGATTCGTTAACAGATGAGGTTGCTATATGTGCATGCTCGTCTATAATTCCAGAGGTTAAATGTTTACCGTTTCCATCAATTACTTGAGCATTTTTATCACTTAGGTTTTGTCCTATTTTAGAAATTTTACCATCCTTAATTAATACATCTGTATTTTTAAGAATACCCTCTTTTTCATTAGTCCAAACGGTAACATTTTTAAATAGAATAGTTTCTTGTTTTGGTAATGTTTCAAAACCATAACCCATATTAGGATAGGTTACAGGAAACAGTTTTTCAGTTTTAGGGACTGCTTTTTTATCACTTTTTTCACTTTTACCTTCATTATTTTCGTTGTCATCGTCTTTTTTATCTTCAGCTTTTTTAACATCTATTTTTTTAGAAGCATAGAAAGTACTTTCATTTCCATTAGGAAAAACAGCTTTACCGCTAAATGCATTTGTGTTTTTTACATTTGCAACTAAACGAATAAATTCTTGTTTTGTAGTATCTACGGTTGAGAACGTAAGACTCATCCAATCATCCTTAAAACTAATTTTAGACCCTAGTTTATTACTGTCTGCTTTTACTTCAGATTTTAATTTTTCAATTTTACCTTTTATAGATAATACATAATCAATGTTACCAAGGTTAAACGTGTAATCTCCTCGAATATCTGTTTGATTTAGTTCTTTTAACTCATTTTTTGTTCCTGCTACCCAGTTTTGAAAAACTGTTGTTTTCTTATCAAACAAATCTCCAGAGGTTACTAAAAAGTTTGCGTAAGCTCCAGTTTTTAAACTTCCTATTTCGTTACTTTTTCCAAGAATTTGTGCTGGAATAGTAGTTAAAGCTGCTAGTGCCTTATCTTTTGATAAACCTGCTTCAATTGCTTTTAAAAGGTTAGGCATAAATTCTTTAGCGTCTTTAAGTTTATAGGTTGACAAAGCAAATTTTACATTGTTTTCTTCTAAAATTTTTGGGTTATGTGGTTTTTGGTTCCATTCGCGTAAATCTGCTAAAGCAACAGAGTTTGCTAAAAACGGGTTTTCCATGTCATAAGCATCTGGAAAGTTTATTGGTAAGATATAGCTTCCGTTAGTTGCTTTAATTTCTTTTATGTATTCGTATTCGTCACCACCACCTACAAATACATATTGTGTATTAAATTGGTCTCCAATTTTATCTAAACGCAAAGCATTCATTTTGCTTCCTGCTTCAATAATTTGAACTAGATTTTTATTATCATTAAAAGCTTCTAGTGTTATGTCCTTTTCTTTTGCTGCTCCTGTAATATACCAATTAGCATCCATATTTACTTGACGTAACAAAGCAAAAGAACCCATGATTGAATTAGGATAAGATTGCCTAGAAGTAACACTTTTACTGGTGCCTAGATATTGTGCGGATTTTGTGCTAAGTATTCTATTAGCATTAGATTCTTTAGAGTTTAATGCAACCAGTGTTCCAGTACCTCTAATTATACCATCATCTATATGTGTGTTAACAACTCCAAAACCTGCTGCAATTAATTTTTCAGCTTCTTTATTATCGTAATTAAACATATCAATTGCATTTTGTTCTGCTCTAATATGATCGTTCCAATAGTGTCCTTCTCTTTCTGCATCATATTGAGGTGCTCTAGAGTTTCCAACAGACCTTTTAGGTTTATCTACACCAAAAGTAGAGTAGATATCTATAAAAGAAGGGTAGACGCTTTTTCCAGTTAAATCTGTAACAACAGCATTTTTTGGAATTGAAACATCTTTACCAATAGATATTATTTTTCCATCTTTTATAATAATGGTTCCATTCTCTATAACCTGAGTAGGAGATACGTGAATTTTAGCATTTGTTACTGCAGTGTAATTAGAACTTATGGTTTTTACACCATCGTTTTTTGGTATGTTTTCTTGTGCAAAGACATTAATAGCAAACACCAAACATGTAAGTAGAATTGTTTTTTTAATCATGAGATAGTTTAATAGGATAATTAGACACTAAATATAATAATTAGAAGCACTCTAATGCAAACGAATTCTGTTAAAGTGGTTTATCTTTAAGATAATTTACTAATAGTGCAACCACATAGCTATAACTTTTCATACCTCCTTTTTGGTTGTTGGCCTCTAAGTAAGTATTGTATGTTTTTTGAAACAAAGGTTCTATTGGGTTTTGGTGGTTTATCCAGAACTCACGAACCTCTTGATAGTTTTTTAAAATTCCAGGATTAATAGATTTTAAAAGTGTTTCGTATTCTTCTGGGCTACGTCTATATACCTCGTGTAAGCAATGGCGTAAACCAAAAGTATAGCCAGAGTATTTAAAATAGAGGTCTTTATTACTTGTAGCCGCTAAAAAGCCTATAAAATTAGCTTCGTTTTCTGAAGCATATCCTAATTGGTGTGCTATTTCGTGAGACGCAGTGGTAGGAAATTTAAATACTGGAATTTTACTGTTTATTTGTGCTTCGTTGGTCAAAGGATTTAAATAACCACTAAATCCCATATATGTTAATGGCAAACTTAATAACGATTTTTTTACGCTATTGCCTTTGTATTCTAGTTCTGGAAATATGTCTTGAAGTTCACTATAACCTTCAGGTGTTTTGTTTATTATTTCAGTTTTAGAGTATGGAAACTCTACTTTTATAGTATCATTTCCTACAATCTTACGGTGTGTAGTATTAGATTTATTGATAAGGTTTTTTGTAACTTGTGTTAGCTCTGCAGTTGTATAATCTGCTTTAATATTTAGATTTTCATGTAATGGCAAACGATAGTAATTCATGGCCCAAAACAAATAAAAAGCAATATAAATAATTGAAACTGCCGAAAACACATCTATAAGCCAGTTTTTAAAGTCTTTTCTAATACGTTTTCTATTAATAATAAGCCATCTTATGCTATATATAATTCCAAAACTGTAGACTAAATCTCCAAACGAAAACGGTATCCAACCTAATGTATAACTAAACAATTTAGATAATACTATGTATAAGCCTTTGCTATAATAGGTCTCAATAAAATTCGGAAATTTTGCTAATATCTTAACTATTAAAAGTGCAGGTAGTATAGAAAGTGCAATTAGAATTTTTTTGTTTTTCAGCATGTTTCAAAAATAGTTAATTTTCTGTTAGACCTCCTAAGATTTTATAAGTAGATAGGTCTTTTTTGTATTTTAGCATTTCAAATTAAAATATTAAAAATGAATTCAGAAATAAGAGTATTAGAACCAAAAGAATTATGGAATAAATTTGCAGACTTAAATGCTGTACCTAGACCTTCTAAAAAAGAAGAACGTGTGATTGCTTTTATGAAAGATTTTGGAGCAAAACTAGGTTTAGAAACCATAGAAGACGAAGTTGGTAATGTTATTATTAAAAAGCCAGCAACTTCAGGCATGGAGGATCGTGTAACTATTGTTATGCAATCTCATTTAGATATGGTACATCAAAAAAATAATGATACAGAATTCGATTTCGATACTCAAGGTATAGACATGCATGTTGTTGGTGATTGGGTAAAAGCAAAAGGGACAACATTAGGAGCAGACAATGGCTTAGGTGTGGCTACTATTATGGCTATTTTAGAAAGTACAGATATAGAGCATCCTGCTATTGAAGCTTTGTTTACCATAGATGAAGAAACAGGAATGACAGGTGCTATGGGCTTAAAAGGCGGTTTACTTTCTGGTGGCATATTATTGAATTTAGATACAGAAGAGGATGATGAAATAGGAGTAGGTTGTGCTGGAGGTGTAGATGTTACTGCAACAAGAACTTATACTGAAGAAGAAACACCAGAGTTTAAAATAGGTTATAAAATTACTGTAAAAGGTTTACAAGGTGGACACTCTGGAATGCAAATACATGAAGGATTAGGAAATGCCAATAAAATAATGAACCGTCTTTTATTTGATGGTTTTGAGAATTTTGGTTTAAGAATTTCTGAAATTGATGGTGGAAGTTTGCGTAATGCTATACCAAGAGAAAGTAACGCAATTGTTGCTATAGATGCGTTACATGAAGATGCTCTTGGTACAGAAATGACTTTGTTGGCTAACTCAATTAAAACAGAGTTAAAAACTATGGAGCCAGATTTAGAGATTATAGTTTTTAAAATAGATACTCCAGAGAAAATAATGGATTTGGCTGTGCAAGAAGGCTTAACTAGAGCAATTTATGCAGCTTTAAATGGAGTTCATCGCATGAGTGCAGATATTCCAGGCTTGGTAGAAACCTCTAACAACGTAGCAAGAGTGATAGTAAAAGATGGAGCTGTTAAAATTGGTTGTTTAACACGTTCATCTGTAGAGAGTTCTAAATTAGATTTAGCAAATATGTTGCGTGCAACATTTGAGCTTACAGGTTGTGAGGTAGAATTGTCTGGAGATTATCCTGGATGGACACCAAATATGGACTCGTCTATTTTAAAAGTGTTGAGTAGTTTATATGAAAAAATAAATGGAGAAAAAGCACATGTTGCTGCATGCCATGCAGGATTAGAATGTGGTATTCTTGGGCAAAATTATCCAGATATAGAAATGATTAGTTTTGGGCCAACCATTAAAGGAGCGCACTCTCCAGATGAACGTGCAAGTATCTC
This sequence comes from Lacinutrix sp., assembly GCF_037625555.1. Classification (GTDB taxonomy): domain Bacteria; phylum Bacteroidota; class Bacteroidia; order Flavobacteriales; family Flavobacteriaceae; genus Lacinutrix. The sequence goes on from NZ_JASJHV010000103.1 coordinate 10,381, forward strand.
ATCTGCTAAAAAATATTGGGAATTTGTATTAGCTATTTTAAAAGAAATACCTAAAAAGTAATTAATACAGAATCTTTTTTTACGTTCTATTTATATATTATTAAAGACTACACTATTAGTTTAGTTTTACGATACCATTTAATATTTTTTCACAATCCTCCTTGTAGCTATCAAGTAAAGCTTGTGAAGTTTAGGTAATAAATTGTACTGTTCCATCACTGCTTGAGTAATAGTACCCATAATATGAAAATTTAATTCCTTGAATGGTTCCATTCATTTGAAGATGAAGCACTTTAATACCATTTACAATTCTATATTCTTCGGTAATAATTTTTTAATCTGGTGCAGCATCTCTTCCGTTTTGTAATGCTATGGCTTTTAAAGATTCTATTGGTATTTCTAGTTTTTCACATATTATCATACCATATAAGTCTTCATCTTTAAGCTTAAGTTCATATTCAGCATCAGCATTATCTGTAGCTTTGCTGTATGACCATAATGTAGGATCTAAATAAAAACCAACATCTAACTTGCTACTTTTTAGTAAAAAAGTAGATTCTTCATCTGTTTTAAATACTTTTGTACTTGTTGGAGTTTCTTTTTCTATAGCGTCTTCTTTGTTTTCATATTCCCAACTTCCATTTTCAAATAAAATTACTTATTCACCTGTTTCTGTAACCGCTTTTTGTTGTGCCTTAGAAAGATTCAATGCTAAAAGGCATAATAATAGTAACGTTATGTTTTTCATATTTCAATTATAATTAGATGGAGTATTAAATGTTTTTTTATAGTTGAAACGAATCTAGTATATTTTTAATATAAAAAAAACAAATCAGTTTTAAACTTAAACAGCCTTTTAATTACTTTTAAAAGGCTGTTTATTATTAATTAGAAAATAGTATATCTACTGAATCCCTTTTATTTCAATATCAAAATATAAATCTGTATTAGGTTTAACTTTTGGTGCACGACCAGCTGCACCATAGCCTAAATAACTAGGTACATAAACTCTTGCCTTGTCTCCAACTTTCATTCTTAACATGGCTTCTCTAAAACCAGGAACTAAACTTGCAGACTCATTATAAATCATTGCAAACGGTTTGTATGCTCCTGCTTTGTCTTGTTGCTCATTGTATTGGTTCATTTCTTTAGCAACATCTGCATAGGTTGTGTATAATAAATTTCCATTCATAAAGTAGGCAGAACAGTTTACAAGTACTTTTTCTATGATTTTAGGTTTTATTTGAGTTTTAGCTTTTATATGATACATAATCATTCCAGTAGGAGACTCAAAAAACTCACCTCCAAAATTAGCATTGGCTGCTTTAAAATCTTCAACTGCAGCTTTAGATTTTTCTTTAACTAATTCTAACTCTCTTTTTTTCATGTCTTCTAGACGTTTTGGCAATAAAGGTTCTTGTTCTGTAAATACTGTTACAGCATTAAATGCTTTAGCGTCTTTTCCTTTACGAATAATAGTAACTTTATTAATAACAACATCTTCAAGTGGTCTGTTTAATGTTTTACTTTCTTTAGAAACCGGAACATTAGATATAGAGTCTTGTACATCTAAGCCTTTAACTATTTCTCCAAAAACAGGATGACAACTAACACCTCTTTGACTACAATTTTTTAATGTTCCATCTGCGCTAAATGCATCTCCTCTTAAATAAGGTACCTCTGTAATAAAAAATTGAGAACCGTTTGTTGTAACACCTCCAGAATTTGCCATAGATAATATACCGCCTTTGTTATGGCTTAATATTTTATCGAACTCACTATGAAATTTATAACCAGCATTTCCCATTCCAGTTCCAGTTGGATCTCCACCTTGAATCATGAAATTATTCATAACACGGTGAAAAATAATTCCATCGTAAAAAGGCTTTCCTTTTAAAGAGTCTTCTAAATTTGGGTGATTACCTTCTGCTAACCCAACAAAATTGGCAACTGTTACTGGTGCTTTTTTAAAATATAGTTTAGCGACCATTACACCTTTTGTGGTATTAATTTCTGCATATAAGCCATCTTCTAAATCTGGATATTGATCTTGGCATGAGAATGCGCTCATGCTTACTAATAATGCAATAATAAAAAGTTTTATAGAGTTTTTAATGTTATTCATTTTTAAAAAATATTATTTATTTGTTATTGTATTTACTGTTACTATACTAATTAATGGTGTGTTTCTTCCTATTCTGTTTTCGTCTCCATAATAACCATAGGCTTTTTGAGATGGGAAAATAAAAGTAAAAGTTTCACCAGCTCTCATTACTTTTAAACCTTCTCGAAGTCCAGTAAAAAGGGCTTCTTGGTCCATAGCATAATCTCTAGTTTTTAATTCTACCATCGTATAAATTAGTGTACTATCTAATGTAGAAAGATTGAAGTTGAAATTTACAATATCTCCAAATTCTGGAAGCTTAGAGGCTTCAGCACCTAAAACTGTGTCTTGAGAGTACCAAAAACCATACTCTGCTGCCATAAATTGTTTTGTATTTTGAGCTTTAATATAGGCTTCTATAGCTTTTTTTTTCGGCTTCATAAAGTGTTTTGTTTCTTTTAGC
>NZ_JASJHV010000104.1:0-3225 GCF_037625555.1 Lacinutrix sp.
ATAGCTCAAGAGGTTTTATTATTATTTCTTCTTTATTATTCTTTATTGGTGTGCTTTTTGGTTATTTTATTGTGGTTCCATTATCTATTAATTTTCTAGCTAATTACATTGTAAGTGCAGAAATATTAAATGAAATAGACATTAGCTCATATATTTCGTTAATCCGTTCTTCATCTATAGCTTCAGGCTTTGTTTTCGAGTTACCAATAATTATTTATTTTCTAACTAAAGTAGGCTTAGTAACACCAGAGATTTTAAAAAAATACAGAAAATTTGCGCTTGTAATTGTACTAATTCTATCGGCAATTATAACACCTCCAGATATTGCTAGCCAGATAATTGTAGCCATACCAATACTTATACTTTATCAAGTTAGTATATACATTTCGAAGGTGGTTGTGAAAAAACAGAAAAAGAAACAAAGAAAAGATGTCAGAAGTAGTTAAAGAATTTAATGACTATCGTTCTAAAATGAATGATAAGATACTAGCAGATAATAATAAAGTAATAAAACGAATTTTTAATTTAGACACTAATGCATTTGCTGAAGGTGCACTAGATGTTGCAACAAAAGAACTTTTAGGTCTTGTTGCTTCTACTGTATTAAGATGTGATGATTGTATAAAATACCATTTAGAATCTTGTAAAAAAGCAGGCTTATCTAAAGACAAGGTTGTTGAAACACTAAGTATAGCGACATTAATTGGTGGAACTATTGTGATTCCTCATCTAAGAAAAGCCTATGAATATTGGGATGAATTAGAATGTGATGCATGTTAAACCTTAAAATAACTCTAGTAAATCATTTCTTTTTACTTTTAATATCGTTAAAAAAATAAACCATAGCTAATGCTATACTTAATTTTGTTGCCTCATTATAAATAAAAAGATTCTAATTTCCATAAGAGTCATTTTAAAATTTAACTTGCATGAAGTTAAATTTTAGCTAAAGTAAAATTATATTAACAGCAAGTTTATTATTTTTAGCCTCTACAATTTTACTTATGAAATTAAAAGCCGAACATTTAATGAAGTCCTACAGCGGACGAAAAGTTGTAAAAGACGTTTCTCTAGAAGTAAATACTGGAGAAATTGTTGGACTACTTGGACCAAATGGTGCAGGAAAAACAACGTCTTTTTACATGATTGTTGGTTTAATAAAACCTAATGGTGGAAACATTTTTTTAGAAGGTACAAACATTACCAAATACCCAATGTACAAACGTGCACAAAATGGTATTGGTTATTTAGCACAAGAAGCTTCCGTTTTTAGAAAATTAAGTATAGAAGATAATATTTTAAGTGTTTTACAATTAACTAAACTGAGTAAGAAAGAGCAACTACACAAAATGGAATCGCTTATTGAAGAATTTGGTTTAGGGCATATTAGAAAAAGTCGTGGCGATTTATTGTCTGGTGGTGAACGTAGAAGAACAGAGATTGCAAGAGCGCTTGCTACAGATCCTAACTTTATACTTTTAGATGAACCTTTTGCTGGTGTAGATCCTGTTGCTGTAGAAGATATCCAACGTATTATTGCGCGTTTAGCTAAGAAAGATATTGGTATTCTTATTACCGATCATAACGTACAAGAAACTCTAGCAATCACAGATAGAACCTATCTTATGTTTGAAGGTGGCATTCTTAAAGCTGGTGAACCTGAAGAACTTGCAGCAGATGAAATGGTACGTAAAGTCTATTTAGGGCAGAATTTTGAATTACGTAAGACTAAGATTGATTTTTAAGTAGCTAGGCGTTATTTGGTTATAGAAATACTTTTTTTACCTATAAAAACTCAGCATGACTAATGGAATTTTATTTTCGAAATTATTTAACAGTTTCGGATATAAGTAGTTGCGTAGTTTAGTATTATACTTTACAAGTACGCACCAAGCTGAGAATTCGATATAATTTTTAGTAAGTTGGATAGAACAAGCAATTACTTATAGTTATTATTATGGGCTTTTATTTTCGTTTTTAAAAATCATTTATTATTTCAAAAATCATTTCATTTCTTTTTATTGACAATATGTCCATTGTATAAAGTTTTCATTTCCCTGATGAATAATCTTTCTCGTAAAAATAAAATCTATCACCTGTTCCAATTGTATAATCTACTTTTGTTTTGTTCTCATCAGAATATACAGTAATTGCTTCTTTTAACTTAAACATTTTCTGCTTTACGTAGGCTACAGTTTTTCCATCTGCATCTTTTGCTGTAAAATCGTTTGCTAATGTTCCTACTTTGAAACTAAAATCTATTGGGAATTTTAAATCTTTCATATTAGTTATTATAATGTTAATCCATATCTGCCTCTTTTCCTATGGAAAAGACACTGTTATTTGATTACTCTTGGTTAATTAAGACTTGAAATATTAAAATGCAACTAAAAAATCTATTTAGTCTTATTTTTATTTTCAGACAACAACTTCTTCTGGTAGCGACCTTGTACAATATCTACAACAACAAGAATAGCAATTACAAAATAGAATGTTGTATTACTCATTGGTACAATTTCGTTTCCAAACAATTTTAAATGTGCTAAATGTCCGCCTTCTGTTACTAACATAATCCCAACGATAAAAAGGATAAACAAACCTAAAACCTCATACATTCTATTTTTTGCAAGAAAAGCCGAAATTTTATCTGCCATTAAAAGCATTAATAATCCGCTTATTACAATAGCAATTGCCATAACAATAAAAGCGGTTGTACTATTTTCAATCTCGCTAGTTAAACCAATGGCAGCCAAAATAGAATCAAAAGAAAATACTAAATTCATAATAACAATACTTGTTATTGCTGCATTAGCAGATTTTGAACCTTTCTCCTTATCTGTTATTTTATGACTTTCGCCTTGAAAAGATATCATGTGCCATATTTCTTTAAGAGCTGTATATATAATAAATGCTCCACCAACTAATACTATGATACTGTGTCCATTGAATGAAAACTTAACCACATCTTTTATACCTCCTGTTAGCCAACTAAAAGGTTCTTGAAAAAAAACAATAATTCTAACTAATAAGAAAAGCAATACAATTCTTAAAATAATAGCGATTAAAATTCCTTTTTTACGTACACTTTTCTGGGCAGATTCTGGTGCTTTTTTAGACTCTAAAGAAATGTATAAAAGGTTATCGAAACCTAAAACGGCTTGTAATGCTACTAACATTAGTAATGTAAATATAACTTGACCCATTTATGTTGGTTATTTTGAAATT
>NZ_JASJHV010000105.1:0-72252 GCF_037625555.1 Lacinutrix sp.
CTTCGTAAACAGTAATACCGTAAGTTTCTTTCAAGTACTCTTCCATAGCTGGTAAATCGTACTCAATATCTTCGTCTCCATGTTTACGTTTAACGAAACTTGGAATGTATTCCATTGGTCCTGGACGATAAAGCGCATTCATGGCTATTAAATCGTCGAAAACCGTAGGTTTTAAATCTTTTAAATGCTTTTGCATTCCTAGAGATTCATATTGGAATACTCCAACGGTTTCTCCTCTTTGGAAAAGCTCATAAGTCTTTTCATCATCTAAAGGAAAAGTATCTGGATCTAGTAAAATATCGTGTTTTGCCTTTACAATTTTTACAGTATCCTTAATTAAAGTCAACGTTTTTAATCCTAAGAAATCCATTTTTAATAATCCTGCATCTTCTACGACAGAGTTATCAAATTGTGTGACATACAAATCGGAATCTTTTGCCAAAGCCACTGGAACGAACTTAGTAATGTCATCTGGTGTGATAATTACACCACACGCATGAATTCCTGTATTTCTAACAGAACCCTCAAGCGATCTTGCAATGTTTACGGTTTCTGCTTGGAGATCTTCACCTTCAGAAATATTTAAAAGTTCGTTAATTTTTTCTAAATCTTCAGCTCTAAATTTACTTCCTAATTCTTTCTCAGATAAACCAAAAATCTTATTCAATTTAGACATTGTTGGAATTAGCTTCGCAATGCGATCTGCATCAAATAAAGGTAAATCTAAAACACGTGCTGTATCTCTAATCGATGACTTTGCAGCCATAGTACCATAGGTAATAATCTGCGCTACTTGGTTGCTTCCGTATTTATCGATAACGTAATCCATAACACGACTCCTGCCTTCGTCGTCAAAATCGATATCGATATCTGGCATACTTACACGATCTGGATTTAAGAAACGCTCGAAAAGTAAGTTGTACAATAACGGATCGATATTGGTAATCCAAAGACAGTAAGCAACCACAGAACCAGCTGCAGAACCACGTCCTGGACCAACTGATACATCCATGTTTCTGGCTTCGCGAATAAAATCTTCTACAATTAAAAAGTAACCTGGATAACCTGTATTCTCGATAACACTAAGCTCGAAATCAAGTCGCTCGACAACCTCATCAGACAATTCTTCTCCATAACGTTTCTTTGCGCCAACATACGTTAAGTGTCGTAAAAAAGCGTTTTCTCCACGCTTACCACCATCGACTGCATCTTCTTTACTTACAAATTCTTCAGGAATATCGAAAGCTGGTAATAAAACATCACGAGCCAATTGAAAACCTTCAATCTTATCGACAACTTCTTGAACATTACTAATAGCATCTGGCACATCTTTAAAGATGTTTTTCATAGCTTCAGCAGACTTAAAATAGTATTCTTGATTTGGTAAACCATAGCGATAACCTCGACCACGACCAATTGGAGTCGCCTGTTTTTCGCCATCTTTTACACACAATAAAATATCGTGCGCATTAGCGTCCTCCTGTTTTGCGTAATAAGTATTATTTGTAGCTACCAGTTTTACATTATGCTTTTTAGCAAGATTGATTAGCGTTGGATTTACGCGATCTTCATCTTCTTGATTGTGACGCATAATCTCCACATACAAATCATCTTTAAACGTTTCTTTCCACCAAAGCAAAGCTTCTTCTGCTTGTTTTTCACCTACATTTAAAACCTTGCTTGGTACTTCACCATATAAATTACCTGTTAAACAAATTAAGTCTTCCTTGTACTGCTCTATAAGTTTTTTATCGATTCTAGGTAAATAATAAAACCCATTTACAAAGGCATGAGATGATAATTTTGAGAGATTATGATACCCATTTTTATTCTTAGCGATTAGTACTATTTGGTAACCGTTGTCTTTTCGAGTTTTATCTAAATGGTCTTCGCAAACAAAAAATTCGCAACCGATAATTGGTTTAATCTCCTTTACATCTGTTTCAGTTCCGTTTTCTTCAGCCTCAGCTATCTTAACTTTTACAGACTTATTATGCTTGTTTGCAGCGTTTACAAAATGAAACGCTCCCATCATATTAGCATGATCGGTTAATGCAACTGCTGACATATTATTTTGCGCTGCTACAGCAACTATATCTGCAACACTCATTGTGGATTGTAATACTGAAAACTGAGAATGGTTATGTAAATGCACAAAATCTACAGACTCTAAATCTGCTATATTTTCTTTTATTTCTTCGGAAGAAATATCGACCGCTTGCGCTTTTTGTAGTCTTGCATTAATCTTTGCGCTTTCGCTCTTTAGATTAATATGTTTTAACCCAATTAATTTTATAGGTTGCGGATTCGCTTCCGAAAAATTCTTGAAATAATCTGGTTGAACATCAAGTTGTTCTTGTGTATATTGTTGTCTTCTTATTAATTCTAAAAAACAACGTGTTGTAGCCTCTACATCTGCTGTTGCGTTGTGTGCTTCTCCAAATGGCTGATTAAATAAATATTGGTGTAGTTCTGTTAATGTTGGTAGTTTAAACTTACCATATCTTCCGCCTGGAAGCTCACATAAACTCGCAGTGTGTTCTGTACAGGTGTCTAGAACTGGTAACTCTTGTAACTGGTTTTCAATATTTCCTCTGACAAATTCGGCTCCCATAATATTGAGATCGAATTTTACATTTTGTCCAACTACAAATTTGGTTTTACTTAGTGTAATATTGAATTTCTCTAAAACTATAGATAATTCTTCACCTTGCTCTTGCGCTAATTCTGTAGAAATACCATGAATTTTCTCTGCATCGTAAGGAATATTAAATCCTTCTGGTTTTACTAGATAATCTTCACTCTCTATTAAATTACCCATTGCATCATGCAATTGCCAAGCAATTTGTATGCATCTTGGCCAATTATCTGTATCTGTAATTGGTGCATCCCAGCGTTTTGGTAAGCCTGTAGTTTCAGTATCGAAGATTAAATACATGTATTGTTTTTATAGAAATGTGAAGCTGTTTGTTCTTGTAAACAGAGTTTATAAAATTACAAAAAAATAAAGCCTTTTTACAACGAAAGTTATAAACAGTTGTAAACACAGAAAGCCAGCTTTTTATAGCTGACTTTCTTGGCAGTTTTTATTATTTAATATTTATTAGGAAACTAATTCAAGTTTTGCTTTCTCAGTGTTAATTGCACCTTGAATTGCATTTCTATGTTTGGAAATTAGACCATCTATTGTTGGTGGTAAATTTTTTTCAGTAATCAATTCGTTATATTCTTCGAGACTGGCTTCTTCTCCTCGAATGGCTTCTTCTAAAATAGCATCTTCATTATTTGATTTGAAAGTCGATTTTAAATTCATCCAATTTCTATGCATAGCACCTTTAAAAGATCCTGAATCTTCAGGAATTTGTCCATATTGCAGAATTTCTGTTCTAAGCTCTTTGGCAAATTAGCTTCGCTCTGTGGCTCTTCGTTTAAAAAACATTTTTAGGTCTTTACTTTCTAGGTTTTTGTAGGCATCAATATAACCGTTCTCGGCATCATAATTTTTTACTAACAATTCATTTAATTTGTTTGAAATTTCTTCTGTGTACTTCATAATATCTTTTATCATTTTAAATTTCAATACCTTTTTTTATGATGCGTTTTGTTTCACATCAACATTCTTAATATAATAGAAATGAGAGGTGATGTCAAGTGATTTAACAGGTTTTATGAGTATTTACAGCTAGTTTAAGAGTTTTTAACAAAAAAAATGCAACCACAAAAAGTGGTTGCATTTTAAAATATCTATAAACGTTTTGTTTATGTTGCATCTAAATAATCTGGCGCAGAATCTCCATCTGTATTATCTGCATCATCTGGATTACCATCTCCATTAGGATCTGGATTTTCGTTTATTGTTAGTATGCCATCATTATCATCATCGTCATCTAAATAATCTGGAAGTGTGTCTCCATCGAAGTTTTGAGCATCATTCGGGATTCCATCTGTATTTGGATCTGGATTTTCAAAAATTGTTAATATACTATCTCCATCATCATCATTATCTAAATAATTTGGAACACCATCCCCATCTGTGTCTATCGCATCTGCAGGATCGCCATCGAAATTTACATCTGGACTTTCAAAAATTGTTAATATACCATCTCCATCATCATCTGCATCTAAGTAATCTTGTATACCATCTCCATCTGTATCTCCTGTTTCGTTGATGGTTAATATCCCATCTCCATCATCGTCTTCATCTAAATAGTCTGGAATACCATCTCCATCTGTATCAATAGGATTTCCGTTTACATCAAAAACTAGTTCTGTTGCGGTAGTTATAAGGTCATCATCATCATCATCATCCAAATAATCTGGATTCAAATCTCCATCTGTATCGTCGTTTGTATAATCTCCATCATTATTTAAGTCCTCAAAAACATTTGCAACTCCATCTCCATCATCATCGTTACAATCTAAACTATCAATTATAGCTTGAATAGTACCATCTGTATCTCCACAAAATTGTATTTGCAATGTTAAATACTGTGCGTAATTACTACACATTTCTATATAGTTCGCCATATTAGCAGCTACGTAAGCATCTAATCCAACTTGTGAATTATCTATTGCTTGATCGCATGTAATTTGGCAATTATTAGCATTTAACTCATCTAAAATTTCTTGAATCTCACCATTTGGATCACCACACAAATCCATTTGCACCTGCATTGCAGCTGTATAACTATTACAAGCAAGCTCGTATGCTACTGCATCAAGCGTACTAACATTATTGAAATTAACTAACGCTGCTGCGGTTGCCTCTTGAGCATCTACACAGGTAAAGTAAGTTAATGTATCTCCCGTAGTAAAAGGTATATTGTAGAAAAAGCCTTGGTTAATATTGGTTGATGACAATCCAGAACCATTAAATGCAGTAAAATGAAATTTTCCTGAAATAAGTCCTGTTTCTATATTTGCCTCTCGAATATTAATTTCACCGTCTCCAGTGTAAATTTGAATACTCTGGTCTGGAACATTATTAGTAGACCAAATCATATTATTTATATCTGTAATCGTAGCAAATGAATAATTGGTATTAGTGTAAACATCATAACAACTACCTTCCTGTGCAACAAACACACTATTATCATTATTACTGCAAACAAAACTATCCTGCGGAAAAGCAGTAAGAGTTATAGTTTCTAGACCATCTGTTCCAGTAACTGTAATTACTCCATTAGCATCTACAGTTGCAAAGTAACTACTAGCTTCCCATAAGTTACCATCTTTATTAGCTTGGAACGAAGGAGTGTTGAACTCCAGCTCTTCTCCACAACTAAAAAAAGCAAAGCTTGCAAGAATTAAAACGATAATTTTTTTCATAGTTTTTATATTTCAAGACTCAAAAATAAAATAAAAAATTACAATGAGAGAGATTTAATATAAAAACTTGGTATTTAAATAAATATTGTATATTTGCGGACTTATTAATAATCGAGGTCGAGAACCTCACAAATTAATTTTTATGCCTGTAAAAATAAGATTACAAAGACACGGTAAGAAAGGAAAACCTTATTACTGGATCGTAGCAGCAGATGCTCGCGCGACAAGAGATGGTAAATATCTAGAAAAATTAGGTGCTTACAATCCAAACACTAATCCTGCAACAATCGAATTAGATGTTGATGGAGCAGTACAATGGCTTCAGAATGGTGCACAACCAACTGATACTGCCAAAGCATTATTGTCTTACAAAGGAGCTTTATTGAAAAATCACCTTGCTGGTGGTGTTCGTAAAGGTGCTTTAACTGAAGAGCAAGCTGAGAAGAAATTCGCTACTTGGTTAGAAGAAAAAGCTGGTAAGGTAGATGCTAAAAAAGATGGTTTATCTAAAGCGGAAGCTGATGTAAAAGCCAAAGCATTTGAAGCTGAAAAAGCTGCAAATGAAGCAAGAATCGCAGCAGCTGCTCCAGTTGTTGAAGAGGAAGTTGCAGAAGAAGCTCCGGCTGAAGATGCAAAAGCTACAAACGAAGAAGAATAGAAAATTAATTTTTTATACTTTTAAACTCCGATAAATTTTTATCGGAGTTTTTTTTGTAAAAAATCTATTAAGCAACCTAAATAATAAAACTAATCTCATTCTCTATGAATAAAGATGAATGCTTCTTTCTTGGCAAAATTGTAAAAAAATACAGCTTTAAAGGTGAGTTACTTATAAAACTAGATACAGATGAGCCTAATCTGTATGAAAACCTTGATGCTATTTTTATAGACTTGCGCGGAAATTTTATTCCTTTTTTTATTGAACGCTCTCAATTACACAAAAGTGAATTACTACGTGTAAAATTTGAAGATGTGGATACAGAAGCTGATGCTGACGCATTAATTAAATGTGAATGTTATTTACCATTAACATTTTTACCAGAACTGGAAGATGATAAGTTTTACTTTCATGAGATAATTGGTTTTAAAGTAGTAGATGAAAATTTTGGTGCTGTAGGCATTATTAAAGGTGTAAATGATTCTACTTCTCAATCACTTTTTGAGATTGACAGAGAAGGAATTGAGATTTTAATACCTATGAACGATGAATTTATCTCCAAAGTTGATAAAGAAAATAAAACTATACATGTAGTAACACCAGAAGGACTTATTGACTTATACCTAGAAGATGAATAAGCCTTTTAAATTTAAACAATTCACTGTTAACCAAAACCAGTGCGCCATGAAAATTGGTACAGATAGTGTTTTACTTGGAGCATGGGCAACTATGGATAAAGCACCATTTGCAATTTTAGACATTGGAGCTGGAACTGGAATTTTATCTCTTATGCTAGCGCAAAGATGTGATGCTGAAGTTATTGATGCCATAGAAATTGACGACTTAGCATACGAGCAATGTGTCGATAATTTTGAAACCACTACTTGGAGTGATAGACTATTTTGCTACCATGCAGATTTAGCTGAATTTACAGAAGAAGTAGACGATAAATACGACCTAATAATTTGCAATCCTCCTTTTTATAGCGAAGATTATAAATCCGAAAATATACAACGTGACTTAGCACGTTTTCAAGACGCAATGCCTTTTAACCATTTGTTAGATAGTGTTTCTAAATTATTAATAGAAGATGGCACATTCTGCACCATAATCCCTTTTAAAGAGGAAGACAACTTTTTAAATTTAGCAACAACAGTAAACTTAAAAGCTAATAAAATTACTCACATTCGCGGCAATATAAACTCAGATATTAAACGCTCTTTAATAGAGTTGTCTTTCAGTGAAAGTGAAATAAAAACAAACGAACTAGTAATTGAAAACGCAAGACATGATTATACAGAAGCATACATAAAACTTACTCAAGATTTTTATTTTAAAATGTGATAATTAAATTGCCAACTGCAAACGTTTTCGTTATTTTTGTTAAGCGAAAATTAAAAATAAAATTATGAAGCCAGATTTATTCGAAGCTCCAGATTATTATAATCTAGACGAACTTTTCACAGAAGAACATAAATTAGTACGTGATGCTGCTAGAGAATGGGTAAAGCGTGATGTCTCACCAATTATCGAAGAAGCTGCACAAAAAGCAGAATTTCCAAAATCTATTATTAGTGGTTTAGCAGAAATTGGTGCTTTTGGACCATATATTCCAGAAGAATATGGTGGTGCAGGTTTAGACCAAATTTCTTATGGTTTAATTATGCAAGAAATAGAACGTGGAGATAGTGGTGTACGTAGTACAGCCTCTGTACAATCGTCTTTAGTTATGTATCCTATATGGAAATATGGAAACGAAGCACAAAGAAAAAAATATTTACCTAAACTAGCTAGCGGAGAATGGATTGGTAGCTTTGGTTTAACTGAGCCTGATCATGGATCTAATCCAGCAGGAATGGTAACCAATTTTAAAGATATGGGTGACCATTACCTTTTAAATGGAGCAAAAATGTGGATATCTAATTCACCGTTTTGTAACGTAGCTGTTGTTTGGGCAAAAAATGAAGAAGGAAGAATTCATGGTTTGGTAGTAGAACGTTGCATGGAAGGTTTTTCTACGCCAGAGACACATAATAAGTGGTCACTTCGCGCGAGTGCAACTGGTGAACTTATTTTTGACAATGTAAAAGTACCCAAAGAAAATTTATTACCTAACAAGTCTGGATTAGGAGCACCATTAGGTTGCCTTGATTCTGCGCGTTTTGGTATTGCTTGGGGAGCAATAGGTGCTGCTATGGACTGTTATGACACTGCTTTACGTTACAGTAAAGAACGTATTCAATTTGGAAAACCAATTGGACAGTTTCAATTACAACAAAAAAAGTTAGCCGAAATGATTACAGAAATAACCAAAGCTCAATTATTAGCATGGAGACTTGGTGTTATGCGTGAAAATGGAACTGCAACCTCAGCACAAATTTCTATGGCTAAACGTAATAATGTCGATATGGCTTTAACTATTGCTCGTGATGCTAGGCAAATGCTAGGTGGTATGGGAATTAGTGGAGAATATTCTATTATGAGACATATGATGAATTTAGAAAGTGTTGTTACTTACGAAGGAACACACGATATTCATTTATTAATTACAGGTCTAGATGTTACTGGATTAAACGCCTTTAAATAATTCACTAAAAGACATTTGGCAACTTATTTAAATAAAATATTATTCTTTTTAATATTTTGCTGAAGCACTAAATAATATAAAATACACATCTATTTGATGTGTATTTTTTTTACACTATTTTTACTTTCATGTTTTCAGCTAAAAAGAGATTAGATCGCGCATACAAAGAGGCAAAAATTGTTGATTTCGATAATGAGAGTAAAATTATACTTTTTAGTGATTGTCATCGTGGAGACAATAGTTTTGCTGATGATTTTGCGAATAATAGGAATATCTATTTTCATGCCTTAAAACATTATTATTCTGAAGGTTTTAGCTATTGCGAACTTGGTGATGGTGATGAATTGTGGGAAAACCTCTCTTTCGATTCTATTTTAAATGCACATAAAAATGTGTACATGCTTATGAAATTATTTCATAAAGATAATAGACTGCACATGATTTGGGGAAACCATGACATGGTCTACAAAAATCCAGAATATGTTAAAAAAAATTTAGCAACTTATTTTGATGCTAAAACTGGTGAAAATGTAGAACTCTTTAAGGATATTATATACCATGAAGGGATTGTTTTAAAACATTGCAGTACAGATCAAGAGATATTTTTAACTCATGGGCATCAAGCAGATTGGTGGAATTATATTTTTTGGAAATGTAGTCGTTTTATGGTTAGAGTACTTTGGAAACCATTAAATGTTATGGGAATTGCAGATCCTACAAGTCCTGCAAAAAACTATAAGGAGCTTATTAAAGTAGAGCGAAGAACAAAAAAATGGATTACAGAAAATAACAACCTAATAACTGTTGTTGGGCATACCCATAGACCTCGTTTTCCTGAACCTGGAGATATTGCTTTTTTTAACGATGGAAGCTGTGTGCACCCAAGGAGTATTACTGGTATTGAAATTGAAAATGGAGAAATTTCACTTATAAAATGGCAAATTTCTCCAAGCGATGATGGGAATTTAAAGATTGTAAGAGTGCTTTTGGAAGGACCTATTGAATTAAAAAGCTATAAAACAAGTTAAAAAACTAATACAACCTTTTGCTTATATAGACTGCTTTAGGCATATTTAACCTAACTGCTTTTAATTTTTCAACAACTGTAGATTTTTCTAGGTAAGTTTTACTTTGCCCAAGAATTGCATTTGTATTTGTGTTCCTTAAAAAAAACACCAACTACCACAACTTAACTGACTAATTTCGAAAACAGTAGCTTTAATACTATTCCTTCTAATTGCAATTATTAAATTAAAGCACAAATTTTTAGACGCACAAGCTATGCTTGTAAACTCTAAAGCATCTGTACTATTATACAAAACTCTATAATCAGATGATTTAAAAGATATAATTTCTAGTGAAGCCATAATATATGTTTATGGCTTACTTACGAAAATAAGAAGATACTGGTTTTAAAAAAAGCGAGCACAGAATAAAAACTGATGCTATATTAAATGAATTGAAAGTTTAACTCTCGGGAGCCAACTCGACTTCCAAGCCTTCCATTTCTAATGTCATTTGTATTTGGCAACCTAAACGCGAATTATCTTTAACATTAAAAGCCTCAAAGAGCATTGCCTCTTCATCATCTTGCATTTCTGGCAAAACCGTATCACTATTAACATAACATTGACATGAAGCACACATAGCCATGCCTCCACAAATACCAATAGTACCTTCCGGAGCTAACTCGTAAGAACGAACGACTTCCATTAAGTTCATAGCCATATCTGTTGGTGCTAACACTTCGTGAGTAACACCATCCCTATCTGTTATTTTTATGTTTATATCTTGTTCCAAATACTTACAATTATTGTTTTATGCTTAAGTTTAAGCAAATTTAATGCCTAATTATTCTATTTTCTTAATTACTGCCTTAGGCGCTTCTTTTCTTGTACCATCAAATCCATCAATTCCAGAGACTGTTGTATATTTTAGAACATATCGTTTTCCTGGATTAATTATTTTATAAGCAGATTGACACATTAACGTAGCCTCATGAAATCCGCATAAAATCAATTTTAGCTTCCCAGGATAAGAGTTAACATCTCCAATAGCATAAATACCAGGAATATTTGTTTGATAATCTAGGCTGTTATTTACTTTAATTGCATTTTTCTCTATCTCTAATCCCCAATTAGCAATTGGTCCTAGTTTTGGAGATAAACCATAGAGAGGAATAAAATGATCGCATTCTAATTCGAATTTTTTTTCTATTTTATCTGCCTGTTTAACAACGACTCCTGAGACTTTATCATGGCCTAAAATTCCAATAACTTCGGCTGGAGTGACTAAGTTTATTTTGCCTTGGTTTTTTAATTCTTGAACTTTCTCTACAGAATCTAAATGGCCTCTAAACTCCGTTCGTCTGTGAATTAATGTCACTTCTGAAGCTATATCACTTAAAAAAATACTCCAATCTAATGCTGAGTCTCCTCCACCAGCAATTACAACTTTTTTATTTCTATAAATTTCAGGATCTTTAATTATGTACTCTATACCTTTATCTTCAAAATCTGTTATATTATGAATTAAAGGTTTTCGTGGTTCAAAACTACCTAAACCACCAGCAATTGCTACAACTGGCGCTTGATGTTTTGTGCCTTTATTTGTGGTTACAATAAAACTTCCATCTTCTTGTTTCTCTATGGTTTCTGCACGTTCTCCCAAAGTAAAACCTGGCTCAAACTGTTTGCATTGCTCAAGTAGTTTATGAGTTAAATCTCCTGCTAGAATCTCGGGATAAGCAGGAATATCATAAATAGGCTTTTTAGGATAAATTTCTGAGCATTGACCACCAGCTTGTGGCAAAGCATCTATTAAATGGCACTTCAATTTTAGTAAACCAGCTTCGAAAACGGTAAATAAGCCAGTTGGTCCAGCACCAATAATTAGGATATCTGTTTTAATCATCTGTATTAGGTTTCAAAAGACAAAGTTATTACTTATATAATAAAATTATTGTGACAAAAGTTACACTTAAGCCTCAATATTAATAACTTGTTCTATTTGTGGAGCATATTTTTTTATGGTCATTTCTACACCAGATTTTAGTGTCATTTGGTTTACACTACAACCAACACAAGCACCTTCTAGTTGTACTTTTACCAACTTATTATCTTCAATTGAAAGTAATGAAATGTCTCCTCCATCACTTTGTAAAAACGGACGAATCTCGTCTAGCGCTTTCTCCACATTAAGTCTTAGTTCTTCTGTTGTCATTTATTATTTTTTAACTGCTGAACATCCAGCCATTGTAGTAATTTTTATTGCTTCGGTTTCAGGCAAATTTTCATTTCTATTAACTACCTCTTGCACTACATTTTGGGTAATAGTTTGAAATGCTTTCTCTAGTATTGTATCGGTTTGTAAAGCTGCTGGTCTTCCAATATCTCCAGCTTCACGAATGCTTTGCACTAGAGGTATTTCTCCTAAAAGCGGCACTTTTAAATCTTCTGCTAAATGCTTAGCGCCTTCTTTTCCAAAGATATAATATTTATTATCTGGCAATTCTTCTGGTGTAAAGTATGCCATGTTTTCAATAATTCCTAAAACTGGTACGTTGATACTATCTTGTTGAAACATCGCTACACCTTTTTTGGCGTCTGCTAATGCAACATTTTGAGGTGTACTTACTACAACTGCTCCAGTAATAGGGAGTGATTGCATAATACTTAAATGTATATCTCCTGTTCCTGGAGGCAAATCTAACAACAAGAAGTCTAATTCTCCCCAAGCAGCATCAAAAATCATTTGATTTAATGCTTTTGCTGCCATTGGTCCACGCCAAACAACTGCTTGATCTGGTTTAGTAAAAAATCCTATTGAAAGTATTTTTACACCATAATTTTCTACAGGCTTCATTTTAGATTTACCGTCTACTGTTACAGACAATGGTTTTTCCATTTCAACATCGAACATAATAGGCATAGATGGTCCGTAAATATCTGCGTCTAAAATACCAACTTTAAATCCCATTTTAGCTAACGTTACGGCTAAATTAGCAGTAACTGTAGATTTACCTACTCCTCCTTTTCCAGAGGCTATAGCTACAATATTTTGAATACCAGGAATAGATTTTCCTTTAATTTCGTTTGCTGTTGGCTTAACTGGTGCATCTACCGTTATATTAATCTTTACTTGTGCTTTTTGGTAAACCTGCTCATGGATAGCTTTAAGTATTTCTACTTCGGTTTTGTTACGCGCTTGTAAAGTTGGGTTTTTAATGGTTATATCTACAATTACATCGTCTGCAAATGTAACTACGTTTTTAACAGCACCACTTTCTACCATATTTTGTCCTTCTCCTGGAACTGTTATAGTTTTTAGGGCATTAAGTATGTCTTGTTTTGTAATTTTCATAAGTTATTTAGAATAAAATATTAGAATAAAGAGAATAGCTTTTTGTTCTCTATAACTCACTCCTTAAATTATGTTTTAATTCAGAATGATTCTAAAGTACAAATATACTATATAAAGGCAGAAGATTAAAGCGCTTGGTTTGAAGTTTTTTATGAAAGAATAAGTAAAATCAATTATTCTGAGTTCTTAAAATCCATAGTGATTTTAAAGCAATTTTTTTGATGGGTCCCAATACACTTGTTCTAGGTTTTGAATCTGATTTTCTACTACAACAATTCCTTCACTCTCTAAAAGTTGCTGCATTAAATTTGTGCCCTCAAAATGATGTTTTCCAGTTAGTAAGCCTTTTCTATTTACAACTCTATGAGCTGGCACATCTTTATTATGAGAACCATTCATTGCATAACCTACCATTCTTGCACTTCCTGGTGCTCCAAGATAATTTCCAATGGCACCATAACTTGTTACTCTTCCATAAGGAATTAGTTTTGCTACACTATAAACTTTCTCAAAAAAATTGAGTGTTTCTGGCTTCATTTGGCTTTAAATTAAATATGAGATTTATTTGTCAGCACTATTTAATAATATTAATTAAAGTTATAATGGAAATCACACAAGTTATAATTCCTATAGTGACATTCATTCCTCTTGGTGATTTAATTTTTTTACTATTTATTTTTTCAAAAAAGAAAACATAAATATATAGCATAACAAAAGTTCCAGTTGCAGCTCCTGCGACGTAAGATGTAATACCAACTAGATCTAATTTAATCCATTTAAAAGTTACAAAAGTAATAGCAATATAGGCTTGATAAGGAATTGGAAAAACATTTAAAGCAGATAGAAGTAGTCCTTGAAAAAAACGGCTTTTTTTACTCTTTACATTAGACTCGACATCTGGTTTGTCTGTTTTTTTTGCAATTAATAAAAAGTAAACAGTAATTAAAACAAATAACACAAATGCCACACGTTGTAAAATATCTACAACTTCTGGGTGGTTACTTAAATATTTAGCGAAAACTAAAGCTATTAAAGTTTGAAAAATCACTATTAAACAAACACCAATAGAGAATATTAAACCTCTTGAATGCCCATCTTTAATACTAATTTTGGCAGCCGTCATGTTTAATAAACCTGGTGGTATTACGCCTACCAAGGCAACTAATAATGCAATTCCAAATGTAAGTGTTATCTCCAAATTAATTTCTAGATTACTTAATTTTAAACCTAATATACGTAATTGGTTTGTTTTGTTCTAAATAGATGCTTTCGTAGTGGGTTTGAATACTCGTTACTTCTTCTGGACTTCCTTCTTGTTTGTATACATTATGATTAGCATATAATACCTCATGTCCTTCTCCATGTAATAGCCCTAAAGTATAGCCATGCATGAACTCACTATCTGTTTTAAGATTCATTACACCTTCTGGATTTAACACTTTTTTGTAGCGTTTTAAAAATTTAGAATTTGTCATTCTATGCTTAGTACGCTTGTATTTAATTTGAGGGTCTGGAAAAGTAATCCAGATTTCATCAACTTCATTTTCAGCAAAAACATGATCTATAAGTTCTATTTGAGTTCTTATAAATGCAACATTTGGTATGCTTTCTTCAACACCTGTTTTTGCGCCTCTCCAAAAACGTGCACCTTTGATATCGATACCAATAAAATTTTTGTTTAGGTATTTTTTTGCCAGATTAACGGAATATTCTCCTTTTCCACAACCCAATTCTAAAACTAACGGATTATTATTTTTAAAATGATTAGCATTCCAGTGTCCTTTCATTTTGTATTCTGCATCTACTAACTCCTCGCGTTTAGGCTGAAAAACGTTTGCAAACGTTTCGTTTTCGTTAAATCTTTTTAGTTTATTCTTACTTCCCACTGCTTTATTTAATTTTTGGTAAAATTAAGGAAATATACGAGAGTGTAATAATTTGATCAATGATTTTCTTTGTTATCGATATTATGAAGAAAAAAAATACTCGTAGTACCTTTAAATTGGGGAATTGAACATGCAACCAGATGTATTCCTATTCTTAAATGGCTTATAGATCGTGATTTTGAACCTATTATTGCAACAGATGGAGAAGCTTTACTATTACTTAAAAAGGAATTTCCAGCATTAAAATTTTTAGAGCTGAAAAAAAAGTATAAAAAACATTATTAAAGACTATGCTATTGATGGGATAATATCTGACTGCAGATTTGGTGTTTATAACAAAAAAAAATCCTTCTGTAATTATAACACATCAACTTAATGTTTTAAGTGGGAACACAAGTTTTATGAGCTCTCTTTTAAATAATTTTCAGCTTAAAAATTTTGACGAAATTTGGGTTCCAGACTTTAAAAACGAATCTAACTTAAGCGGTAAGCTTGGACACTTACCAAAAAAAAGCAAGTTTAAAATTAGATATTTAGGGCCTTTAAGTAAGCTTAATAAAACTAAATCGGAAAAAAAACACGACATCATGGTTTTACTTTCTGGACCAGAACCTCAACGTAGTATAATAGAAACTATACTTTTTAAAGAGTTAGATACTTTCTCTGGGAGTATTCTTTTTGTAAAAAGAAAAATTGAAAGCAAGCAAACAAAAATTTCTAAAAATAAGTTTACTATATATAATTACATGACTACTCATGAACTTGAAAAAGCCATTAATAATAGTAGTATAATTATCTCTCGTTCTGGATACACAACAGTAATGGATTTGGCAAAGCTAGAAAAAACTGCTTTTTTTATACCAACTCCAGGCCAATTTGAACAAGAATATTTAGCTAAACGTTTAAGTGATTTAAAATTAGCGCCATTTTGCAATCAAGACGAGTTTAATATTAATGAACTTGAAAAAATAGAAAATTTTAAAGGATTAAACATGGAATATAAAACACCTGATTTAGAAGTTTTATTTCACCTTTTCTAAAGTGAAAGAAAATTCACTACCTACACCATATTCACTTTCAATATATATGTTTTCGTCGTGCGCTTCTATAATATGTTTAACAATCGCTAAACCTAAACCAGAACCTCCTTCTTTCCTTGAACCACTTTTGTCTACTCTATAAAAACGTTCGAAAAGTCTTGGTATATTTTCTTTTTCTATGCCTTCTCCATTATCTGTAATACGAATAATAGCCTTATTTTTTGTTAGGTTTTCAACACTTATTTCTGTGGTGCCTTTTTCTCTTCCATATTTAATAGAGTTTACAAGTAAATTAGTTAAAACTTGCTGTATTTTTTGCTTGTCGGCACTAACTAAAATTGGTTTTAAATATTCTCTATCAAAAGTTAATGTAATCTTCTTTTTAGCGGCTTTCATTTCTAATAAATCAAAAACACTTTTTACTAATTCTATAATATTAAATGTTTGTTTTTCTATTCTAACATCTCCAACTTCTAACTTTGTAATCATATCTAAATCTTTTACAATATAAATTAGTCTTTCGACTCCTTTATTTGCGCGATCTAAATACTTTTCTCTAATTTTTTCATTATCTGCAGCTCCATCAATTAAAGTCTCTAAATAGCCTTGAACTGTAAATAGTGGTGTTTTTAATTCATGAGAAACATTCCCTAGAAAATCTTTTCTGTACTCTTCTCTTACTTTTAAAGTTTCTATTTCTATTTTTTTATCTCTAGCAAATTTGTCAATCTCTTGAATTAAAGTTGCCATGTCTGTGGTAATTCTTTTTTTTCTATAAGAAGTAGATTCTAAAAGTTTTAAATCATCATAAATTTGCTTAACTCTTTTGTAAATGAAATGTTGTACTCGATATTGAACAGCAGCAAAAGATAAAGCATAACAAAAAATAGCAAAATATAAAATTTGTAAAATTATAACTGTGTGAAATAAATATAAAAAAACACTTATAACGAGTGTTAATAACACAGTGAGTAATAGTGCTGTTTTAAGCGCAAATTTATAATTTTTTATTAAACCCATATTTTATTCTACAAACTTATAACCAACTCCTTTTACTGTTTTAAAAGAGTTATCGCCTAGTTTTTCTCTTAGCTTTCTTATGTGTACATCTATTGTTCTTCCTCCTACAATAACTTCGTTTCCCCAAACTTTATCTAAAATATCTTCTCTTTTAAATACTTTCCCAGATTTAGAGGCTAATAAGTATAATAATTCGAATTCTTTTCTAGGTAAAATAACCTCTTTTCCTTTAACGGTTATTTTATATTCTTCCCTATTAATTTCTATATCACCAATTTTAATAATAGGAATACTAGAGTCTTCGGTTTTTAGACGTCTTAGTAATGCTTTCACTTTACTAACCAAGACTTTTGGTTTAATTGGTTTAGTGATATAATCGTCTGCTCCAGCATCAAAACCTGCAACTTGAGAATAATCTTCTCCTCTAGCTGTAAGAAAAGTAATAATAGTGTTTTTTAATTCTGGCACTTTTCTTATTTGCTCGCAGGCCTCAATACCATCCATTTCTGGCATCATTACATCTAAAACGATAAGTTGAGGCTTTTCTAACTTAGCTTTTGCCACACCTTTTACGCCATTTTTAGCTGTAATAACTTGATAACCTTCTTGCGATAAATTATAACTTACAATTTCTAAAATATCTGGCTCATCATCTACAAGAAGTATTTTAATATCTTTTTTATTCATTACAAAATTATGTTTCTAGATAGTAAAGATAAAACTAAATAGATAACCTTAAATAAATTTAAAAATAATAACATTAAGTTAATATTAAAACCCTAAATACTAACTATTCAGGATATAAAAGGATATTATTGTTGATAATGTTATTTAATAGTTAAATATTAGTTTCATAGATCATATATTTTTAGAATTACGATTAAATATTCTTATATTAGCAGTCTAAATTTTAAAACAAAAAATTATGAAGAAAATTTACTTTTTATTTACATTATTAATAGCGACTGCATCTTTTGCACAGTCTCCAATAATTACAGCTATTGTTGATGGTGACTGTAGTGGTGGAAACCCTAAACTTTTAGAAATATATGCTGATGGTGTTGTAGACTTTAATTTATACTCTTTACAAAACCAAACAAATAGTAATACTGCTTGGGGAAGCACTCAAGATTTATCTATTTTTGGTACGGTTACTAACGCTTTTGTTTATGTTACAACTAGTGGAAGTACTGCTGCAATTGCATCAGAATTTCCTTCAATTGGTAGTAGTAGTCTTGTACTAGTTTCTGGAACTGTAAATTTAAATGGTGACGATAGAATTAGAATTATAGAAACTGCAACAACTACAGTCATTGATCAATATGGTGTAGATTCTATTGATGGTACTGGAGAAACTTGGGAATATGCAGATTCTTACGCTAAGCGTTTAAATGGCACTGGTCCAGATGCAGGATTTACAGAAGCAAATTGGTCTATACCAGGAGTTGGAACAATAAATACATTAGGAACTTGCCAAGGAGGAGCAGAAACTTTTGAAACTTTATTAGGAGGTATTGGAACTTATTCAGCAACAGCTTCTACAACACCATCTATTACAATTTCAGGAAGCACAGCTAGTATGGATTATTTTGAAGCTAACGGTCCTTCTTCTGAAGAAAGCTTTAATATTTCAGGTTTAAATTTAACACAAGACGTTACTGTTACTGCTCCAACAAGTTTTGAAGTGTCAACTGTTACTGGAGGTCCTTTTGGTCCAACTGCTACATTGGCTCAAACTGCTGGTTCAGCTTCGGGTACAATTTATGTAAGATTAGCTGCAGGATTAACAGTGAACACATACACTGGTGATGCTGCAGCTTCTTCTATGGGAGCAACAGATACAACTACACCACTTACAGGAACGGTTAGTCCTTCAACTCCTCAATTTAGTGTTTTCTCTCCATCTAATATCGCATTAAATTACGCTTTAAGTGCAGGACCATCTAATGAAGAATCTATTTCTGTTGAAGGTTTATTTTTAACAAATGACATAACTGTAACTGCTCCTGCAAATTTTGAAGTGTCTTTAACTTCTGGTGGAACGTTTACAACATCTGTAACCGTTTCTCAAGTTAGTGGTACAGTAGCTAACACAGATGTATTTGTAAGATTAACATCTGGATTAGCAGTTGGACTATACATTGGAGATATTACAGTAGCTTCTGCACCAGCTGGAAGTTTATCTGTAGCCTTAAACGGTAATGTATTTGGAGCTGCTACTAATACTTTAGTATTAGTAGGTGCTTATGACGGTCCTTTATCTGGAGGTGTTCCTAAAGGTATTGAACTTGTGGCTTTAGCAGATATTCCAGATTTAAGTGTTTTTGGAATTAGCTCAATAACAAATGGTGCTGGTTCTTCTGCTGGAATTGTAGAATATAATTTTCCTGCAGATGCTGTAAGCGCTGGAGACCGCATATTTTTAGCAACAGAATCTACAGGATTTACTACTTTCTTTGGTTTTGCACCTACTTACACTGACAATGTTGTTGGAATTAATGGTGATGATGCTATAGAACTTTATGAAGGTGCTACAATAATTGACACTTTTGGAGATGTTAATATAGATGGTACTTCACAAGCTTGGGATTATGTAGATGGTTGGGCTTACAGAGTAAGTAATACAGGACCTGATGGAACATTCGTAATCGGAAACTGGACTTTTAGTGGTGCAGATGCTTTTGATGGACAAAGTGATAATGCAACAGCTGTAACTCCTTACCCAATTGATGTTTATACTAATGATGTATTGTCTACTGAAGATTTTACAACTACAAATTTCTCAATCTATCCAAATCCTACAAATACTGGATTTGTAAACATTACTACTACTTCTAACGAAACAATTAATGTAACTGTTTTCGATATTTTAGGAAAGCAAGTAATATCTCAAACTATAAATAACAATCGTTTAAATGTTTCTAATTTAAATACTGGAGTTTACATTTTAAAATTAAACCAAAATGGAGCAACTACTACTAAG
Organism: Lacinutrix sp.; assembly: GCF_037625555.1. Lineage (GTDB taxonomy): Bacteria > Bacteroidota > Bacteroidia > Flavobacteriales > Flavobacteriaceae > Lacinutrix. The sequence continues at coordinate 19,865 of NZ_JASJHV010000105.1, forward strand.
AAATTAGTAATTAAATAAGCTTTATAATTATACTTTTTAAAAGAGCGTTGCTTTTGGTAACGCTCTTTTTGTTTACTTTTGTTTTCATGTTCTCGATACAAAAATTGTAAGGCAATTTTCACTCGAACTGACAAATAAAAATGATAGACCAAAACCAAATCTTTAATATTGAAACAGAAGCCGAATTTAACGATTTAGCTTTACAAATTTTTAGATTTCAATTTGAAAACAATCCTATTTATCGTTCTTTTTGTGATTTATTATATAAAAACCCTAGTGATATAAATGTTGTTGAAGACATTCCGTTTTTGCCTATTCAGTTTTTTAAATCCCATCAAGTTATAAGTTCTTCCGAAGCTATAAAAAAAACATTTTCAAGTAGTGGAACAACAGGAAGCATTACCAGTAAACACCACATAACAGAACTTTCTATTTACCAGAATAGCTTTAAAAAATGCTTTAGTGCTTTCTATGGAAATATAAGAGATTATGTAGTTCTGGCTTTACTTCCAAGTTATTTAGAACGTAAAGGTTCGTCTCTTATTTATATGGTAGATAGTTTGATTAAGGATTCTAAGCATCCAGAAAGCGGGTTTTACTTAGATAATCTTTCTGCTTTAAGCGAAACTTTAAATCATTTAGATGCAAAAGGTAAAAAAGTATTACTAATAGGAGTTTCTTTTGCTTTATTAGATTTAGTTGAAACACAATCCTTTAACCTCAACAATACCATTATAATGGAAACTGGAGGTATGAAAGGCAGGCGTAAAGAATTAATTAGAGAAGAACTACACGCTGTTTTAAAATCTGGCTTTGGAGTTAATGTTATACATAGCGAATATGGTATGACAGAGTTATTAAGCCAAGCCTATTCTAAAGGTAATGGCGTTTTTAATTTACCCAATTGGATGCGAATATTAACACGCGATACTGAAGATGCTTTATCATTAACAAAAAAAGGTAAAACAGGAGGTATTAATGTTATCGATTTGGCAAATATTAATTCTTGTTCATTTATTGCTACTCAGGATTTAGGTAAAGTAAATATTGATGGCTCTTTCGAAATTATTGGGCGCTTTGATACTAGCGATATTAGAGGTTGTAACCTTATGGTATTATAAAATAAAAAAGTATTACAGTAATTATTGTATACCTATAACTACAGAATAGGTATGAAACAATTAATTTACATTTTTTTCTTTGGAATATTTTTCACGCAAACACAATCTGATTACAATACAAAAAAAGGTTTTGTAGCAGAAGGATATGATGTGGTTTCTTATTTTGAGAATAAAGCAGAAGAGGGAAATAAGAACTTCACAACTACTTACGATGGTACAAAATTTAAGTTTGTGTCTCAAATACATTTAGACAAGTTTACAGCAAACCCAGAACAATACATCCCGCAATATGGTGGATACTGTGCCTATGCAGTAGCCGAGAAAGGGAAAAAGATTGATTTAAAATTATGAGAAAGAAAAATTAGTTTTTAGTTGGTTGACTAATTTTTAGAAGTACGTTTGCAGCTTTGCATTCGGACTTTTTTTATTGAAGAGACATTACCATTAATAAAGGTTTTAAACTACCTTCAAAATATAAGTATTCTTTTTTCCTTTATTTAAAACAACATACTTGTTGTTTATTAAATCTTTAGCAGTAATTTTATAGTATTGATTTACTTTCTCTTTATTTACAGAAACAGCATTTTCTTTAAGTGCACGTCTTGCTTCGCTATTACTTTTTAGGAAGTTTGTTTTATCTGCTAAAGCAGCAATCATGTCTAGACCTTCAGCTAAATCTATTTTTGTTATTTCGGCTTGAGCCACACCTTCAAAAACATCTAAAAATAAGCTTTCATCTAGTGTACGTATATCTTCATTAAACGTTTTACTAAATAAAATTCCAGAGGCTTTTTTAGCATTTAAAAAATCATTTTCAGAATGTACAAAAGTAGTTACTTCTTTAGCTAAACGCTTTTGTAGCAAACGTAAATGTGGTGTTTCCTTATGTTCACTAACTAATGGTTCAATTGTAGATTTATCTAAAAACGTAAAGATTTTAATATACTTTTCAGCATCATCATCTGAAGTATTTAACCAGAATTGGTAAAACTTATAAACTGATGTTTTATTTGTGTCTAACCAAACATTCCCACCTTCACTTTTACCAAATTTAGAACCGTCTGCTTTTGTAATTAATGGACATGTCATGGCAAAAGCTTTTGCTTGGTCTTCACCATCGTCCATTCGCCTTACTAATTCTGTTCCAGTAGTTATGTTTCCCCATTGGTCACTTCCTCCCATTTGTAATTTACAACCCATAGTTTTGTACAAATGATGAAAATCGTAACCTTGGATTAATTGGTAAGTGAATTCTGTAAAAGACATTCCAACGTTTCCTTCGTCTCCAGATAAACGTTTTTTAACAGAGTCTTTAGCCATCATGTAATTTACCGTTATACGTTTTCCAACATCACGAGCAAAATCGATAAAACTAAAATCTTTCATCCAATCGTAGTTATTTACTAAAACTGGTGCGTTTTTATTTGAAGAATTAAAATCTAAAAATCGAGATAAAACGCCTTTAATTCCGGCTACATTATGTGCTAAAGCAACTTCGTCTAATAAATTACGTTCATCACTTTTTCCAGAAGGATCACCTATCATTCCTGTAGCTCCACCAACCAAAGCAACAGGTTTATGTCCTGCTTTTTCTAAGTGTACTAATAAGATAATTGGCACTAAACTACCAATATGTAGAGAGTCACTTGTAGGATCGAAGCCAATGTAAGCCGTTGTCATCTCTTTATTTAATTGCTCTTCTGTTCCTGGCATGATGTCGTGCAACATACCTCTCCAACGTAATTCTTCTACAAATGTATTAGCCATTTTATGCTTGATTTTGTGTATTGATTCACAAAGATAAAAATAGCTATATAATTAAGATACAATATTGAATATTTATTATCTTAGATGTATGATTTTAGTTACTGGAGGAACAGGATTTGTAGGTGCGCATTTGCTTTTTAAATTGTTAAATGAAGAGCAAACTGTACGTGCAATTTATAGAAATGAAAAAAAGTTTAAAACGATTAAACGAATTTTTTCTTACTACTCTAACAATGCCGAAGCTCTTTTTAATAAAATAGACTGGATTCAAGCAGATTTAAATGATATTCCTGCCTTAACAGAAGCTTTTAAGGATATTACACATGTTTACCATTGTGCAGCATTTGTTTCTTTTGAACCAGATAAATTTGATTTATTGCAAAAAACCAATATTGAAGGCACAGCAAATATTGTAAATTTTTGTGTTTCAAATAATATTAAAAAATTATGTTATGTTAGTTCTATTGCAGCAATAGGTGAATCAAAATCTGGAGAAGTTACAACCGAAGAAACCGAATGGAATGAAGAGGTAGACAATAGTGTTTATGCTATTACTAAATATGGAGCCGAGTTAGAAGTATGGCGTGGTACACAAGAAGGTTTGGACGCTGTAATTATTAATCCTGGAGTTATTATTGGTCCAGGGATTTGGAATTATGGCAGCGGCTCTATAATTAAAACAATACACAATAAGTTAAAATATTACACCATGGGCACTGTTGGGTGCGTAGCTATTAAAGATGTTGTTGATATTATGGTTTTACTCATGCTAAGCAATGTAAAAAACGAACGCTTTATTTTAGTATCGCAAAATTGGACTTATAAAAAATTCTTAACTATTTGTGCAGAGGCTTTAAATGTTAAACCACCTAAAAAAGAAGCAAAAAACTGGTTATTACAAATAGGTTGGAGACTTGACTGGTTAAAACATAAAGTTACAGGAAAGAGACGAGTGTTATCTAAACAGCTTGTAGATTCTTTAATATTAAAATCTCAATACAATGGAGATAAGATTGAAGCAGTTATAAAATTTGAATATTCTAATTTAGAAGTTGAAATAAAAAAAACGTGCGAGTTGTATTTAAAAGATATTTAATACTGGACTAAAAAGTTCTATTTTCCTTTGGCAACTGGTTTTCGCTCTTGAGGAAATTTAGACTCTGTGTTTTCTTTAAATTTTCTTCGTTTCTCTTCGTTTATTTTTGCTCTATTAATAGAATCTTTAGTTTCTTTTTCCTTTTTCTCTTTAGTGTCGATTGCTTTATATTTTTCTCGCAATACAGATAAGCTATCTTTTACACGTAAATAGATAGCATCATATTTTTTAATATCGAAAGCATAATAAGCGTTACTCTCTACAAAAGTAATACTATCTATATTGTTTTTTTTATAAATATACGCGTCTGGCACAATACCATTTTTCTCAATATTACTTTTATTAACACCTTTCGCAGAAGACATAATAGCCATATCCACTAATACATTAACCATGTTATCTTCAGAAATTAAATTTTCTGGTTTATTAGGTTTTTCAACCTTATAACAAGAGCTTAGTATTAATAATATTATTAAAAATAAAAAGTGTTTTTTTTTCATATATCTATTAAAGTTTAAAATACTGTAAGTATATTACCTATTAAATGTAAGTTTTTTAGCATATTTTGTATCGTAAAACTTAAAGTTTTTATAGGCTAACCCTCCATTTACAAAAGTTTGAGTAATACGAGATTTAAATGTAGTGCCTTCAAAAGGAGACCAACCACACTTATATAAAATATTGTCTTTATTTACTGTCCATGGGTTATTTAAATCTACAACAACCAAATCTGCATAATACCCTTCTTTAATATAACCACGTTTTTCCACTTCAAATAAAATAGCTGGATTATGAGCTGTTTTTTCTACAATTTTCTCAATCGAAATTTGCCCACGATGATGCATTTCTAATAAGGCTGGTAGCGCATGTTGCACTAAAGGGCCTCCAGAAGGCGCTTTTGTATACACATTACTTTTTTCTTCTATTGTATGTGGTGCGTGGTCTGTTGCTATAACATCTATTCTATCGTCTAGTAACGCTTTTAATAGCTGCTCTCTATCTTTTTCTGTCTTTACGGCTGGATTCCATTTTATTAAAGTGCCTTTATCGTCGTAATCTTTATCGCTAAACCATAAGTGATGAATACAAACCTCAGCTGTTATTTTTTTGTCTTTTAAAGGGATTTTATTACTAAATAATTTTGTTTCTTTTCCAGTAGACAAATGAAAAACATGCAATCTTGCTCCTGTTTTTTTAGCTAATTCTATTGCTTTGGATGAAGACAAATAACATGCTTCTTCACTCCTAATTATTGGATGTAAATTAATTGGTATATCTTCTCCATAACGCGCTTTATAAACCTCTGTATTGGCTTTAATTGTTGCTTCATCTTCGCAGTGTACGGAAATTAACAAATCTGTACTTGAGAATATTTTTTTTAAAACTTCTGGATTATCTACCAACATATCTCCAGTAGAGGATCCTAAAAATAGTTTTAAACCTGCAACTTCTTTTGGGTTAACCTTTAAAATTTCTTCTAAATTATCATTGGTGCCACCAAACATAAAAGAGTAGTTAGCAAAAGATGTTTCTTTAGCAATTGCAAACTTATCATTTAACTTTTCTATTGTAGTAGTCTGCGGATTGGTATTAGGCATTTCTATAAAAGAAGTAATACCTCCTGCAATTGCTGCACGAGATTCTGTTTCTATATTTGCTTTATGCGTTAAACCTGGTTCTCTAAAATGTACTTGGTCGTCAATCATTCCAGGAAGCACATATTTACCTTCCGCATCAAACACATTTACATCTGATGATTTAGCACTTATAGAGGTGTCTATTTTTGTAATAAACTCACCTTCAATTAATATATCTCCAGTAAAAATAGTGCCTTCATTAACAATCTTGGCATTTTTAATAAGTGTTATTTTTTCGCTCATTCTTTTTCTTTGTTGAATATACTTTTAAACTTCATAGATACAACTCCAAAGATTGCCTCTAAAATTATACTTGAACTTAATTTAGATTGTCCTTTTGTTCTGTCTGTAAAAATAACTGGTACTTCTACTATTTTAAACTTTTTTAAATAGGCTTTAAATTTCATTTCAATTTGAAACGCATAACCTATAAACTTAATATCATCAAAATTAATACTCTCTAGCACACTTCTATGATAGCAAATAAAACCTGCAGTACTATCTTTTATGAGCATTCCTGTGATTATTTTTACATATATTGAAGCTCCATAAGATAAGATAATCCTGCTTAAAGGCCAATTTACAACATTAATACCTTTGACATAACGTGACCCTATACTAACTGCTGCTCCTAAATTATGGCATGCATTATACAGCCTTATAAGATCTTTTGGATTATGAGAAAAATCTGCATCCATCTCAAAAATATACTTGTAATCTCTTTTTAAACACCATTTAAAACCATGAATATAAGCTGTACCTAATCCAGATTTTTCTTGTCTCATTTCTAAAAACAAAGATTGTGGAAACTGCTTTTGTAATTCCTTTACTTTACTTGCAGTACCATCTGGTGAATTATCATCTACAACCAAGATATGAAACGCTTTATCTTGATTAAAAACAGTCATGATTATCGACTCTATGTTTTCAATTTCGTTATAAGTTGGTATAATTACAACAGCGTCTTGCATTAGTAGCTTTTAAATTATGGCAAATGTACATATTTGACTTTTAGTTTTTTGTAAATATTTATTAATAAATGGTGCCTTTTCTTAATTATTTTATAATAATTTTACAACATGCTAAGAGAAGTGCTTTCAACCGAACTTTATACCATTTTACTTGTAATTTGTCTTACTTTAGTTGCAATTACTAAGCTTTTGGCTCCAAAACGATTTCAATATTTTTTAATGTTACTAATAAACTTTAGATATTTAAAAGTTTATGTTAGAGAACATAAGTTTTTTGATTTTTTTGAAAGCTTACTTTTTACTAATCTAAGTATTGGATTAGCAATATTTTCCTTGTTGTGTTTAAATTTAAGCAATAACTATCCTATAGATAACCCTTTAATTTCTTCTAAGCTAGCTTTAGGCATTGGTATTTTAATACTTACTAAAATAATGCTAGAACGCATAGTGAGTAGTGTATTAAACATAGACAGTATAATTGATAATTATATATTTCAAAAAACAAGTTACAAGAATTTTATAGGTATTTTATTAATTCCTATAAATGCTATTTTAATTTATTCTTGGCTTCCAAACCAATTAAATCTAGCCATTTTCTTGGCACTCCTAATTATAATCAATGTTGCTGGAATTTTATTATTCATAAAAAATAATCTTAAAACAATAAAAAAGAATTGGTTTTATTTTATTTTGTATCTTTGCACACTTGAAATTTCACCTTATCTCGTTTTGTATAAGTTATATACGTTACAATAAGGCCTTAAAAAAAGCTATTATTATATGAAAGTGAAAACCATTTTAGTCTCGCAACCTGAACCTAAAATTGAAAATTCGCCATATTTCGATTTGTCAGAAAGACAGAAAGTGAAAATAGATTTTCGTCCTTTTATTCACGTAGAAGGTTTGCCTTCAAAAGAAATTAGGCAACAAAAAATTGACCTTAGTAAGTTTACAGCTATAGTTTTAACAAGTAGAAATGCTGTAGATCACTTTTTTAGAGTTGCTGAAGAAATGCGCTTTAAAGTGTCAGATAGCATGAAATATTTTTGCCAATCTGAAGCTGTAGCGTATTATCTTCAAAAATATGTTGTGTATAGAAAACGTAAAATATATGTTGGCAAACGTACTTTTACTGAGCTTTCTCCTTTAATTAAAAAGTATAAAGATGAAACGTTTTTATTACCTGCCGCAGATAAATTAAAAGCAGAAGTTCCTGAAGTACTAAATGGACTAGGTGTAAACTGGAAGGAAGCTGTTTTTTATAAAACAGTAATTAGTGATTTATCTGATTTAGAAAGTGTAACCTATGATATATTAGTATTCTTTAGCCCAAGTGGTATTGATTCTTTGTTTCATAACTTTCCAGATTTTCAACAAAAAGATACTAGAATTGCTGTATTTGGAAACACAACTATAAAAGCAGTAGAAGCAAAAGGATTAAGAGTAGATATCGCTGCTCCAACTCCAGAAACTCCTTCTATGACAATGGCGCTTAAAAAGTACATAAATTCTGTAAACAAAAAATAAAATATATAAAGTTAATAAAGTAGACCTCATTCAGGTCTTCTACTTATAACAAAGAAAAGGCTTCTCAAATTGAGAAGCCTTTTCTTTGTTATGCTCAAAACTGTTGTTGTGTATTATTTTACATTTGGAGCTCCAGCTAAAATAGCATCATTAGCATTGTCTTCAAACTGTTTAAAATTATCATTAAATGAACGCGCTAGCTTATCTGCAGTTTTATAGTAACCTTCATCGTTATTCCATGATTTTCTTGGACTTAACACTTCAGTTGGCACGTTAGGGCAAATTCTTGGCTGATCTACATTAAAAATAGAATGTTTATGGTAGTTTCCTTTATTTGCTTCTTCTAGAGAACCATCCATAGCTGCAGTAATCATTGCTCTAGTATATTTTAATTTCATTCTACTGCCAACACCATAAGGTCCACCAGTCCAACCAGTGTTTACTAACCAAACAGTTACTCCTGCATCTTGCATTTTCTTACTTAGCATCTCTGCGTACTTTGTTGGATGTAATGGCATAAAAGGCGCTCCAAAACATGCAGAAAAGCTTGGTACAGGCTCAGTAATTCCTGCTTCTGTTCCTGCCACCTTAGCTGTGTAACCTGAAATAAAATGATAAGCAGCTTGTCCTGGTGTTAGTTTTGAAATAGGAGGCAAAACACCAAAAGCATCAGCAGTTAAAAAGAAAATATTTTTAGGATTCTTACCTATTGATGGCACTTTAATATTTTCTATATGATGAATAGGATAGCTTACACGTGTGTTTTGTGTAATTGAAGTATCTGCAAAATCTACTTCTCCTTTTTCATTCATTTTAACATTTTCAAGAATAGCACCTTCTTTTATTGCATCGAAAATTTTCGGTTCTTGCTCTTGAGATAAATTAATCACTTTTGCATAACAACCACCTTCAAAATTAAAGACTGTGTTTTCAGAAGTCCAGCCATGTTCGTCGTCACCAATTAAGCTTCTATCTGGATCTGTAGATAAAGTTGTTTTTCCTGTTCCAGAAAGGCCAAAGAAAATTGAAGTATCACCATCTTTACCAACATTTGCACTACAGTGCATAGGTAATGTATTTTTAAACACTGGAAGTATAAAATTTAAAGCAGAAAAAATTCCTTTTTTAATTTCTCCTGTATATCCAGTACCTCCAATTAATGCAATCTTTTTTTCAAAATTTAATATCGCAAAATTATGTTGTCTTGTACCATCTTCTTTAGCATCAGCCATAAAACCTGGTGCATTAACAATGGTCCATTCTGGCGTGAAATTTTTTAACTCAGCATCTGTAGGGCGTAAAAACATATTATAAGCAAACATGTTACTCCATGGATACTCGTTGATAACACGAATGTTTAGTTTGTAATCTTCATCTGCACAAACAAAGCTATCTCTTACAAACACTTCCTTTTCAGACAAATAATTCACAACCTTATCATAAAACTTATCGAACTTATTTGCATCAAAAGGAATATTAATATTTCCCCACCAAATGCGATCTCTAGTTATATCATCTTTTACAATAAAACGGTCCATTGGTGATCGTCCTGTAAACTCTCCTGTATTAACAGCTAGAGCTCCAGAAGATGCTTGCACACCTTGACCTTTTTCAATAGTAGTTTGTTGTAATTTTTCTGGTGATAATTGGTATCGAACATTAGCATTCTTAATACCGTATTTTTCTAACGAAATCGTTTTAGTAGATTGTGTATGGTTTACCATAATTTGGTGTATTGTTTAGGTTGCAAAAGTACATATTATTCTAAAACTCTTGTATAAATCTACGTTAATTCTTAACGCTTTTTACAAAGTTTATTAACAATATAAGCCAAGCTACAATAAGTAACAATCCACCAATGGGAGTTATAAAACCTATTACTTTAAAGTTAAAAGCAGTAAGTGTATTTGTCGCTAAGGCGTATATTGATCCTGAAAAAAACAACACGCCTACTGCTACCAAATAGAAAATTATTTTTTTACTTTTTATAGAAATAGCTTCAAGATTTCCTATAATTAAAAGTAAAAATGCATGATACATTTGATAGCGCACTCCTGTCTCAAAAGATTGCATAGCTTCAACTGTAATCTTTGGTTTTAAACCATGAGCTGCAAAGGTGCCTATTATAACTGCTAATAGCCCAAAAAAAGAACCTAATACTAATATTTTTTTGTTCATATATATTTATTGTTTGAGTTTTAAAACAATTTGCATTTTAGTACTTTCGTCCAAACAAAATTAGGTAACAAATTTCATTATGAGAAACATTTTAGTTATTGGTTCAGGAAAATCTGCATCATACTTAATAAAATATCTATTAGATAAATCTGAAACTGAAAATCTCCACATAACAGTGGGTGATTTAAATATTGGGAATGCTTCAAAGCTAACTGGTAATCATAAAAACGCAACTGCTGTTACTTTAGATGTATTTAATGACAAATCTAGAGAAGAAGCAGTAAAAGCATCAGACATTGTAATTTCAATGTTGCCTGCGCGTTTTCATATAGAAGTAGCTAAAGATTGTATTACTTTTGGTAAAAATATGGTAACAGCTTCTTATGTAAGCGATGAAATGCAAGCTTTAGATGCTCAAGCAAAAAATAGAGGCTTAGTATTTATGAATGAAATTGGAGTAGATCCAGGAATCGACCATATGAGTGCTATGCAAGTAATAGATAGAATTGAGGCAGATGGCGGAAAACTAATTTTATTCGAATCTTTTACAGGAGGATTAGTTGCTCCAGAAAGCGACAATAATTTATGGAACTATAAATTTACTTGGAACCCAAGAAATGTTGTGCTTGCAGGACAAGGAAGTGCTGCTAAGTTCCTTCAAGAAGGCACCTATAAATACATACCATATAACCGTTTATTTAGACGTACAGAGTTTTTAGAGGTAGATGGTTTTGGACGTTTTGAGGCATACGCTAATAGAGACTCCCTAAAATACCAAGACATTTATGGCCTTGACGATGTTAAAACTTTATATCGTGGTACTATTAGACGCGTTGGTTTTAGTCGTGCTTGGAATATATTTGCTGCACTTGGTATGACTGACGATATTTACACCATAGACGATAGTAAAAATATGAGTTATCGTGATTTTGTAAACTCATTCTTACCATATAGCTCAACAGACTCTGTTGAAATAAAATTTAGACATGCGCTTAAAATAGACCAGGACGATATTGTTTGGGATAAACTGGAAGAGTTAGACCTATTTAGCTCAACAAAAATGGTAGATCTTGATAAAGCAACACCTGCTCAAATTTTACAAAAAATATTGATGGACAGTTGGACTTTAGACCCAACAGATAAAGATATGATTGTAATGTACCATAAATTTGGTTACGAATTAAATGGTAAAAAGCACCAAATAGATGCTACTATGGTTACTTTAGGTGAAGATCAAACTTACACTGCAATGGCAAAAACTGTAGGTTTACCAGTCGCTATTGCTGCAATGGCTATTCTTAATAAAAAAATAACAACTCCTGGAGTTTTAAGACCAATTACCAAAGAGGTTTACCAACCTATTTTAACAAAACTTGAAGATTTTGGGATTATATTTAACGAGAAAAAAGTTCCTTACTTAGGTTACAATCCTCTACATGTTTAGTACATTTATGTTTTAATTCGAAAATACATATAGGCTTTGAAAGTTATAAATCAAAACATACACATAGACGGTATTGATAAAAAAATACTTCGTACATTAATGACAGATGCCAGAACTTCTGTTTTAGAAATAGCGAGACAAGTTTGTATTTCGGGAGCTGCAATACACCAACGGTTAAGAAAACTTGAAAAATCAGGTTTAATTGCAGGTTCTAAATTTATTATTAACCCTAAAATATTAGGTTATAGTACAATGGCATTTGTAGGTATATATCTTGATAAAGCTATTAGCAATCCTGATGCTGTAAAGCAACTTAAAAAGATACCTGAAGTTTTAGAATGCCATTACACCACAGGAAACTGGAGTATTTTAATTAAAATACTTTGTAAAGATAATGCGCATTTAATGCATTTATTAAATAACGAAATTCAATCTATTGAAGGCGTGTCAAGAACTGAGACTTTTATTTCTTTAGACCAGCAAATTGAGAGACAAATAAAAATATAAACAAATCTTAGATTTAACAACAAAACAAAAGCTCCTTATAAAATATTAGGAGCTTTTTTTATAGAATAAATATTGTTTACTCAATTATCAACTTTTAACTGTTGATACATTATTAGATGTTAATGTCATTAAGTACATACCTGAAGATAACTTAGAACTTAGATTTCAAGATAATGGTAAAGGTTTTACTGTTAATGAAGTTAAAAAAAGCCTGGAATTGGGCTTCAAAATATTAAAAGTAGAGTTAAAATATTAAATGGCACACTAAAAATAGAGAGTACCCCAAATAGTGGAAGTCAATTTATAATACGCTGTAAATATGGACAATAAAATAAAAATTGCATTAGCTGATGATGAGCTTTTATTTAGACAAGGTCTTAAAACTATTCTAGAAAGTAACGATACGATAGATGTACTATTTGATACTGAAAACGGGCAACATTTAATAGACCTATTAACTAACACTAAAATACTTCCTGAAATAGTTATTACAGATCTTAAAATGCCAGAATTAAATGGTGTAGAGGTGACTAAACCTATAAGAAAACGCTTCCCAAACATTAAAGTTATCGCATTAACAAGCTATTTTAGCAAACCCTTTATACTTAATATGATTTCTATTGGTGCTATTGCTTATTTAGCAAAAAACAGCACACCAGATTTAATGATTAAAACTATTGTTGAAGTTTCAAAAAAAGGTTTTTATTATGACGAACAAGTCATGAAATACATCCATGAAAGCATTGTTAACCCTACAGATAAAAAAGTGAAATCAAACTTTGATACTAACTACTTTACAAAAAGAGAAATTGAAGTTTTAAAATTAATTTGTAAGCAATTAACTACTAATGATATTGCAGAAACTCTTTTTATTAGTCCAAGAACTGTAGAATGGCATAGAAACAGTTTATTACTTAAGACAGAATCTAAAAATATTGCAGGCTAGGTTATATATGGGCTAAAAAACAAATTAGTATCCTTAGAAAACGATACTTTATAAAATAAAAAGCTTCAAATTAATCTCTTCCACCAAAAACCTGTAAAGCCCAATATAATAACGATGCTATTGCACCAATTGCAGCAACCAAGTAAGTTCTTGCTGCCCATTTAAGAGCATCTTCAGAACCTTTATACTCTTCTTGAGAAACTATATTCTTATTTTTTAACCAAGCCAAAGCACGATTACTAGCATCGTATTCTACTGGTAAAGTAACAATACTAAATAACGTTGCAAAAGCCATCATTACTAAACCTGCAATGGCAACATATTGACCTGCAGCTCCAAGCGCATCAGATGCCATTAGTGCTACTCCACCAAAAACAACCCATTGAGACATACTAGAAGTAACCTGTACCACTGGCACTAATTTAGAACGCATTGTTAAATATTGGTATGCGATAGCATGTTGTACAGCATGACCAACTTCGTGAGCTGCAACTGCGGCTGCTGCTGCATTACGTTGGTTATAAACCGCCTCACTTAAATTTACTGTTTTATTTGTTGGGTTATAATGGTCTGTTAAACGTCCTGGTGAAGAAATCACCTCAACATCTCGAATGCCATGATCTGCCAGCATTTTTGTTGCAATTTCAGCACCACTCATACCATTTCGCAATTGCACTTTAGAGTACTTGGCAAACTTCTTTTTTAACTGGTTACTAACTAACCAACTTACTAAAGCTATTGCACCTATTAGGATATAATATCCCATATGTCCTGTCATCATCATTATTTTAAGTTTTAAATTCTAATTAATAATATATCAAAAAGTAAGCCAATTCTATAATAAGAAAATTTGTCAGTTTTACTGTTTTTCTAAGTACGCTTTTTGCGTTACGGTAACTGAATAACTTGTGACCATTGGTATCTCTTCGTTTCCTTCAATAACATTTTTTTTATTCTTACCAGAAAAAACAATTTCAAATATCATATAGTCAAGGTGAAAGCGTTCTGTAGTTATAAGTAGGTTATCATCAACTTCAAAAACGGAATACAAAGTGTTATCTACATATTTTGCATCCAATACAATACCATTATTTTCGTCTACAACATATTCTCCTTTTTCTTTATTTATAGTTTTTAACGTATAATTTCTAGGGCTTGGTTTACCATCAATTACATACACTAAAATATAATTATAAACACCAACAGAATCTGTAGCTGTTAAATGAAACTCCATATTAACACTTTGCTTTCCTTTAGCATTAGTAATCTCAAGTTCTCCCTTATAAACTCCTAAATAATCTTCTGGAAATGTTAAGGTTCCATCTTGTGCTTGGACAGAAAAACTAATTGTAATAAATAATAGAATACTAAGAAACTGTTTCATTTTATTATTATTTTAATATATAAAAATAATTAGTTTTGATAAGAATGAATAACATTAATCACTTTTTCGTCTTGAAAAACAATAATAAGTGTCTCTTCTTTTACTTCAAAAAAACTTGATGCTTTGCCTAAAGAATATACCAAGTGGTCTTTACCTTTTAAGGTTGAAGGTTTAGTAGTACTGCCTAACAATAAAATAATTTCTGCTTTTGTTTTTCCAAAAAGCATATTACTATCTATAATATCCTTAGCCATATCATAGCGTGTTGATGGTGTTTCATGCCATTGTATTTTATTAAATTGCTTTTCATTAGCATCTATAACAAAATAACTAATAGCACCTGCTAAAAGTAAAACACCTACAAATATTCCTATTTTTTTACCCAACTATATTAACAATTTTACCTGGTACAACAATTATCTTTTTAGGTTCTCTACCGTCTAATTGAGTAATGGTTTTTTCGTGAGCCATAACCGCTTTTTCAATTTCATCTTTTGTAAAATCCATAGGTAATTCTAGCGTAAAACGCATTTTACCATTAAATGAAATTGGATAATTTTTACTACTTTCTACAAGATGACTAGCATCAAACTCTGGGAAAGGTGATGTAGAAATTGAGGTATTATTTCCTAATTTATTATATAATTCCTCAGCAATATGTGGTGCATAAGGTGATATTAAAACTAGTAAAGGTTCTAATATTTCTTTACTCGTACATTTTTGAGCTGTTAACTCATTTACAGCAATCATAAACGTGGACACCGAAGTATTAAAAGAGAAATTCTCGATATCTTCTTGTACTTTTTTTATTGTTTTGTGTAATGTTTTTAGATTGTCTTTTGTGGGTTCGGCATCGTTTACTTTTAATCCATTATCGTCTACATACAATTTCCATAATTTTTTAAGGAAACTGTGCACACCTGAAATACCTGCTGTATCCCATGGTTTGTATTGCTCTAACGGACCAAGGAACATTTCGTAAAGACGAAGACTGTCTGCACCATATTGCTCGCAAATAACTTCTGGATTCACTACATTAAGCCATCTTTTAGACATTTTTTCAACTTCTCTCCCAACAAGAAAAATATCATTATCTTCTAATATAAATAGTGATTTTTCATATTCCTTACTTGTTTTTTGGATCTTAAAAGAATCAATATCTAATTCATCTGAAGCATTAACCTTGTTTACATCAACTCGTATAGGGTTAATAAAATATGATAATATAGATTCCCCATTTAATAATTCATCTTTAACTTCTTCATTAATATCTAAAATACTGAGAATAGTGTTAAAAAGCGAATTCTTTTTAGATGGATCATGATTTAAATTATTTATACCTGAACAACTAATGGTATTTTTAGTGTTAGTACTTTCAAACATCAAATCTTTTGAAACTAATATATTTACTTTTTGACCAGAACTATTTTGAGAATAATCTGTAGTAAATTTGAATTCATCCTCTTTTAAACTATACAGTTTAGATAAATGATTTACTCTAATATTTGTAACATTTAATGCAATAGCGCTAGTACCCAAAATCATCCCTTGATTTATCAACTTCTTAAAAGGCTCTTCAACATTTACAAAACCACGATCTTTAAGTAATTTTACCCAAAATCGAGAATATAATAAGTGTCCTGTTGCGTGTTCTGCACCACCAATGTATAAATCTACATTTTCCCAATAGTTTAACGCATCTTTACTTGCAAAAACATTGCCTCTACTCGCTGCTTCTTCCATATAACGGAAAAAGTACCATGAGCTTCCTGCCCAACCTGGCATGGTGTTTAGCTCTAGAGAAAAAATAGTTTTATTATCTATTTTATTGTTTGCAACAACAGTATTAGTTTTTGTGCACCAAGCCCAAACATTGGCGCGACCTAAAGGTGGTTCGCCTTCTTCGGTTGGTAAATATTTTTCTACTTCTGGTAATCTAATTGGTAAATGTTCTGCGTCTATCATTTGCGGCATTCCATTAACGTAATACACTGGAAATGGTTCTCCCCAATAACGCTGTCTAGAAAATACGGCATCTCTTAACCTATAATTTGTTTTGCCTTCGCCTTGTCCTAACTGCTCTAAATCGTAAATAGCACGTTTACTGGCTTTTTTGTAGTTCATTCCATTAAGGAAATCACTATTTGCAATTTTTACATTGTCTTTTCCTGTAAATGCTTCTTTGCTAATATCTACACCTTCAAAAATGTTAGGAATCTGAATATTAAAATGTTTTGCAAAATCGTAATCACGCTGGTCTCCACATGGCACAGCCATTACTGCTCCTGTTCCGTAACTTGCTAATACGTAATCGCCAATCCATATTTGTACTGGCTCTTTTGTAAAAGGATGTTCTGCGTAAGCACCTGTAAATACACCCGAAATGGTTTTTACATCTACCATACGATCACGTTCGCTACGTTTTGCTGTTTTTTCTATATAAGTTTCAACTTCAGCTTTTTGTTCTGCAGTTGTTAGTTTAGAAACGAGTTCATGCTCTGGAGCAAGTGTCATGAATGATACTCCAAAAATGGTATCAGGTCTTGTAGTGAAAACTTCAATGCTTTCATCATGACCTTTAACGTTAAAAGATACGGTTGCTCCTACAGATTTCCCAATCCAGTTACGTTGTGTTTCTTTTAAGGCATCTGTACAATCTATAGTTTCTAAACCTTGAAGTAAGCGTTCTGCATAAGCAGAAATTCGCATACTCCATTGTGTCATTTTCTTACGCATAACTGGATGTCCACCACGTTCTGATACGCCATTTACAATTTCGTCGTTTGCTAAAACGGTTCCTAAAGCTGGACACCAATTCACTTCGGTTTCTGCTAAATAGGTTAATCTGTATTTTAATAGTATTGCCTGTTGTTCTTCTGTTGAAAAACTATTCCAAGCTTCTGAAGTAAATGTTTCAATAATATCGTCGCATGCAACATTGGCATTGCCTTCCGAAGAAAAAATTGAAACTAATTCGTTTATATCTTTAGCTTTATTATCATTATTGCAATAATACGATTGAAATAATTGAATAAATATCCATTGTGTCCATTTGTAATATTCTGGATTAGAAGTACGTACTTCGCGACTCCAATCAAAAGAAAAACCAATTTGATCTAATTGTCTTCTATAGGTTTTAATATTCGTTTCTGTAGTAATAGCTGGATGTTGACCTGTTTGTATTGCGTACTGTTCTGCAGGCAACCCAAAACTATCGTAACCTTGAGGATGCAATACATTAGATCCTTTGTGGCGTTTGTAACGTGCATAAATATCGCTAGCTATATAACCTAATGGGTGACCAACATGCAAACCTGCTCCAGAAGGATAAGGAAACATATCAAGCACATAATATTTTGGCTTTTCGCAATTGTTAGAGGCTTTAAATGTTTGGTTTTCTGACCAATATTTTTGCCAATCTTTCTCTATTCTATTAAAATCGTATTGCATAGTGTTGATTTTACGCTTCAAATTTAAAGATATTACAACAGAATTAAAAGTTTAAACGTTGTAAAGTAGTATTGTTTGAATTCTTTATTATTTTTACACTGTTAACTAAATACTTTTTATGAGCTCCTCTTTTGATAAATACCAAAAACGCCGATTAATCTCTTCTTACTTTTCTGTAGTTTTAAGTATTGGATTAGTCTTATTTTTACTAGGTTTATTAGGACTTTTGGTTTTAAATGCTAAAAAAGTAGCAGACCACTTTAAAGAACAGGTTACAGTTACTATTTTTTTAAAAGACACTGCAAAAGATGTAGAAATTAAACAACTTGAAAAGAGTTTGGCAATGGCAGACTATGTAAAGTCTACCATTTCTGTTTCTAAAGAACAAGCTGCAGAATTTATGAAAGCTGAAAGTGGTGAGGATTTTATGGATTTTCTTGGAAGCAATCCGCTTAAAAATTCGATTGATGTAAACTTAAAAGCCGATTTTGTTACTTCAAAAAAACTTCAAATTATAGCAGATCAAGCCTTAGCTAAAAACTTTGTTGAAGAGGTAAGTTATGATAACGACTTGGTGAATTTAATGAATGATAACGTGAAAAAAATTAGTTTTTGGATACTACTTATAAGTGGTTTATTTACATTAATTGCTGTTCTACTAATTAACAGCTCTATAAGACTGGCTGTATATTCTAAACGCTTTACCATAAAAACCATGCAAATGGTTGGTGCTACAAAACGCTTTATAAGAAAACCTTTTATTTTTAGGAGTGTTAAATTAGGAGTTATAGGTGCAATTATAGCATTAATAGGTATGGCTTTTGTACTTTATTTTGTAGATAAAACATTTCCTGAACTAGAACTATTAAACAAACCTGTTCTTATCATTGGTTTGTTTGTTGTTATCTTTTTACTTGGTATTTTTATTACTTGGATATCTACATTTTTCGCGACTCAGCGTTTTTTAAATCTTAATACAGATAAATTATATTACTAAACTTTAACACGTTTTAACTTTAGCCTTAACAATAATTAGTAAAGTTTGATGTTATATTTACATAACAAAAAACCACATATACTGACTATACCAATACATTTATTCATTATTTAATTTTATTATTATGAAACGAATAACATTTGTATTTATAGGTATTATATCGATTACAGCTTTTGTGCTGCTATCTAAAAAAAAATAGAAGATAAATCTATTAAGATTGTAAAAACTGATGTGAAAAAACATCATGTGAAAGGTATTTACGACTAAAGTTTTAAATAAATCCGTTACTTTGCAATTAGAAATAAGCTAATTTTATAGCATTAAATAAAATCTACATAAAAGGTGGGAGAACAAAAACGCAAAGAAATCGGTTCAGAAAATAAAGGTGAGTTTATTTTTGGTAAGCGCAACTATAAATTTATGTTTATAGGATTAGCCTTTATAGCAATTGGCTTTATTTTAATGTCTGGTGGTGGTAATGATGATCCTACTATATTTAATGAAGATATTTTTCACTGGAGACGCATACGTTTAGCACCTGCCCTAGTTTTAATAGGTTTTGGTATTCAAATTTATGCTATTCTAACACGAAAGGAAGATTAGAATATTAAAAAATAACTACAAACCATCTTATTGCTGATTCAATTTAATATTTTTGCCTAATGGACATTATAGACTCAATCATATTAGGCATAATTCAAGGACTTACAGAATTTCTACCTGTATCTTCTAGTGGTCATTTAGAATTAGGAAAAGCTATTTTAGGTGATAACTCTGTACCAGAAGAAAGCTTATTATTTACCGTTGTGCTTCACTTTGCAACAGCTTTAAGCACAATAGTTATTTTTAGAAAAGACATTATTGATATAGTAAAAGGCATATTTAAACCTGGCATAAACGACAATCAACGTTTTGTTGGGAAAATTATAATATCAATGCTTCCAGCTGTTTTTGTTGGTCTTTTCTTTGAAGAACAATTAGAACAATTATTTGGCGGAAACATTATGTTAGTAGGTTGCATGCTTTTAGTTACAGCTGCTCTTTTATTTCTAGCACATAAAGCAAAAAACACACAAAAGAAAGTTAGTTTTAAAAACGCCCTTATTATAGGTATCTCTCAAGCTATTGCAATGCTTCCTGGTATTTCTAGAAGTGGAGCAACAATTTCAACTTCGGTATTATTAGGTAATGATAAAACTAAAGCAGCACGTTTTTCATTTTTAATGGTTGTGCCTCTAATTTTTGGTAAAATTGCAAAAGATGTTCTTGGTGGTGAATTATCGTTCGAGAGCCAAAACATTACTGCTCTAGCAGCTGGATTTATTGCTGCATTTATATCTGGATTATTTGCATGTACTTGGATGATTGCATTAGTTAAAAAAAGCAAACTCTCTTATTTTGCAACTTACTGCGTAATTGTAGGTTTAATTGCCATTATTTTTTCTCTTTTAAATTAGTTTAATGACAATTGAAGACTACCAAGCAGGACAAGTTTTACTTATTGATAAACCCTTAAATTGGACTTCTTTTCAGGTGGTTAATAAACTACGATGGGAAATTAGACAAGCTTTCAATATTAAAAAAATAAAAGTTGGTCATGCAGGAACATTAGATCCTTTAGCTTCTGGATTATTAGTGATTTGTACTGGAAAAATGACAAAGCAAATTGATACTTTTCAAGGACAAATTAAAGAATATACTGGAACTATTATTTTAGGTGCAACAACTCCTTCGTTTGATTTAGAAACAGAAATAAACGAAACTTTCTCTACTCAACATATAACTGAAGATTTAATACACCAAGCTACAAAACAATTTATAGGCGAAATAGACCAGGTTCCACCTGTATTTTCTGCTCTAAAAAAAGATGGAAAACGCTTATATGAGTATGCAAGAGCTGGTGAGGCTGTAGAAGTTAAATCGCGTAAAGTTACTATTAAAGAGTTCTATATTATTAAAATTGAAGGCAATACTGTTTCTTTTAGAGTAGTTTGTAGTAAAGGAACATACATTCGCTCTTTAGCAAACGATTTTGGAAAAGCATTAAATTCTGGCGGACACCTATCTGTTTTAAGGCGCACAAAAATTGGCGATTTTAATGTTGACAATGCACTGTCAATAGAAAAATTTATTTCTAATTTAAGTACTACAAGTAATTAATATTATTCTTAAAACTAAATTAGTTTAATAAGCCAACTAAATCTTCAATTACATTTTGACCTTTATTTTTATTGTACCAGCTTTGTAAATCTTCCTTAAACTCTGGTGTTAATTTACCATGTTTAGTTTTATAATCGTTAACTAATTGGGTTGCTTCTATTGGCCTTGGCCCAAAAGTATTTATAACTTTATTTGTGTTGTTATCAATCATTATTAATTTTGGAATAGATTGTCCTCCATTGGTTAAAAACTGATTCATTAAATCTAAGTTTTCATCTCTTAGTACTACCTTAAAATCGATGTTAGTATTCAATTCTGCTACCTTATTAATTACTGGCATAACATGCGCAGCATCACCACACCAACTCTCTGTTAATACTAACCAAGTTTGATTTATATTTAAATTAGAAACATTTTCCTTTACCGTTTCATCAGTTTTAATGGTTTTGTCCCAACGCTTCATACGTCTATCGTTAAGCATTGTATAATTTGCTAACGCTTCGGTTTTTTCTTTGCTTGTTGTAGATTCTTTTTCTACCAAATCCTTTACCAAAGTTCTATAATCTTGATAACTCATAGAATTTTCAAGGCTGTTTTTTATAATATTTTGTAAGCTGGTTTCTTGTGTTGTTTTAATAGTATAAAAATACTCTAATTAATTATTTATTTAAGCAACTGTTGTTACATTAGTAAGGGATTTATATAATCCTTACAATGAAACTTAAAAGGCGTCCTTTTATTATAATACAAATTATTTGTGCAATTGGATGGTTAGTTTTTTTAGTTATAGAAAAACTTAACTATTTTGAAGGTTATCCTACTACTCAATCAGAACTTTTTAGTGATTTAAGAGCTGTTTTTGTAGTCGTTTCATTTATAGCAACATTGGTTAACTATAAAACAAAAGAAGATGACAAAACATAAATGTAGCTGGTGTCTAGGTGACGATTTATACGAAGCCTATCATGATAATGAATGGGGAGTTCCTGTTTATAATGACCATCAATTATTCGAATTTTTAATTTTAGAAACTTTTCAGGCTGGATTAAGTTGGATTACAATTTTACGTAAAAGAGAAAATTTCCGTTTGGCTTTCGATTTTTTCGACTATAAAAAAATAGCACAATATGAAGATGACAAAAAGCATGAATTACTCAATAACGCAAGCGTTATAAGAAATAAATTAAAAGTAAATTCTGCAATAACGAATGCTCAAGCATTTATAAAAATTCAAGAGGAATTTGGAAGCTTTAACAACTACTTATGGGCATTTGTTAATAAACCTATTAAAAATAGACTTAAGAATTTTAAGGATGCGCCTGCAAATACTCCTTTAAGTGATAAATTAAGTAAAGATTTAAAAAAACGTGGTTTTAAATTTGTTGGAAGCACAGTAATTTATGCGTTTATGCAAGCAACTGGAATGATTAACGATCATGAAATTGGTTGTTTTAGATATGAAGAAGTTTAATCTATTACTTTCTCCTCTACTTCCATCTGCTCTATAATTGCTTCGTCTTTTGGGTTATAAGGAATAACTTCTAAAATATGCTCAATAGCTTCTATTCTAGCAGTTGTTTTTTTATTTGCTTTTATTACATTCCAAGATGTTATTTTGGTGTTTGTTTTTTTTAACATTTTCTTTTTATATTCTGTATAATCATCCCAAAGCTCTAGTGCTTTTTGATCTACAGCACTATATTTCCATTTCTTTAATGGGCTTGATTTAACTTCTTCAAAGCGTTTTTCTTGCTCATCTTTAGAAAAAGAAAAGTAAAATTTAATTAGTCTTATGCCAGATTCTGTAATCATACGTTCGAACTGGTTTACTTGGTTCATAAACACATTATACTCTTTTTGAGTACAAAAACCATTTACAGGTTCTACTACTGCTCTATTATACCAGCTTCTATCAAAAAAAACAATTTCACCTTCTCTAGGTAGTTTATTAATATAGCGTTGAAAATACCATTGTCCTTTTTCTTCTTCTGTTGGTTTTGGTAAGGCAACAACCTTAAACTCTCTTGGGTTTAAATGCTCTGTAGTACGTCTTATTGCTCCTCCTTTTCCTGCTGCATCTCTACCTTCAAAAATTATAACTACTCTTTCATTATTCTCTACAACCCAATGTTGTAACTTAATAAGTTCTTCTTGTAGAGACTTTAATCTTGATTCGTAATTTAAGTTTTTTTAAACTTTAGAAATTGAAATTTCATCTTCTAATAAAAACTGTTTAATCCCTTTTTTAGAATTTAATTTCTTTAAATCTTTTTCTGTTTTCTTATCAATCATACGCTTTAATCTATTTACTTTACTAGTCTATGGTAACGTTGTACAATATTTGGGTCTCTAAATAATGTTGTCCCAGATTTTCCTTTATTATCATAATTAAATTTTGATAACACATAACGCATACTCTCTAATCTGGCTTGCTTTTTATTGTTTGTTTTTTGTTTTCTTAAAATCTTCAATTGTTAGCATACTTAGTAATTAGAGAACTAAGTTCGCACATTATCTAAAATTAAAAAATGATTTTTATTAGTTAAAGAAAAGACATAAATTTATCTCTAGAAATGTCTTTAGCACCTAGAGTTTGTAGGTGACTTGTATAAACTTGGCAGTCAATAAGTTTATAATTTGAATTTTGAATAAATGTTATAAATGCCGCTTTGCTAGCATTACTTTCTTTAGCAAACATACTTTCTCCACAAAAAACACCGTTACCTAGGTCTACACCATAAAAACCACCAACCAACCTATTGTTTTTCCAAACCTCAATAGATTTAGCAAAGCCTTGTTCATGTAAATTAATGTAAGCATCTATCATGTTGTTAGTAATCCATGTGCCAGATTGACCACTGCGTTTTGCTATAGAACATTCAATAATTACAGTGTTGAAGTCTTTATTTATAGTAATCTCATAGCTACAATTTTTAAGAAATTGTTTCATGCTTTTTGAGACTTTTAAATCTGCTGGAAACAAAACAAACCTTGGGTTTGGAGACCACCAAATAATAACCTCATCTTCATTAAACCAGGGAAAAATACCACTTTTGTATGCTAGTATTAAACGTTCTACAGATAAATCTCCACCTAAAGCAAGTAGACCTTCTTCGTCTGTATCTTGAACGTTTGGGAATATTATATTTTTATTTAATACATGCATAATTCTATTTCACTAAAATAAAAAAAACGGTAATAACAATTATATGTTATTACCGTTTTTTAAAAATTCTACACCTCGTGCAAAACTAAAACTATTTTACCTTAGAAAGGTAAATCGTCGTGATCATCTACTTTTAAATCTGCTGCTGGCTCGAAAGCTGCTGCTGGTGGAACTTCTGGCATTCCAGCAGGAGCTGCAGATTGTGCTCCTTCAATTCTCCAACCTTGAATAGAATTAAAATATTTAGTTTCTCCTTGTGGGTTAACCCATTCTCTACCGCGTAAATTGATGTTTACTTTAACATCTTGCCCTACTTGGTAGTTGTTTAACAAATCGCATTTGTCTTGAACAAACTCGACTAGTATGTGTTGAGGATACTGCTCTTCTGTTGTTACAACCAATTCTCTTTTTCTAAATCCGTTGCTACCAAACGTTTGTGTTTCTCCTACTAATTTTACTTTTCCTTGTACTTCCATTGTCTATATAATTATTAAATATTCGTCTAAATTAATCGTATTGTTACGATAACAATACTTTCCATGCGCTCTCAACATTACCAAAACTAAGCAAATTCTGTGCCTTTTTATGTTTTTCGATTTGAGTTAGTGCTAAATTGTCATGTGTTTTAGCAAAAGCGTTTACAACCTCATTAGTTGGTAATGCCTCAACATTTGCTAATAAGCCTAAGTCGTTTCCTGTTAAAATATTACTATTTCTAATTTTTTTGGGTAAAGCATCTACTCCAATTCCTAAAGTTGAGAGTGGTTTTGGTATTTCAAAAAAACCAGCTTTAGCTCTACTATAATAACTTCCTCCAGCACGAGATACTAAGTCTAATTTCTCTTGGTCTATGCTTCCGCTTTCTGTTAAAACAGCATCATTAATATGAAGTTTTACAACCTCACAAATAATTAAATTACCTGCTCCTCCTTCTGTTCCTAACTTTACAATCTCGTTAACTTTACACTCAAATTGCACAGGTGATTCTGCAACACGAAACGGCTTTACAATATCACTCTTTAGCATTGTTAAACCTGCTTTTTCAAACTCGTTTACGCCTTCTGCATATTCTGTACTACTTAAGGACATTTGTTGTACAATATTATAATTTACAACATTTATAACTACCTCTTTTGTACTTTCTGCGTTCTCTAAAGTGTGTTTTGTGGTGTTATCTCTAACGCGACGCGCTGGAGAAAAAATCATAATTGGAGGATTTGCACTAAACACATTAAAAAAGCTAAAGGGAGACAAATTAGGGTTTCCATTTTCATCTATCGTACTTGCGAAAGCTATAGGTCTAGGTGCCACAGTACTTAACAAATAGCCATGCAGTTTTGCAGTTGGCAAGTCTTTAGGTTCAAAAGAAGTCATTAACTTATTTATTTTGAGCAAATGTACTTAATTAACAAACGAACTAAAAGAAGATTATTCTAGGTTTGTACAATATTATTAACAATAGTTCATTATATAGTTTTTAACTATATTAACACAAAAATAACTACATGTTTTTTACAAAAAACAGACAACTTGTTCGCTGGATTATAATTACAGCTTCGTTTGCAATTATTTCATTAATTCTCTGGAATACATATACTTTTTTTCAAAAATTTAAAGCTGAAGAGCGTGCTAAAATGGCTATTTGGAGTGCTGCTCAAGTAGAACTTCAAAGAAGTCTTTTAACAGATGATATAAATCCTTTAGTTGATAAAATTATTTTTTCAGACAGTTTAACTCCAAAAATTGTAATTAATGAAGAAAAACAAATAAATACTGTAAACATAAATGAAAAAAGAATAAACGATTCTACATACATAAACAAACTGATTCTTCAGTTTGAAAAACAAAACAAACCAATTGAACTTTCCTATATAGATCCCAAAAACAACAAGAAAGTTAATATTGGAAATTTATATTATGGAGATTCAGATATTTTAAACAAACTTAAATACTATCCATTAGCACTTTTATTAATAATTTTCTTATTTGGATCTGTTGTATATTTCTTTTACCGAAGTTCTAAAATTGCAACACAAAATAAATTATGGTCTGGTATGGCAAAAGAAACTGCTCACCAAATAGGCACGCCTTTATCGTCTTTAATAGGTTGGGCTGAAATTTTAAAAACCGAAAACGTAAACCCAGAATACATATTAGAGATTGAAAAAGATATAGATAGGTTACAAACAATTACTGAACGTTTTAGTAAAATTGGATCATTACCAACCCTAGAAAAAACAGATATTGTAAAAGAAACTCAAGACACTTATAATTACCTAAAATCTAGATCTTCTAAACTTATTAATTTTACAATAAAACTTCCTGAAGATCCAATTTATGTAAATTTAAATCCACAGTTATACAGTTGGACAATCGAGAATTTAGTTAAAAACGCCATAGACGCCATGAAAGGCAAAGGAGATCTTACTATAGTAATAACTCAATTAGAAAATAATGTAAAAATAAATGTTATTGACACAGGTAAGGGCTTAACTAAAAATCAGTTTAAAAGTGTATTCGAACCTGGCTATACTACAAAAAAACGAGGTTGGGGATTAGGCTTATCTCTTGCTAGACGTATTGTCGAAGATTTTCATGATGGTAAAATAAAAGTTGTTCAGTCACAAATAGATAAAGGTACTATTATGCAAATAGCATTAAAAACAGTGTAATAATGAGCGAAAAATTAATTACAGTAAAAAAGGTTTCTCTAAACAATAATTGTCCTGAATGTTTTAGTACAAACGGACTTGAGCTTACTTTTAAACAAAAATTTATTGAAACTAAGTTTTACAAATCTATTACTCAAGATATATCTACTATTATGCATTGTAAGATATGTGATACTTCTATTTATCCTGTAACCTGGACAGAGGATATTGAGCGTGTGTACGATTACCAAATGAAAGCTTTTACACCTAAAAAAACTTCTAAAAAGTTTAAAACTCTTTTTTGGGTACTTGTTGGAAGCCTTACAATTGTAGTTATTACTGCAAGCGTATTAATAATTATAAATTTGTTTGAATAGCTTCAGCTAAAGCTTCAAACTCTTCTTTTTCTAAAGAAACTTTATTAACAAAACAAGCATCCTCCATAGTATTTAAAGGTATTAAATGCACATGAACATGCGGTACCTCTAGACCAATAACAGAAACTCCAACTCTTTTGCATGTTACTGTTTTCTCTAAAGCAATTGCGACTAACCTAGAAAACTCCATTAAGCCAGCATACTCTGCTTTATCTAAATCAAAAATCTTGTTAGTTTCTTTTTTGGGAACACATAGTGTATGGCCTTTTGCATTTGGATTTACATCTAAAAAAGCAAGAAACTCTTCTGTTTCTGCTACTTTATAACATGGTATTTCTCCGTTAACAATCTTTGTGAATATTGATGCCATAATACTTATTTCTATTAAAAATTAAAGATAAAAAAAGATTCCTGCTAAACTGAAAATTATTTCAGAATAAACAGGAAAAATATTTATTACGTCTTTATTGCGACTAGAGCCAAATAAAATTAACGACTAATCTCTACAATATCAAATTTAATAATACCACTTGGCACCTTTATTTCTGCAATATCTCCTACTGTTTTACCAAGTAATCCTTGACCAATTGGTGAATTAACAGAAATTTTACCTGCAGCTAAATCTGCTTCACCATCTGCAACTAGAGTGTAATTCATTTCCATACCATTGGTTTTGTTTTTAATTTTCACTTTAGAAAGCACTAAAATTTTAGAAGTATCCATTTGGCTTTCGTCTATTACTCGTGCTCCTGCCATTTGGTCTTCTAGTTTACTTATGCGCATTTCTAGCATACCTTGCGCTTCTTTAGCAGCATCGTACTCGGCGTTTTCACTTAAATCACCTTTGTCTCGAGCTTCTGCAATTGCATTACTAGCTTTTACACGCTCTACATATTTTAATTGCTTTAGTTCTTCTCTTAATCTTTTTAAGCCTTCAGCAGTATAATATGATACTTTACTCATAATTTTTTCGTTTAAATACTAATTCTATAAAGAAAAAGATTCCGAAAACACTTCGGAATAAAAAAATCTCGCATACACGAGATTATACTACAAATATACAAAATATTTAATTCGCAAATTACTTTTGTTGTAAATTGCAATGCTATAAAAAATAAAAAAATATGAAATTAAATACAACTGTACTTCTCTTATTTGCTAGTCTTATGTTTACTTCTTGTAACAAGAATGATGATGATAATCAGAATAATAACCCAAATATACCTAATGCTGTTTTCGATACAGGAAACCTTATAAACACTAGCTTACCGCAATATAACCAAATGCAATTCCCAGGAAACTACATAACATTAAATAGCAATTATGGTATAAAAGGTGTGGTTTTATATTATGCAGGGAATAATAATTATAGCGCTTTCGAGCTTAGCGACCCTAACCACGCTATAAGTTCATGTTCAAACTTAACTGTAAATGGAATTGTTGCTACTTGTAATTGTGCAGACGAAAACGCCTACGAAATTTTAAATGGTACAAGGCAAGAAGGTACAGGTGGCCAATATACAATGGTACGTTATTTTGTAGAAGTAAGCGGAAGCGTGATTCGTGTTTTCAATAATTAGGGCAAATTTTCAATGCTTATAATGGCATTAAAAAACAGGCTATCACTACTCGCTTCGAGGAGCTTAAACAAACCGTTCTATCCTTTTCGCAATAAAAAAAAGTGGCATCTAGCCACTTTTTTTATTTAAAATGTTTTATAATTAAAACTTTAACGTCGCTCCAATTAAAAAATTTGTAGTGGCCTGTGGATAATAACCAGCACCTTCTATGGTTGTAGTTTGTCCTGGATTAGACCAAGTATCATCGAAAGTAAAATAATATCCATTAGACACATACTCTTCTCCAAAAATATTATTTACTAAACCAGATAATAGAATGGATTTAAATATTTTATTGGTTTTAATCTCGTAAGTCACATTAAAGTCGTTAACAAAATAGCTTTCTAATTTAGACACTTCAGAATCTGTATTTCCCATAAATTGCTCACCAACATATTTACTTAAAAATGCTAATTGCAAATTAGCTACAGGCTTAAAATTAATAGCATTACCCATTACAACTTCTGGAGAAAAAGAAATATTAGTTTTTCCTAAATTTACAAAATCACCATCTCTAGAAACTATAGTTTCTTTGTTTTTATTAGAACTAAGTGTTGCATTTGGTTGCAAAGAAAACTTATCGTTTATTTTAATTACAGCCTCTAGTTCTAATCCTAAACGAGAACTTTCTCCTGAGTTGTTTCTTATTGGTGCTCCTACATCATCAATATCACCTGTTAAAACTAGTTGTTCATTATACAGCATATAGTAAGCATTCGCGTTAAAGATTAGTTTGGGACTTTTAAATCTCCATCCCAACTCAAAATCATTTAATTGTTCTGGCTTGATATCTGGATTACTTTCAAAATCACTTCTACTTGCTTCTCTATTCGCCCTTGCATAGGAAAAATAAAAATTGTTTTTATCGTTTAAATTATGAGAAATTCCGGCTTTAGGGTTAAAAAAATGAAATGTTTTATCAATTTCAAACAAGACTAAATCCGAACTTATTCCGCTAGTATCATAATTTACACTTCTAAATTGTAAATCTCCAAATAAACTTAATTTATCGTTTAATTGATAAGTGGCTTTAGTAAATACACTAAAATCGTACTTGTCTCCATCACCTTCATAATAACGATCTCTAATTTCGCTATTACTTGCATACTCTGCCCAAATTACTTCTCCAAAATGGTCTCCATGATAAGAGCTATAAAACAATCCTGTGCTTAGATTTAGTGTTTCATCCTTATAATTAACATTTGCATTTAGCACATAAAAATCATTATCTAACCAACGCCTTCTTATAACATCTGTCTGGTTAATAGTTTCTCCACCTGTTGCTATCTCATTAAAACCGTAAGTTGAAAAATCTTCATCTTCTATATACTGCTCAAAATAACCACGTCCATAAGTATAATTTAAGCCTAGGTTTGTTGACCAATTATTGTTAATTTTTTCATTCCAATGTAATTGATAATGGTCTTGCTTGTAATTATCTACCTCGTTGTCGTAAAAACGTGTGTTTCCATTTTGGTCTATATATTGTCCAGACGGATTAAATGTTCTATCATTTTCAAGCGTAGCAGCATCTATACCATTCCAAGCTTGATAGGTAATTCCTTGACCTCCAAAAACAACAGCTTTAATTAGTCTATTATCATCTACGTATGCGCCTTGAAGAAAATAAGATTTTAAATCTGATGTTGCACGATCTATATATCCATCAGAATTTATTTGCGATAGACGTCCTGATATTTCAAAGTTATTATTTAACAATCCTGTACTATATTTTACAGTATGCTTTCTTGTATTAAAACTACCAAAACTATTAGAAATTTCTCCTTTAGCATCTTTAGTAACTGCATCTGTTAACACATTAATACTTGCTCCAAAAGCACCAGCTCCATTAGTAGATGTTCCAACTCCACGTTGTAATTGTAAACTTTCTACTGAAGAAGACATATCTCCCAAGTTAACCCAAAAAGTTCCTAAACTTTCTGAATCGTTATAGGGAATTCCGTTAATAGTTATGTTTGTAGATTGTGAGCTTACACCACGTACACGAATACCAGTATAACCAACACCAGCTCCAGCATCACTAGTGGTTACTACAGATGGTAAATAATTTAATAAAATTGGAATATCCTGCCCTAAATTACGTTTTTCTAATTCTTCCTTGGATACATTAGAATGTGTAATTGGTGAATTTGCACCTACTCGAAGTGATTTGATTAAAACCTCATCTAGTGCTTCAACTTTTGTTGAATCTTGAGCAATTTTTTGCGCAAAACTATTTATTGCGAGTAAGGTAAAAACTGAACCTAAAATTATTATTTTTACTGTAATTTTCATTCGAAATACATTTATATTACGAATAAAAAGAGGCCATTATTCTTTATTACTATTAAAATATAAAGAGCTCTAAATATCAAAATATGGCACATTAGTTTTTTAATTAAAATTTCTAAATAATTATTTAGATTAAAAGTAAGAACCAATATTACAACCTTATTATACTATCTAAAAACAGTCACTAATTGTTTTCTTTAAGCTCGTTTCCTAAACAGCATTACCTGTTCTAGGTTCAATGGGTATGATCTCAGCCGTTTTGGGCACCCCTTTTTTGAGAACAACATAAAGGTAAGTCTATTTTTTTAATTTACCAAAATCTTATGATTTATTTTTAATCTAAATTAGGCTTTCTTCTACTTACTTTGCGTTCTGCATTTAGGCGTTTACTTTTTAATCTTTTAAAAATTACTGCTTTTGGAGTTTTGGTAGGAATGCGTTTCTTTGGGACAAATAAAGCCAATTTTATTATTTGGATAGCTCGAATAATAGCAATATTCTTGTTTCTATGTTGACTTCTACTTTCGCTAGATTGTAAAATTAAAATTCCATCTTTAGTTATTCGGTTTGATAATTTTTGCTGAATAACTTGTTTTTGTTCTTGAGTTAAAACTAAAGATTCGCATATATTAAAAGATAATTCTATTTTAGAGGACACTTTATTTACATGCTGTCCACCTGCACCAGAACTTCTTAACGCTTTATAACTAAACTCATTTATAGGTGCTAATTCGTTAAACATTATACTTGATGTGTTGCTTTAAGTAAATCTGTAACTGTTTTAACAGGATTGAAAGTTACTAGAGGTACCTCTACAAAAATAGTATTCCAATTAGCCATACTTCCATTCCAAAGTCCTGGAAATTCTAAAGCTTTTATATCTTTACCTGTTTTAGTTTTCATAGTTATAAATCCTGTTTTATGGTCAACAAACTTGGTAAGATCAAACTTTTCACCTTTATAATTTTTAATACCACAAACTAAATCTACAGGATTAAAATGAGTTGAGTTTTTTAATATACTCTTTTGGTGTCTATTTTTTTTATCTACTTGAGCAGATTCTATAATTTGAAGAGACACGTTACCACTTTCTTCTTTTACCCAAAAAGGTCCTCCTCCAGGCTCTCCTTCGTTTTTAACCATACCACATACTCTAATTGGTCTATTTAGTTTGCTTTTTAAATATTCTACTTGATATTTTGATGAATATTTCTCGAATTCATGAGAAATAATAACGTTTAGTTTTTTTCTTAAAAAACGTGCAATTTCAATTAATGTGTTTTCAGAAAGTGTCTTTTGCTCTAACTCTTTTAAGTAGCTAAATGCTTGTTGCTGTGTTTTTAACAAAACACCTGCAAGAATTTTTTTATGTTTTGCAACTTCTTTTTCAAATCTATAAACTACAACATTATCTATGTTTTTTATAAAAACAATATCTGCATCAAAATCGTTTAAATTAACCAATAGTGCACCATGACCAGAAGGTCTAAAATGTAAAGTACCATTAGCATTTTCAAAAGGTTCATTTTTTAATGTTACAGCAATAGTATCTGTTTCTTCTCTTTGATAAGAATAGGAAATTTTAAATTTTGTGCTTGTTTTTTGCTCAACAATAGTTCGTATACGTTTAAATTCTTCTTCAAAAATATTCTTATAAATTTCTGAAATTGTAAAGTGTATAGTAGCTTCGCCTTTAGAGGTTGCATATAACGCTGCTTCAAATAAATGCTCTTCGAATGCTGTTGCAATGTGGTCTTTATATTTATGAAAAGGTAATAACCCTTTAGGGTACCAACTATAATTTAGATTATTCTCTCCTAAAAGAGTTTTAACTAACAAAACAACTTGTTTGTTATTTGAAAGTGAATTATAATTCGGGTTATTTTTTATTGTAGTTTCTAAAAGTAATTTATAGAAAGGGAATTTCTCTAAGCCAACCAGAAACAATGATAACTCTGTTGCTTTATGTTTATTTATATAAGCATTTACGCTATCTTTTTTAATGTTGTAGGATTCTAGAAACTCGAATAAAAACTTAAACATTCGGGTAGCACCACCAGAAGCAGGAACAAATTTAATTATTTTTAATTGCTCTTTATGTTTATTATAAAAACTTAAATAATCTAGATTCCCATCTTCATTAAGGCTTAAAATCCCGTGTCCTAAAATAGCGGCAGATTTTAGGCTTATACAAGGTAATCCTGTTTTAAAAATCTCAATTTGACTTAAAACTTTTTCAACGTTTAATCCCTTATCCTCAATTTGTTGTATTTGTAATGTTGTAAAATTCAAATTTTATCTTTCATCAAATTATCTATATGCTTAATTGCTAATTTAAGTCGCTCATCTTTATTCCCTTTTAGCAAAAAATAAGGCCTGTTGTTTTTTTTTAAAGCCTTTTCAAAAACTTTAAACATCTCCTCACGCTCTTTGGGCTTATCTCTTAAATCATCTGCTTCCCAAGGCGTATCAATATACGTTAAAAAGTATAAATCGTAGGTGTTTTCCAGCGCATATTTTTCTAGAATTGGATCGCATATTCCCGAATAATAGGTTTCAGAATACACCTTTGTTTCTAACAAATCTGTATCACAAATAAGGACTGTATCAGTTTTATTTGCTAATTCATTTTCAAGTGCTATTTGGCCAATTGCAATTGGTATTAAATCTTTTGGTTCACAAGTAGTTCGTGTGTTATTCCATTTATTTTGAAGATATTCTCTAGCATATTCTGGAACCCAAACCGAATTATAGTATCGTGCTAACTGTCTAGACAAGGTTGTTTTTCCTGTAGATTCCGGACCAAACAAGACTACTTTTAAGCAGTTTGCTGGGTTTTGTTTAAGTGTTTCTTCCATGCTAAATAACCAAATATTGCAATAAATGTAAATCCTAAATATTGAAAAGAAGTAAATGTAAATCCTTTATGAAAATATAATGGTACAGAAATAATATCGCCTATAATCCAAAAGATCCAGTTTTCTATTTTACGTCTTGCCATTAACCACATACCTACAAAAAAGATAGCAGTCGTTATAGTGTCAACATAAGCAACCCAACTGGTCCATTTTTCAATTGTTTTGTAAACTACAAACACAAAAATTAGTGTTGCTATAAATATTATAATACTAGTTTGTTTTTCTTTTTTTGTTATGGTTGAAATGGGTGTTACGTGATCTTCATC
Organism: Lacinutrix sp.; assembly: GCF_037625555.1. Classification (GTDB taxonomy): domain Bacteria; phylum Bacteroidota; class Bacteroidia; order Flavobacteriales; family Flavobacteriaceae; genus Lacinutrix. Next base: position 54,339 of record NZ_JASJHV010000105.1, read on the forward strand.
AATCTTTCTAGTCCAAATATACCAACCATAAACACTCATTGCAAAGTAATAAGCGTTTATCATCATATCACCTAACAAACTACATTTTAATAACAAATAAACAAATATGACAGTACTAATCATTCCTGTTGGAAACACCCAAATTTTGTTTTGTTTAGAAAACCATACAGATAAAAAACCAAAAATAACTGCAATAATTTCTAGTACAATATCTATGGTTTGATATTCTAAATATTGTTTAAAAAAGAAATCAAAAATTTGGCTCATAGTCGCTTCTATCTGTTTTTACAACTTTCATGGTCAGCACACAAATGTCTTGTTTTTCAAACGATTCCTTAATTTTTTGATTCAAAAATGGCATTAATTGATCAAATTCTCCAAAAATCTGGGTGCTTAACGGATTTTCTAAAACAGTAAAACCAGAATTACGCAATGCTTTTATAAATTCAATAACGTGTTGTTCGAAATCATTACTTAAAGGTGATAGCGTTAAATCTATTGAAATTTTCATAACTATTTTTTTATTTGATTAAAAAAATCTTCATTTTCTTCAAAAGCAGTGCCTATAACCACTAAATCTGCTCCTGCTTTATAAGCATCATCTAATTGTTTTTTACTTCTAATTCCGCCACCTACAATTAATGGTATGTCTAAATCTTGTTTTACAAAATTAATTATCTCTAAAGGTACTGGATGTATTGCTCCACTAACTGCTTCAAGGTAAATTAGCTTTTTACCTAATAACTCTCCTGCTTTTGCTGTGTCTGCAATTAATTGATGTATTGCTGTAGGTATTGGTTTTGTATCAGTTACTTTTTGAACAATCGTTTCTCTTCCATTTTTAATTAAAATATAACCTGTAGAAATCACTTCTAGATTTGTGTTTTTTAAAATTGAAACTGCTTCTATTTGTTTTTCAATCAAGTATTTAGGGTAGCTACCAGAAATTAATGATAAAAACAAAATGGCATCTGCATCTTTTGAAATTTGTGTTACATCTCCAGGAAATAAAACTAATGGTAAATCTGTTAATGGTTTTAAAACAGAAACTAATTGATGGGTAACTTCAGTTTCAACATTACTTCCTCCAACAAAAATATGAGTTATTATTGATTTATTAATTTTATCCGCAAATTGCGATGTTAATTTTAAATCAAATTTGTCTGGATCTATCAAAATAGCCAAAAGCTTTTTTTGTTGCGTTATCGCGGAAACTATGTTGCTATAAATACTCATTATTCAATAACGTAAGCACAAGTAAAACCTTCAAACTCTAAATAATTTGCAGTATACCGTTTTTTTAACCCTTTGTAATCTATCCAACAAACGGTTTCAGCATCCATAATACTAAATGGAATCACCAAAAAATGTTCTATAAATAACATTCCAGGTGTTGCAAATAGCTTGTATAAGGATTCTTTAATTCCCCAAATTACAGTTAGCTTGTTGATATAATCTGACGCTTTTTTATCCAAATATGCAAACTCATATTCAATAAATTTTTTGGCTATAATAACTATTTTATTTCGTTGCTTTTCTATATCAATTCCAACTTCTTTGTCACTAACAATTACTCCAGAAAATATAAAACTATGAGTTATAGATATGTGTTTACCATCTTTTAAATGAGGTTTTCCATTGTCATCATAAAACAAATCTCGATCTGTGTAACCCAATTCTCGTAACAAATGCCGTACACTCAAAAACCCTCTTTGGTGTAATTCACTTTTCATACCTAAAACACGAGATAAGCTCTCAGTTTTCAAATCTAAAGGCGAAAATAAATCGTCGTAAGATTCTTCAATCTTCCAGATTTTAACAGTAGTTTGTGAGTTTACACTAATGGATTTGTAAAGAGCCATTTAATATTCTAAATGTTATTGATTATCTTTGCATCGCCTAAGGCGAATTTAGTATTTTTGTTAAGCGAATTTAACTATTTTAAGTGCTAATCCCAAAGGTGTTTCATTTATAAAATTAAGATATAATAATTATGAGTACAAAAACTGTTGCTTACGTACCTAACAAGATAAAAGATATGTCGCTTGCGGCTTGGGGAAGAAAAGAAATTAATTTAGCCGAAGCAGAAATGCCAGGTTTAATGAGTTTACGTGAAGAATATAAAAACGAGCAGCCTTTAAAAGGTGCTAGAATTGCAGGATGTTTACACATGACTATACAAACTGCTGTTTTAATTGAAACTTTACAAGCCTTAGGTGCAGAAGTTACATGGAGTTCATGTAACATTTTCTCTACACAAGATCAAGCTGCAGCTGCAATTGCTGATGCAGGAACTGCTGTCTATGCATGGAAGGACATGACAGAAGAAGAGTTTGATTGGTGTATCGAGCAAACATTATTCTTTGGAGAAGACAGACAACCACTAAACATGATTTTGGATGATGGTGGAGATTTAACTAATATGGTTCTAGATCGTTATCCAGAATTATCTGCTGGAATTAAAGGTTTATCTGAAGAAACTACAACTGGAGTTCATAGATTATATGAGCGTGTAAAAAACGGAACATTAACTATGCCTGCTATTAATGTAAACGATTCAGTAACTAAGTCTAAGTTTGATAACAAATATGGATGTAAAGAGTCTGCAGTAGATGCTATACGTCGTGCAACAGATACGATGCTAGCTGGTAAGCGTGTAACCGTTTGTGGTTATGGAGATGTAGGTAAAGGCACTGCTGCTTCTTTTAAAGGTGCTGGAAGTATTGTAACTGTAACAGAAATTGATCCTATTTGTGCTTTACAAGCAGCAATGGACGGTTTTGAAGTTAAAAAACTAGAAACTGTTGTTGGCAATAGCGATATTGTAATTACAACTACTGGAAATAAAGATATTGTACGTGCTGAGCATTTTGAAGCAATGAAAGACAAAGTTATCGTTGCTAATATTGGTCACTTTGATAATGAAATACAAGTAGGTTGGTTAAACGAGAAGCATGGTCATACTAAAGATACTATCAAGCCTCAAGTTGACAAATACAACGTAAACGGAAAAGATATAATCTTACTTGCCGAAGGACGTTTAGTAAACTTAGGTTGTGCAACTGGTCACCCAAGTTTTGTAATGAGTAACTCTTTTACAAACCAAACTTTAGCGCAAATCGAATTGTGGAAAAACAGTGCAGCATACAAGAATGATGTATACATGTTACCTAAGCATTTAGATGAAAAAGTTGCTAAATTACATTTAGAAAAAATAGGTGTTGAGCTCACAGAATTGGCAGATTACCAAGCAGATTATATTGGTGTGAAAGTTGAAGGACCATACAAGCCTGAGCATTATAGATACTAAATTCCCTCAAAAAAAGTAATCTTATAATAATAAATCCCAAGCTTCATGTTTAGGATTTTTTTTGTTTGGGCAATTTGCTTTTGGCAAAAAAAGCCAAAAGCAATCAGGCTTTCCACTATATCTTTTTTTTCGCACCTCAAAAAAAAGATGCCGCATCAATCCTTATTGCAGAAATGATTAGCTTCAACTTTTAATATAAACTTATGAGCCTTAAAACAGTAAAGAATAAACTTGAAAAATTAGAATTACATATCGAAAACTACAGTGTTATAGACCCAAAAGTATCTAAAAGTAATGTTGGGTGGCATATAGACCATAGCTTAAAAGTTATTAACGGTGTAAGCATTACGCTTCAAAAATCTGACCCAACTTTATATAAAAATAATTTTAGCTTTTTAGGAAAAGTATTCTTTACGCTTGGTTTCTTCCCAAGAGGAAAAGCCAAAGCGCCTAAACAAGTTACACCACCAGAAGTTATTTTAAAAGAAGATATATTATCGCAATTGCAACTTGCAAAAACTAATTTGGATACTATTGCAAGTTTAGATAAGAATGCCTTTTTTAAACACCCTTTGTTTGGAGATATTAATACTAGTAGGATTAATCGCTTTTTGGTATTGCATACTAATCATCATTTAAAGATTATTGAGGATATTATGAAAAAATGATTAGTAGCCACTTACCAATAGATTTCTAGCACCTCGAATACCACATTTTTGATATTTATGATAGGTTTGGGCTGCTCTTTCTCTAATTTGTTCGTTTGTTTCATTAAGAATCCAACCATCTATAGAAGATTTTAGGGTATAAGCTTCTGGAGCCATTAAACCAGTGGTCCATATCAAAGGATTTGATTTTGTTTTTTCAAGATACCGAGCAAAATAATTTTTACTAATGCACGCTAAGATTATTGCATCTCTTCTTTTAGTGTTAGCTTGTTTAAAATTTCCTTCAACATTAAATTCCATTAATCCATGATGTCCAACATAACATAAAAGGTTTGATTCTCCTCCAAAGCGAAGTTTATCATTTTTATATTTTATTTGTATTTCATTGTTAGCAGCATTTGCTTCTAAAAAGTCTTTTGTAGTTTGCTTAATATACCTCACATCATACACATCTGCTAATAAATAGGTGTTAGACGTTTTATGTTTAAACAAAAGACGTTCAAGTATATGATTATTTATATTTTTAGTGGTTAATACTAATGTCCAATCTTTACTTCTTTTAAAATAAGTTTTCACTCCATACATTGCTCCCCAATAAAGATTTGATTTAATATTTTGTCCATTCCCAAGTGTTTCTGGAACGGGAATAATTCCTTGATTTACATTATAACATAATGCAACAAACACATGAATAGTTTTAATATCATTTTCTATTTGACTAATGGATAAAAAAGAAATAATAAATAAGATAAATAGCAATTTTTTCATTCAAATAAAACGAAAAAGCTATAGTTTTATTATAAACAAAAAACGCCTTTCAAAAATAAAAGGCGTTTTTTAATATCTGAAAGAAATTGTTTCTAAGCTTCGAAAGGCTCTATTGAAACGTAAGATCTGTTATCTTTTTTCTTTGTAAATTTAACTAAACCATCTACTCTAGCGTGTAAAGTATGATCTTTTCCTTGGTATACATTCTCAGCTGGGTGATGTGTATTACCGCGTTGTCTTAATATGATATTTCCAGCAATAGCAGCTTGTCCACCAAAAATCTTAACGCCTAAACGTTTTGATTCTGATTCTCTACCATTCTTCGAACTACCAACTCCTTTTTTATGAGCCATAATTTTAAGGTTTTATTTTATTAATATTAACTTAAAGCAGCTATTAAATCAGCTTTCTTCATAGAAGAAATCCCTTTAACACCTTTAGCTTTAGCCATCTCTTTTAACTGCGCAACAGTCATTTTGCTTAAATCTTGAGTTTCCTCAGCAACTTTAGCAACTGGCTTAGCTTTTACTTTAGGTTCAGCTTTTTTAGTTTCTTTTTTTGGAGCAGCTTTTTTAGCTCCCGAAGCTACAATGCTCTCAATAACGATTTCTGTTAAGGCTTGTCTATGACCGTTTTTAACACGGTAACCTTTTCTTCTTTTCTTTTTGAAAACAATAACTTTATCACCTTGAAGGTGCTTTAAGATTTTCACACTTACTTGTGCTCCATCTATAGCTGGGGCGCCTAAAGTAACATTGTCACCATCTGCAATTAAAAGAACATTATCGAAAGACATAGTCTTTCCTTCTTCTGATGCTAAACGGTTAACAAAAACTTTTTGGTCTTTTTCAACTTTAAATTGATGCCCTGCTATCTCTACAATTGCGTACATTAGCGTAACGTTTTTATTAATTTGTTATTAAAAAAATCTACTATCTTCTCAGAAAGCGGATGCAAATATACTTCTTAAAAATTAATTAGCAAACGTTTTTCTTAGTGATTACTAATATTTTAGAAATAAAAAAGCATTTAATTCTATTTACAGTTAAGTTATTGTTTTGAATATCATGAAAAAAGATCGTAAAAAATTATAATTCTATGTTAAAATTTTAACACAACACCCATTTAAGAGTGCGTCTATCACTATTTTTGAAGGTAGTTTGTAACAAATTATCTAAGTTATAGACATATATTTCAATTAACATTAAATATCTCACAATGAAAAAAAGTTTATTCTCATTAGCAGCATTGCTTTTAGCTGGATTTGCAGCTAATGCGCAAGAAGTTAAATTTGAAGAGTATGATTTAAGTAACGGTATGCACGTTATTTTACATCAAGACAACACTGCTCCTGTAGTTACAACCTCTGTAATGTACCATGTTGGTGCTAAAGATGAAGACCCAGAACGTACAGGTATGGCTCACTTTTTTGAACACCTTTTATTTGAAGGAACAGAAAATATTGAGCGTGGTGAATGGTTTAAAATTGTAACCTCTAATGGAGGAAGCAATAATGCAAATACTACAGACGATAGAACTTATTATTATGAAGTATTTCCTTCTAACAGTTTAGAATTAGGTTTATGGATGGAATCTGAGCGTTTAATGCATCCTGTAATTAACCAAATAGGTGTAGACACTCAAAATGAAGTTGTTAAAGAAGAAAAACGTTTGCGTGTAGACAATTCTCCTTATGGCAAATTTATTGAGAACGTGAAACTTAACATGTTTAAAAAACACCCATACAAAGGGACAACTATTGGTAAAATGGCACATTTAGATGCTGCTTCACTAGAAGAGTTTCAAGCCTTTAATAAAAAATTCTATGTGCCCAACAACGCTGTATTAGTTGTTGCAGGTGATATGGATGTACCTTCTACTAAAAAAATGATTGAAGACTATTTTGGGCCTATTCCAAGTGGTGAAGATATTGTTAGAAACTTTCCAAAAGAAGATCCAATAACCGAAACTATTAAGGCTAAAGCTTACGATTCTAACATCCAGATTCCTGCAATTATGGCTGCATATAGAACTCCTGCGATGACAGAAAGAGATGCTTATGTATTAGACATGTTATCTAGCTATTTAAGTGATGGTAAAACTTCTAAACTATACAAAAGACTTGTGGATGATAAAAAAATGGCATTACAAGTTGGTGCTATAAACCAAAGTCAAGAAGATTATGGTACATATATAGTATACGGTTTACCTTTAGGAGATAACTCTTTAGAAAGCTTACTTGTAGAAATTGATGACGAGCTTGTTAAAGTACAAACAGAATTAATGACTGAAAGAGATTACCAAAAGCTTCAGAATAAATTCGAAAACAATTTTGTAAACTCAAACTCTAGTATTTCTGGTATTGCTAACTCTTTAGCAAGATATTATATGTTATATGATGATGTAAATTTAATTAATAATGAAATTAATATTTACAGATCTATTACCAGAGAAGAAATACAAGCGGTTGCCAAAAAATACCTAAACCCAAATCAACGTTTGGAATTAGAGTATTTACCAGAAGAAAAATAATAGGAAACAAATAACAAAGAAAAATGAAAACAAAAATAACAGCACTTATAGCACTGTTTTTACTATCAATTTCGGCAACAGCTCAAATTGATAGATCTGTGCAACCAAAACCAGGTCCAGCTCCTTCGATTACATTAGAAGTACCAGGAGAGTTCGAACTTAAAAATGGTCTTAAAGTATTAGTCGTAGAAAATCATAAGCTACCAAGAGTGTCTTACTCTTTAGTAATTGATAACCAACCAGCAGTTGAAGGAAACATTACTGGTGTTAATGGTATTTTAGGATCTATGATGGGTAATGGTACAACCTCTATTTCTAAGGACGAGTTTAATGAGGAAATAGATTTTCTTGGAGCTAGATTAAGTTTTGGATCTAGCAATGCATTTGGTAGTTCTTTAACAAAGTATTCTGAAAGAATCTTAGAGTTAATGGCTGATGCAGCAATGAATCCTTTATTAACAGAAGAAGAATTCCAAAAAGAAAAAGAAAAAGCATTAGAAGGTTTAAAATCTAACGCAAAAAGTGTAGATGCTGTTGCATCTCGTGTTGGTGGAGCTTTATCTTATGGAAAAAAACACCCTTATGGTGAATTTGTAACAGAAGAAAGTTTAAACAACATTACACTTGATAATGTACGTGCTTATTTTCAAAAAAACTTTAACCCTAACAACGCTTATTTAGTAGTTGTTGGTGATGTAGATTTTAGAACGGTAGAAAAGCAAGTGAAAAAACACTTTAAAAAATGGGACAAAGGTATAGATGTTACTAAAAACATTCCAGAGGTATATAGAAACGTAAGTGCTACAGAAATTAACTTTATAGATATGCCTAATGCAGTGCAATCTAATATTTCTGTAACAAGTAACGTAAAATTAGAAATGGGTGATCCAGATTATCACACAGTACTAATTGCTAATAAAATTTTAGGAGGTGGCTTTGGTTCGTATTTAAACATGAATCTACGTGAAGAGCATGGTTATACTTATGGAGCACGTTCAAGTGTTGGTACAGATCGTTATGGAGCGTCTCGTTTTACAGCATCTACTGCAGTTAGAAATGCTGTAACAGATAGTGCTGTTGTAGAATCTTTAAAAGAAATTAAAAGAATTAAAGCTGAAAAAGTTTCTGCTGAAGATTTAAAAAATGCAAAAGCTAAATATGTAGGTGACTTTGTATTAGCATTAGAGCGCCCGCAAACTATTGCGAACTATGCTTTAAATATTAAATTAAACAACTTACCAAAAGATTTCTACAAAACGTATTTAACTAAAATTAATGCGGTTTCTATTGAGGATGTTCAAAGAGTAGCAAACAAATATTTCACAGAACAAAACGCAAGAGTTATTGTAGTTGGAAAAGGTAGTGAAGTTGTTACTAATTTAGAAAAAACAGGAATTCCGATTAAATATTTTGATGCTTTTGCAACAGAAGTTAGCAAGCCTGTATTTTCTAAACCAGTTCCAGATGGAGTAACTGCAAAAACTGTAATAGATATTTACATAACTGCAATTGGTGGTAAAACAGCATTAGATAATGTTACAACTTTGGTTCAAGAAATGAGTGCCTCTTTTCAAGGACAAAATATGGCAATGACACTTAAGCAAAAAAGCCCTAACCTTATTGCTACAGATGTTAGTATTATGGGAATGGGAACTGTATTTCAACAAGCATTTAATGGAGAAACAGGTTATATGGCACAAATGGGAAATAAACAACCTATGCCAGCTGATGCTGTTGAAAAAGCTAAAGCTAAAAAAGGATTATTTGATGAGTTAAATTTAATGAATGACTCAACAAAAAAACTTACATTATCAGGAATAGAAGCTGTTAATGGTGCAGATGCATATGTTTTAGTAATTGAAAATGAAGAAGGAGAAACATCTAAAAACTATTATGATGTAACTTCAGGATTAAAAATTAAGAGTGTTTCTACTGCTAAAGGTCCAGGAGGAAAAGAAATAACTCAAGAAAAAACTTTTGGTGACTATAAAGAAGTAGGCGGAATTAAATTTCCTTACGCAACTTCTGTACCAATGGGAGGTCAAAGTGTAGAATTAAAAGTTACTGCTGTTAAGGTAAATGAGCCTTTAACAAATGCTGACTTTGAATAATTTATAGTTATTTAAATATATATAAAAATCTGAAGTCGAAAGGCTTCAGGTTTTTTTTGTTAAACAGTTTTTTTCTTCTTGTTTGCAAGATAAACTCCAATTAAAATAATTACTGTAGCAATACCTTGTAACGCGCTAAAAGACTCTCCATCTAAAACTCCCCAAATAAGAGCTACAATAGGCATTATATAAGTTACAGAAGAAGAAAATACTGGTGTAGAAATTTGAACTAGTTTACAGAACAACACCTTAGCAAATGCAGTACCAAATAAAGAGAGAATAATAACATATAAAATAGAGATTCCAAACTCTGGCTTGCTATACTGTTCTTGAGAAAAGAAATCTGTAAAAAACAAGACTATAAGTGCTGGTAAAACAATAGGAACATAGTTTCCAACTGCAATAGTTAATGGTTTTACATCTTGTAAATAACGCTTTATAATATTTACATTTGCTGCATACATTAAAGTTGAAGCAATAATAAAACCTGCGAATAAGTAGTTTTGCTGTGGGTTTAATTCTGCTCCTTTTAAAATTAATAAAGCCGTACCAATAAAGCCAATAATTACACCAAAAATCTGCCTCTTGGTAGAAGTAATTTTAAAAATAGCCAATCCCATTAAAACAGTATTTAGTGGCACAAGAGAATTTAATACAGAAACTACAGCACTATCAATCTCGGTTTCTGCTATTGCAAAAAAGAAAGCAGGTATAAAAGACCCTAAAAAACCAGATAAAGCAATCCATTTCCAATCTTGTTTTTTTATGGTACCAATAGTTTTAAAACCTACAGAAAACAAAAACAAACCCGTAATTACGGTTCTTAAAGCACCTAGTTGATATGGTGTTAAACCTATTAATGCCTTTTTAATAAGAATAAAACTTGTTCCCCAAATAATAGATAAAATAATAAGGTAACTCCATTTAGACTGTTTCATTTTAAAAATAAGTTAATTAACTAGTGCAAAAAAATGAAATTTTTAAATCAATAAATAGATATAATTGTTAATTTTGTAATCTTAAAATTAATAATTAAAATCAATACCGATGAAAAATTTAAAAAACATATTAGCAATAGCTATTATTACAGTTGCAGCTTTTAGTTGTAAAAACGAAGCAGAACCAGAAGTTAAAACTGTTGAAGTTGAAACTATAGTTGAAGGAAAAAAAGCAGAACTAGACCCAAATGCAACATACGCAAAAGCAGAGTTTAAAATTGAAGGCATGACATGTGCAATGGGTTGCGCAAAAACAATAGAGAAAAAAATGGCTGAAATGGAAGGTGTAAAATCTGCTACTGTTGATTTTGGACGTGAATTAGCAATGGTAGAATACGACGAAGCAAAAGTAACTCCTACTTCTCTAGAAGCTACTGTAACAAGTGTTGAAGATACTTACAAAGTAAAAGACATGAAAACTGTAAATGATTTCTCTAAGGAAGAGAAAAAAGCTTGCGCAGCAGATTGCAAAAAAGAGTGTTGTAAAAATAAAACAGAAGCAGAAAAAACAGCTTGTGCTAAAGATTGTAAAAAAGCATGTTGTGCTAAAGAAACAAAAGCATAATTTTTTATACTTAAAAACAAAAAAAGCTCCTTCATTTATGTTGGAGCTTTTTTTATGGAAAAAGAATTATATTTACTAGATAGCATTTCATAATAGGTTAGTTACAAGTAAAAATCCAATGTATAGACTTCTAATTTTAGTGGTATTTTTTTCGATTTGTTCAAGACTATCCGCTCAGAATACAAATCCTGAAAAATCAGAATTAAAAAAAATACTTAGGAAAAGTATTGACCAAGAATCTCGTAAAATGATTTCAACAATTTCTAATCCTTGGATAATTAACAATACTGATAGTTTTTATTTTAAGGCTGATACTATCAATATTAAAAAACATTATAATTATAACAATCGAAAAAACTGATATAGTACTGATTTTGAATACATATAATAAAAATGGATTAATTGATAAGTTTATAGTAGTATCAATCCATAGGAATGATATAGAAGATGAAATAACATTAAAAAGAATGAAAAAAATAATTAATAACTAATAATTATGCCAAGAAAATACTACTCTAAGGTTTCTTATGGATTATTAATTACTGTATTTTTAGTTTTTTTTAGCCCATTAATTCTAAATATTATTAAAAACGGACTAAATCAAAATATTATTTTAACAGGCTTATTTTTAATAATACTTTTTGGTTTTATATCTCATATGTTTTTTAAGACAGAATACACTATTCAAGATAATAAGCTTAAAATTAGATGTGGTTTCTTTACCTATAAACCAATAAATATTCAAGAAATAAAAGAAATCACTAAGACTAATAATATTATTTCTTCTCCAGCAGCCTCTTTCGATCGAATTGAAATTAAATATGGAAAGTTTCATGAAATTATAATTTCACCAAAAAACAAACATGACTTTGCTGGTTACTTAACAAGTATAAATCCTGAAATAAAAAACAATTTAATTACAAACTAGTAAACTATTAAAGCAAACAAGTAAAAGCTTACTATTTTTTCCACTTTAAACTTTCCATAATACGTCTAATATCTTTTTGAAGATAATGTGAGGCTGGTAAAATAGAATCGTAATTAGGTTTTGCATAAAAATATAACGATCCCGTAATAAAATGGTTAATACTATCTGTTACATAAAATTGAGATTGTGAAGCTGCGTTTCCACCAACATCATAAAACATACCATAAACTCTACGTTCTGGGTTTATGTATTCAAATTCGTCTATAGCATCTGCCTTTTGTGTATGCTCCTGCGTAAAATTTTGAGCATTTTTTAAAAAAGTGTTTAAATACGTTTTATTATTCTCTATAGCTTTGTAAGTAATGTATATGGTACCTTTTAGGTTTGGGTACTCTATATTAATACCATAACTAGTAGTTTCTCCTTTAAGTGTTTTTGTTCTTAAGTTTTTACCTAATGCATTACGATCGAATGTAAAAGGCATTTTGGCAATATTTTCTGACTTATAAATGGCTTCTGGATATTCTAAAGCTAAATAAGCGTTTGGTTTTGGTGTTGGGTCTTCAGTACAACCTGAAAAAGCCATCACTAGTAAAACAATAAAGAATAAGTTTTTTTTCATAATAAAAAGCACTTGAAAAGCTTTGTCTAACAAATTTAGTGTTTAAGGGATAGTAACCTTTACGCGCTTTATTCTTTTTTTATCTAAAGCTTCTATAGTAAAAACGTAATTTTCAAAATTTATTTTACTGGCTTGCCTTGGGAAACCTCCAGAAATCTCTAGAATAAATCCTGCTAGAGTTTCTGCTTCACCTTTATTATCCTCGAAAATAGTTTCTTCTTCCAACTTTAAAATTTTATAAAAATCTTTTAAAGCCGTTTTACCTTCAAATACATAATTTTTATCGTCTAGTTTAGAATAATGCACGTCTTCATCGTCAAACTCATCGCTAATATCTCCTACTATTTCTTCGATAATATCTTCTAAAGAGACTAAGCCAGAAGTACCACCATACTCGTCTACAACAACTGCTAAATGTACTTTCTTTTCTTGAAACTCAGACATTAAATCGTCTATTTTCTTATTTTCTGGCACAAAAAACGGTTCGCGCAACAAAGTAGTCCAATTAAATTCTTTAGTGTCTATATGTGGCAACAAATCTTTTACATAAAGTATACCAACAATAGTATCTACATTGTCTTTAAAAACAGGAATTCTAGAATAGCCATTAGTTGTAATCTCTCCAATAATTTCACTGTAATTTTGCTCAATATTTAAGGCAAAAATATCCAAACGAGGTCGCATAACCTGCTTAGTATCTGTATTACCAAAAGAAACAATTCCTTTTAATATTTTTTGTTCTTCTTTAGTAGTATCGTCTTCGCTTGTTAGCTCTAAAGCTTGAGATAATTGGTCTACACTTAGGTTAGATTTCTGTTTTCCTAGCTTATTGTGAATTCCAAGTGTTATCGCACGCATTGGCAAACTTAAAGGTGAAAAAATAAAGTCTAATACTTTTAACGGATAAGCCATAAACATAGAAAACTTTATATTATTTCTACTTGCATAAACCTTAGGTAAAATCTCGCCAAAAAGTAAAATTAAGAAAGTTACAACTACAACTTCTACAATAAACTTTAAAACAGCATTAGTAATGCTTTGAAACATAAAATTACCTAAAAAAGCAAAGAGAATAACAATACCAATATTTATAAAATTATTAGCAACTAATATGGTTGCTAATAATTTTTTAGGGCGTTCTAAAAGCTTGTTAATAATTTGGCTCGCTTTGTTAGATTGAAGTTCTTCACTCTCCAAATCTGTTTTTGTTAAAGAGAATAATGCAACTTCAGCTCCAGATATTAATGCTGAACAAAATAATAATACAAAAAGTAGTACAAAGCCAGATATTGCAGAAATTTCTACGGTTAAAAAAGTAATAATTAAACTCGTGGGTTCAGGATCCAATGGTTACAAATTTAGTTTAAAATGGTAAGTCGTCGTCGCTAGCTGTATTTCCAGCAGGTTCGGCTTTTTTTTCTGTTGGCTTTTGCACTTGAGCTTGTGGTGTAGTAGCAGCTTGACTGTCTTTTTTTGTGGTTAAGAAAGTAAATTCATTGGCTTGAATTTCTGTACTGTAACGATCGTTTCCAGACTCATCTTGCCATTTTCTGGTTTTAATTCTACCTTCTATATATACTTTATCTCCTTTAGAAAGATATTTTTCGCAAATTTCGGCAGCTTTGTTTCTTAAAACAATATTATGCCACTCTACATTAGTTACACGCTCGTTTGTAGTTTTGTTAGTATAGGTTTCGTTGGTGGCTAAAGGAAATCTCCCAACACAGCCTCCACCTTCAAAATAGTGCATTTTTACTTCGTCTCCTAAATGCCCAATTAGCATTACTTTATTTAACGTTCCAGACATAATATATATTATTTACAATGGCAAAATTACATTTTTACCAATTGATAAACTTAAATTTAATAAAAAAAGAAAGACCATCTAAGTTTAAGATATTAAAAATTAAAGCTTTTTATAAAGTTAGCTATTAATATTGGTACCGGAAAATCTGTTATTTTATCTACAAATACTCCTTGTTGAAGCTTACTATCTGCAGTTACAATCCAAAAAGTTGTATTTAAATGCTGATGCGACAATTTATGAATTATTGGTGTTTCATTGTATATAGAGACACTAAAAGTTTTGTTTTTTAAAATTGAAAAGTCTTTTAGTTGGTTTTCAATTTCATTGACTTTGGAAGGTTTCTTTGTTTCAAGTAAAGGAAACTGATATAAATTTTGCCAAATACCTTTACCTTCTCGTTTTTCTAATATTGTTTTTCCGTCTTCTGAAAGAATTACAATAAAATTAAAGTGTTTTATCTTCACTTTTAAAGTTTTCAGCTTAACAGGTAATTCACTAATTCTATCTTGCTGTAACGCTATACATGTACCTGAAAAAGGACAACTATTACAATCTGGATTTTTTGGTTTACACTGTCTTGCACCAAACTCCATAATAGCTTGGTTAAAGGTTGCAGGCCTTTTTTTGTCTATTAATTCTTGAGCAAGAGCCTTAAATTCTTTAAAACCTTTTCCTGTATTAATAGGTGTACAAATACCATAAATTCTTGATAATGCTCTATAAACATTACCATCTACAACTGCTGTGGTTTCATTAAAGCAAATAGATGCAACAGCACTTGCTGTATAATCCCCAATACCTTTTAACTTAATTATTTCATTATAGGTATCTGGAAAATGTCCATCTAATTCCTCAACAATATATTTAGCAGAAGCATGCAAATTTCGAGCTCTAGAATAATAACCTAAGCCTTGCCAAAGTTTTAAAATTTGGGATTCTTCGGCTTTAGCCAAATCAAAAACTGTTGGAAATTTTGTGGTAAATGCGTCGTAATATGGAAGACCTTGAGCAACTTGTGTTTGTTGTAAAATAATTTCTGAGAGCCAAATAAAATATGGGTTTTTAGTTTTTCGCCAAGGCAAATCTCTTTTATTAACTAAGTACCAGCTAATTAGTTTTTCTGTTATATCCATTTAATTGATAAGATTCGCCAACAAAAGTAATTCTTTATCCTATTAAATTTTAATGAATTAGGTTTGAAATATTGAATATTTAATTCCTATATTTGCCAACCCTTAATTATAGTAATAACAAAACAAGAGAAAGACAATGACTAAAGCTGATTTAGTATCAAAAATTTCTGAGAAATTAGGAATTGAAAAAGGAGACGTTCAAGCGACCGTAGAAACATTCATGGAAGAAGTAAAAACATCTTTAGAAGGTGGAGATAATGTTTATTTACGTGGTTTTGGAAGTTTTATCATAAAAACTAGAGCTGAGAAAACAGGTAGAAATATTTCAAAAAATACAACTATTAAAATACCAGCACACAATATACCAGCATTTAAACCTGCAAAAGTTTTTGTAGAAGGTGTAAAAACTAATGTTGACGTAAAGTAATTTACAACATAAAACGAATTATTAATTTAAAACCAGACATCTTATGCCAAGCGGTAAAAAAAGAAAGAGACACAAGGTTGCAACGCATAAGCGTAAAAAAAGAAGACGCGCTAATCGTCATAAAAAGAAAAAATAATTCAAAAAAGTAGTTTTTATAACTACTTTTTTGATTTGTTAAAAACAATGTTCTTTGAAAACGAACTTAACTATTATCACGTAAAACCTTGCGTGTAGTATAAGTTCTTCGGATTTTTATTAAAAATCCTGTGAATGTCTTATTTACATAAGACATCCTACTTGGTAAAATTTACCAAGTAGAATAATGTATAATCCATCTGTTATACTTCGTGTATAATAGATTAAAATTAACAGTATGAATAAAGAATTGATTATCAGATCTAATTCTGACGGTGTTGATTTTGCCTTATTAAAAGATGGAAAACTTATTGAATTACATAAGGAAGAAGATAGTAACAATTTTGCTGTTGGTGATGTGTTTATTGCCAAAATACGTAAAGCTGTTCCTGGACTAAATGCTGCATTTGTAAATGTAGGTTACGAGAAAGATGCATTTTTGCATTATCACGATTTAGGCCCAAAAATATCTTCTCTTTTACAATTCACAAAACGTGTAAGCACAGGTAAATTAAATGACTTTTCACTAAAAGATTACCAATTTGAAAAAGATATAGACAAAGATGGCAAAATTGCCAATGTTATAAAGTCTAATCAATCAATGTTGGTACAAATAGTAAAAGAACCAATATCTACAAAAGGCCCAAGAATAAGCTCTGAGCTTTCTATAGCTGGTAGATTCATAGTTCTAGTACCTTTTAGTGATAGAATTTCTATTTCACAAAAAATAGAAGACAAAGGCGAAAAAGACAGATTAAAACGTTTGGTTAAAAGTATTACACCAAAAGGTTTTGGTATTATTGTTCGAACAGTAGCCGAAGGCAAAAAAGTAGCCGAATTAGACAAAGATTTACAGAATTTGCTAGGTCGTTGGACCGCAATGTGTAAAAAATTGAATAAAGCACATCATCCTTCTAAAGTACATGCCGAGTTAAATAAAGCCTCTTCAATATTAAGAGATATTTTTAACGACTCGTTTACAGGTATTCAAGTAGATGACGAATCGCTTTATATTCAAATTAAAGATTATGTGCAGGAAATTGCACCTAACAAAGAATCAATAGTAAAACTACATCAATCTAATACTCCTATTTTTGAAAAATTTGGAGTTGACAGACAAATTAAAACCGCTTTTGGAAAAACGGTTTCAATGGCTAAAGGCGCTTATTTAGTTATAGAGCACACAGAAGCATTGCATGTTGTTGATGTTAACAGTGGAAATAGATCTAATAAAGCTAATTCACAAGAAGAAACAGCTTTAGAAGTTAATATGATTTCTGCTACTGAAGTTGCTAGACAGCTTCGCCTTCGAGATATGGGAGGAATTATAGTAGTAGATTTTATCGATCAAAATAAAGCTGAAAACAGAAAAGCACTATACAATCATCTTCGTGATGAAATGAAAGATGATAGAGCAAAACACAAAATATTACCTCCAAGTAAGTTTGGATTGATTCAAATTACAAGACAAAGAGTAAGACCCGAAATGAACATTAAAACCAGAGAGGAAAATCCTGACGGCAATAGTGGTGCAGAGGTTGAAGCTCCAATAGGAATTTTATCTAAAATCAATCATGATTTAGAGATATTATTAAAAAAAGACTATAAAAAGATAACTTTAAACACACATCCTTTTATAGCAGCCTTTTTAACTAAAGGTTTTCCATCTATTCGTTCAAAATGGTTTTTTGAACACAAAAAATGGGTCAAAATACAACCTAGAGATGCTTACACATATTTAGAATATCATTTTTTAGATAAAAATGGTAACAAGATTAAATAATAAAAAAGCCGCAACATCAGTTGCGGCTTTTTTTGTGGTTTAAATTAGTTGGTTAAACTGATTTATTTTTGTGTGTTTTTATTTAGCTTTTGGTCCACCACTTAATATTTTAAATTCTGAACGTCTG